>JALHQP010000049.1 GCA_022841885.1 Aquincola sp. | reverse complement strand
CTGGCGCGACGGGTCCAGCCCGGCCAGGATCGCGCGCCCCGCGGCGCTGTCGGCCAGCGCCACGCGCGCTCCCACGGCCGAGTCGGGTGGCGCCTCGCGCGCCGCAGCCTCGTGCGCCACCACCACCGCATGCGCACCGTCCGGCACCACCAGCGCCACGCTCTCGCCGAGCTCGTCGCGCAGGCGCAGCAATTCGTCCTGGGCCGCCACGCGCAGGTCGAAGTCGCTCCACACCTCGTGCGCCAGCTCGAGCAGACGAAAGCCGAGCTGGAAAGTGCGGTTGCGCGCGTCGTGGCGCAGCAGGCCTTCGCGCACCAGGGTGTTCAGGATGCGGTGCAGCGTGGCCTTGGGCAGCGCCGAGGCATGCAGCAGCTCGGTGAAGGTGAGCGGACGGCGCGCGTCCGAGGCGATGTTCAGCAGCGTCATCGCCTTTTCCAGCACGCCGAGGCCCGGTTCCGTTGAATGAGACGCTCTGGCCAAGATGGCCACGATTGTAGGCAGGCATGGCCTTCGGGTAAGCCCTGTACCGAGCCGCCTCGACGCATGGGCTACACTGAAGTTCCATTGATCGGAACTCGATGCTGTCCACGTTCACGCTGACCGGCGTGTTCCCGGTCCTGCCCACGCCCTTCGATGCCGGCGGCCGCCCCGACGAGGCGGGCCTGCGCCGCCTGGTGCGCTACCTGCTCGCGTGCGGCGTCGACGGCATCACCTACCCCGGCGTGGCCAGCGAGGTCGGCCAGCTCTCGCGCGACGAGCGCCTCGGGCTCGGCGCCGCGGTGCTGGCCGAAGTGGCCGGCCGCGTCCCGGTGATCGCTGGCGCGTCGAGCGGTGTCCTTGCCTCGACCGTCGAGTTCGCGCGCGCCGCCGTGGCGGGCGGCGCAGCGGCGTTGATGGTGGCCGTGCCGCCCGACCGGCCGCAGGCGGCGCAGCAGATCGAGTACTTCGCTGCTGTCGCCGACGCGGTGCCCGGCGCGGCGCTGATGCTGCAGAACGTACCGCCGCCGGTGGGCGCCGGACTCGAGCCTATTGCCGTGCTCGAGGTGCTGGCCGCGGTGCCGGCCGTGTGTTACGTGAAGGAGGAGACGCTGCCGAGCGGCCAGCGCCTGTCCGCGATCCGCGCCGCGGCGCCGGCCAGCCTGCGGGGTGTATTCGGCGGCGCCGGCGGGCGCTACATCACCGACGAGATGCGGCGCGGCGCGGCCGGCACGATGCCCGCGATCGAACTGGCCGAGGTGCACGTGGCGCTGTGGCGCGCCCATCGCGCGGGCGACGCGGCGCTGGTGCGGCGCATCTTCTCGCGCATGCTGCCGGTGCTCAACGTGCAGGCGGTGTTCCGCTGGTCGCTCACCAAGCATGTGCTGCGCTCGCGCGGCCTGATCGAATGCGACGCGCAGCGCGCCGCCGGCCCGCGCCTGGACGCGCTGGACCGCGCCGACGTCGACGCCTTCATGGCCGACCTGGCGGACCTGCTGCTCGCGCCGGAGAATCTGCCGCGATGAACCACGCGCGCATCCAGTGCGTCGAGACCTTCATCGTCACGCTGCCGCGCGACACGCCCTACCTGGGCCCGCTCGGCCCCGACGAGCAGGTCGACGCGCGCGGCTACGTGGTGCGGCGCGGCAACCGCACGATCTACCCGACCGTCGACCGCTCGGTGCTGGTGCGGCTGACCACCGCCGACGGCACGGTTGGCTACGGCGAGACGTACGGCCTGGTAGCCCCGGCCGCGGTGACCGAGATCATCGACGACGTGCTCGGGCCGCGCCTGCTCGGCCGCGATGCGGGCGACGTGGAATCGATCCAGGGTGAGCTGTACGACCTGATGCGCGTGCGCGGCGGCTCGGGCGGCCTGTGGGGCGACGCGATGGCCGCCCTCGACATCGGATTGTGGGACGTGCATGCGCGCGCGCAGGGCCAGCCGCTGGCGCAGTTGCTCGGCGGCGTGCGCCGCGAGCGCGTCGCCGCCTACGCGTCGGGGCTGCCGGCGCCGACCCTGCAGGCGCGCGTCGAACTGGCGCAGCAGCTGGTCGCGCGCGGCTTCGGCGCGATCAAGTTCGCCGCCGTGGTGTCGCACGAGGGCATCGTCGAGGAGATGCGCGCGCTGCGCCAGGCCCTGGGCCCGCAGGTGCGCATCGCGGTCGACCTGCACTGGAAGTTCAGCGCCGCCGAGGCGATCGCGCTCGTCGAACGCCTGGCCGAGTGGCAACCGCTGTTCGTCGAGGCTCCCTGCGCGCCCGAGGACGTCGCCGGCGCGGCCGAGGTCGCCGCTGCGGTGCGCGTGCCGGTGGCGCTGGGCGAGGAGTGGCACAACGTGCACGAGGCGCAGCCGCGCTTCGAGCGCCGCGCGATGGCCATCGTGCAACCCGAGGTGGCGCACACCGGCGTCACGGCCTGGCTGCAGATCGCGCGCCTGGCCCAGGCGCATGGCGTGCAGGTGATGCCGCACGCCACGGTGGGCCTGGGCATCTTCCAGGCGGCGAGCCTGCACGCGGCCGCGGCGCTGCCCGAGCCGCCGCTGCACGAGTACCAGCATTCGGTGTTCGACCGCAACCTCGCCCACGTGCACACGACGATGCGCTGCGAGCGCGGCGCCTTCGTGCTGCCCGCGGGGCCGGGCCTGGGCGTCGAGCCGGCACCCTCGCTGTGGGCTCACGCGGTCGCGAAGGGAAGGACGGCATGAACCACGGGCGCATCGACGACCCCACCACCCGCCTGGTGGCCCTCGACTGGGGCACCTCCAACCTGCGCGCCTACCGGCTCGGCGACGGCGGCGCGGTGCTCGAGTCGCGCGCCGCAGCGGGCGGCGTGATGGCGGTGCAGGAGCGACGCTTCGAGACTGCGCTGCGCGCGCTGTGCGGCGACTGGGTCGACGGCCGCGCGCCGCTGATCGCCAGCGGCATGATCGGCAGCCGCCAGGGCTGGCAGGAGGCGCCCTACGTCGCCTGCCCGGCAGGCCTGGAGCAGGCGGCCGCGCGGCTCGAGCGGGTGGCGCTGGACGGTGGCGCCTCGCTGCATATCGTGCCCGGCCTGCGCTGCGTCGGCACCGACGGCCAGCACGATGTGATGCGCGGCGAGGAGACGCAACTCTGGGGCGCGGGCCTGGCGCCCGGCAGCGTGGCCGTGCTGCCGGGCACGCACGCCAAATGGGCCTGGCTCGGCGCGGCGGGGGAGATCGCGTCGTTCCAGACCTACATGACCGGCGAGCTCTTCGGCCTGTGCACGAAGCACGGCATCCTGGGCCGGTTGATGCGCTTCGAGCAGGGCGCACCGCTGAGCGAGGCCGCCTTCCAGCGCGGCACGCGCCTGGGCCTGGCCGAGCACGGCAATGCGACGCATGTGCTGTTCGCCGCGCGCACCGCGGGCCTGATGGGCGAACTGGCGCCCGAGGCGCTGCCCGACTTCCTGTCGGGGCTGTTGATCGGCATCGAGATCGGCAGCGCGACGCGGCGCGCCAAGCCGCGTGAGCTGACGTTGATCGGCGACGACGCGCTGTGCGCACGCTACGCCGCGGCCTTGGCCTGCGCCGGTATCCAGGCGACCAGGGCGCCCGACGAGGCGACGACGCAGGGGCAGTGGCGCGTCGCCGAGGCGGCCGGGTTGCTGACGGAGCGTGCGCGATGAGCGCGGTCGTGCTCGAAGGCCTGGTCGCCATCCTGCGCGGCGTGCGTCCGGACGAGGTGCTCGCGCTCGGCGGTGTGTTGCGCGAGGCCGGTTTCCGGGTCATCGAGGTGCCGCTCAACTCGCCCGACCCGTTCACGAGCATCGAGCGCCTGGCGCGGGCCTACGGTGCCGACGCGCTGATCGGCGCGGGCACCGTGTTGACGCCGCACGACGTCGACCGCGTCGCCGATGCCGGCGCCCGCCTCGTGCTGGCGCCGAATTTCGATGCCGCCGTGGTGGCGCGTGCGAAGGCGCGTGGCCTGGCCACGATGCCGGGCGTCGCGACGCCCACCGAGGCCTTCGCGGCGCTGGCCGCGGGCGCCGACACGCTGAAGATGTTCCCGGCCGAGCTGCTGGGCCCGCCGGTGGTCAGGGCCTGGCGCTCGGTGCTGCCCGCGGGCACGCCGCTGTTCGCGGTGGGCGGCGTGGGCCGGGCCAACCTCGCGGCGTTCAAGGCCGCGGGCGTGCGGGGCGCGGGCATCGGCTCGTCGCTGTACACGCCGGGCCTCGACGCGGCCGAGCTGGGTCGGCGCGCGCGCGAACTGCAATCCGCCTGGGCGGCGGCATGACACACCACAAGGAGACATGATGACGACGAAGCGAACCCTCCTGCGCGCCGCTGTGGCCGCCTGCCTGGCCGGCACGGCGCTCGTGGCCGTGGCGCAAAGCGACTACCCGAGCAAGCCGATCAAGTTCATCGTGCCGGTGCCGCCGGGCGGCGCCGCCGACGCGATGTCGCGCATGGTCGCCGAGCACCTGCAGGCCAAGTGGGGCCAGCCGGTGGTGGTGGAGAACCGCCCGGGCGCGGGTTCGAGCCTGGGCATGGACGCGGTGGCCAAGGCCGCGCCCGACGGCTACACCATCGGCATGGGCAACATCGCCGCCAACGCGATCAACCCGGCGGTGCGGCCGGGCGGTTTCCCGTACCAGGCGGTCAAGGACTTCGCCGCCGTGTCGATGGTCGGCGTCACACCGCTGGTCCTGGTCGTCAACGCCGAGAAGGTGCCGGCCAGGACGCTGGGCGAGTTCATCGCCTACCTGAAGGCCAACCCGGGCAAGGTGCCCTATGGCTCGTCGGGCTCGGGCTCGTCGCTGCACGTCGGCATGGAGTTGCTGCTGCAGAAGACCGGCACCACCGCGATCCACGTGCCGTACAAGGGTTCGGCGCCGATGCTGACCGACCTGCTGAGCGGGCAGGTCGTCGCGGCGATGGACGCCGCGGCGACCTCGTGGCCGCATGTGCAGACCGGCAAGCTGCGCGCGCTCGGCGTGTCGACGGCCGAGCGCGCGTTCTTTGCGCCCGACCTGGCGCCGATCAAGGACACGGTGCCGGGCTTCGATGTCAGACCCTGGCACGGCGTCGTCGCGCCCGCCGGCACGCCGCCGGCGATCGTGACCAAGCTGTCCGACGAGATCCAGGCTTTCCTGCGCCAGAACGCCACCGAGGCCAAGCTGCGCGAGCGCGGCGTCGTGCGCGTCGGCTCGAGTGCGGCGGACTTCGCCAAGGCGATGAACGACGACCACGAGTTGTTCCGCAAGCTGGTGCAGGACGCGGGCATCAAGCCGGAATAGCGGTTCAGGCGCCGCCCAGCTGCAGCTCGCGCAGCACGAGACGCGTGTAGGTCTCGCGCACGCCCTGGCGGCGCAGCGTCTCCGTGACCGCGACGAGGTCGTCGCGGTCGACGCAGGCCACACGCACCGCGTAGTCGTACGAGCCGGTCATCAGCGTGGCGCTGACCAGCTGCGGCAGGTGGCGCAACGAGGCCTCGAACGCTGCGGCCGGCTGCTCGGCATTGAGCTTGACTTCGATCACCGCCTCGACCGTGCGGCCGAAGGCGGCCGGATCGAGCGTGGCGCGGATGTGGCGGATCGTGCCGCCGGCCACCAGGCGTCGGAAGCGCTCGGCCACCGCGTTGGGCGACAGGTGCACCGCGTCGGCCAGTTCGCGGAAGCTGGCACGGCCGTCGTGCGCGAGTCGACTGAGGATAGCGTGGTCGATCTTGTCCATTGCCGAACTATACGCAGTGAAACGCCGCCATTGGCAAGTCAGAACGCCGACAACGTCGGCGACGGCTGCCGGAAAATCGAAGCCATGAAGCGCCTGCTGATTCCCGCCCTGCTGCTCGCGGCCACGCTGGCCCGGGCCCAGCCTGTACTCGACGCGGGCACGCGTGAGCGCGTGGTCGACAACGTGATCGCCGCGATGAACGAACGCTACGTCTTCCCTGACGTGGCGAAGAAGGTCGAGGCCGCACTGCGCGACCCGGTGCAACGCCGCGCGCTCGACACCGACGACCCCAAGGAGTTCGCGCGCCGCCTGACCGAAGCGCTGCAGGGCCCCACCCGCGACAAGCACCTGCGCGTGATGGCCAGCGAACAGCCGGTGCCGGAGCCGACCGACGCGAACCGCCCAGCCGCCGAGGACATCGCGCGCTTCAAGGCGCAGGAGGAGGCGCGCAACTTCGGTGTCGAACGCGTCGAGCGCCTGCCCGGCAACATCGGCTACCTCGAGCTGCGCGGCTTCGCCAACGCCGAGTGGGCCGGCGAGGCGGTCGCGTCGGCGATGAACCTGCTGGCGCATACCGAGGCGCTGATCGTCGACCTGCGCCGCAACGGCGGCGGCGACCCGGCGACCGTGGCGCTGGTCACGAGCTACCTGCTCGACGAGCGCAAGCACCTGAACGACCTCTACTTCCGGCCCGACAACCGCACGACGCAGTACTGGTCGCTCGACTGGGTGCCGGGCAAGCGCTTCGGTGGCAAGAAGCCCGTCTACGTGCTGACTTCGGGCCGCACCTTCTCGGGCGCCGAGGAGTTCAGCTACAACCTGAAGAACCTCAAGCGCGCGACCCTGATCGGCGAGACCACCGGTGGCGGCGCCCACCCCGGCGAGCTGCGCAAGGTCGGCACGCACTTCCGCATGTTCGTGGCCACCGGGCGCGCGATCAACCCGATCAGCAAGACCAACTGGGAGGGCACGGGTGTCGAGCCCGATGTGAAGGTCAAGGCCGACGACGCGCTACGCGTGGCGCAGCTGCGCGTGTTGCCTGCGATCCGCGACAAGGCCGGCGAGCGCGGATTGCGCGACGCGCTCACGGCGCGCATCGCCGAACTGGAGAAGGGCTCGTGATCGACGGCAGCGCCACCGAACGTCGCGGCCTGCGCCTGGGCGCGCTGGTCGGCGCGCTGCTGATCGTCGCGCTCGGTCTGGCGCTGTGGCCCCAGGGCCGTGGTGAACCGCCGATACAGGCGTGGTCCGACGCGCCGCCGGCCACCGGGCACCCGGCCGTGGTTCACCCGCCCGCCGACGTGCGCGCGCAGGGCACCGCCAGTGCAGCGTGCCCCGGAGACGGTCGCGCGGAGCCTGCCAGGCGCCGCGGCACCTGAGCTGGCCTGCCTGCGCGCGCGCAGGCCTCAGGTGCGCCAGACGCGCGGCGGCACCGGGTCCATCTGCCAGGCGAGCCGGCGCCAGCGCGCACGCACGGTCGAAAACCAGGTGAACGCCGGTTCGACGCGGTGGGCCAGCACGCGCAGCAACAACAGATGCGGCGTCGGCGAGGTGGCGCCGCTCGGGCCGTCGAACGCCGTGCCGTCCTGCGGCTCGCGCGCGGCGTCGAGCAGGGCCTCGCGCAGCGCCGGCGCGATCGGCTCCGCACTGGCGAACCACAGCGTGCCCAGCACGCTGTGGCCGGCCAGGCCGAGCGGGCTGGCGAGCAGGCGTCGGTCCTGCGCATCGAGGCGGCCCCGTTCGAGCCAGCGCCCGGGCCATTCGAGGCGCTGCTCGAACGAGCCGTTGTCGAAGCCTTCGCCGGCCGCCGGCAAGCCGAGCGCCAGCAGGTCCCAGCCGATCATCGACGCGCCGCGGCCGAGCTCGAAGCGCACTTCGTTGCGCGCCTGGCAGCCACGGTAGGCGATCGCCTCCAGCGGCAGCCACTCGAGCCGTGCGCCGTCGCCGACCTGCAGACGGGCCCGTTGTGCACCCACCGCGCCGGCGCTGCGGTAGAAGCGGGTCGCGCCGGGCGTGGTGATCAGCGCGTGCGTGCCGGCTTCCATCTGCACGTCGATATCGAGTTCGTCGCCGCCGACGATGCCGCCCGGCGGGTGCACCAGCACGTGATGGCACACGCCCGGCCCCTCGGGATAGAGCGCCTGCAGCACGCGCAGCGGGCCGTCATGGCGATCGTGCGCGATGCAACGCTGTGCGTCGCGCCGGTAGCGCAGTTCGAGCCGGCCGCGCCAGCTCACCGGGCGGCCCAGAAGTCGCGGTGCAGCGCGGCGATCTCGGCTTCGGCGGCGGTCACCGGGCCCTCCACCTCGATGGCCTTCTGCCCGCGCGCGAAGACCTCGCGGCAGGGCAGGTCGAGCGTCGGGTTCTCGGCGTGGTTGCCGGTCATCTCGAGCAGCCGGCGTTCGCTCATCCCGTACACCAGGCGGCCGATGTGGGCCCAGTACTGCGTGCCGGCGCACATCGCACAGGGCTCCACCGTGGTCACCAGCGTGCAGGCCCACAGGCGCTCGGGCGCGAATTCGCGCGCGGCGCGGCGCGCCAGCAACGACTCGGCATGTTCGACCGTGTCGACGTTGCCCTGCTCGAGCAGCACCGTCTGGCCATCGGCGTCGACCAGGATCGCACCGAAGGGGTGGTGTCCCTGGGCCATCACGCCACGCGCCACGGCGTTGGCGTGGCGGAGGTGCTGGAGCACTTGTTCCGGTGTCATGGCGAAGGAACGGTACCACGCACAAGGCACACTCCCGCCTGCCGATCCGTCATGCAAGCACAAGACATCGCCTCCTGGCACCCGCTGGCCGTCGCGCTGGGCGGCGTGGCCTACTTCGCCGCGATCTATCTGGCGGCCGGACTGATCGGCGGTGGCGTGCGTGCGGTGCTGCTGCGCGCCGGGCGCGCAAGGGCGCTCGACCCGCGGCGCGTGCCCGCGGGCCAGGTCGCGCGCGAATGGCGGCAAAGCGCGCTGTCGATCGTGATCTTCGGCGCCGGCCTGCTGCTGCCATGGTGGATGGTGGTGCACGGCTGGGCCGCGGTGCATGCGTCCAATCCGCCGGCGCGGGTGCTGATCGAACTGCTGGCGCTGCTGGTGTGGAACGACATCCACTTCTACGCCGTGCACCGCACGCTGCACCATCCGCGGCTGCTGCGCGCCGTGCACATGGCGCACCACCAGTCGGTGGTCACGACGCCCTGGTCCACCTATGCCTTCCATCCAGTGGAGGCGCTATTGCTGGGCAGCGTGGCGATCCCGCCGATGCTGGTGTGGCACTTCACGCCGCTGGCGCTTGCCCTGCTGCCGGTGCTCTCGCTGACGTACAACGTGATCGGACACGCCAACTTTCGCGCGCTGCCCCGGCGCTGGCAGTGGCTGTCCAACGCGCACGACCACCACCTGCACCACGCCTGCCACCGCGGCAACTACGGCTTCCTGTTCACCTTCATGGATCGATGGCTCGGCACGCAGCTGCCACCCGATGCAGCACGCGCGGTCATCGATGCAGGCCTGGCGCGGGAGACACGCGAGGCGCGCGACGCGGCGCCGGGGGCCGTCCGATGAGCCTGCGCCACGCGCGCGATCTGCAGAGCCTGGCCTACCTCGTCGCCGTGCCGACGCTGGCGCTGTGGCAATGGTGGAACGGGTTTCACGCGCTCGCCTACGCCGCGATGCTGCTGCTGTGGATCGGCGTCGGCGTGATCCACCACCACCATGCGCACCGGCCGATGTGGCGCGCGCGAGCCCTGAACCGCGCCACCGACCTGTGGCTGGCGGTGCTGCAAGGCCATCCGACCTACGCCTTCGCGGCCACGCACAACGCCAACCACCATCGCCACCGTCATGGCCCAGGCGACTGGGCGCGCACCTACCGATTCGCCGGTGGCGATACCAACCATGCGCTGGGTTACCTGCTGCACCCGTTCCAGGCCGCGTGCGTGCTGTACCCGCACTTCCTGGCGCACCTCGTGCGCCTGCGACGCCACCGCCCCGGCGTGTGGCGCTGGGCCTTGCTCCAGTACACGCTGGTGGCTGCGACCTGGCTTGTGTTGCTCGCAGCGGACTGGCACGCTGCGCTGCTGTACGTGCTGTTGCCGCAACTGGTCGCGCTGCACGCGCTGCTGGGCGCGAACTACTTCCAGCACGCGCACGCCGACGGCCGCTCGCGCTGGAACTACGCGCGCAACTTCACCGGCGCGGTGAACTGGCTGTACTTCAACATCGGCCTGCACACCGCGCACCACGAGCACCCGCGAGTGCACTGGAGCCGCATGCCGGCGCTGCACCGCGCGCTGCGCTCGCGGGTCAACCCGGCGCTGGAGGAGCGCAGCTTCGCGCTGTACCTGCTGCGCGTGATGCTGCTGGGCGCGCTGCTGCCGCGCTGGCGCAGCCGATCCCTGATGTCGCCCACCGGCTGAAACCCGACCGCATGCCCACCCTCTACGACGACGTCTTCATCGCCGGCACCGGCTTCCACCTTCCAGGCGCGCCGGTCGACAACGACGCCATGGACGCCTACATCGCGCCGATCAACCGTGTCTCGGGACGCATCAAGCAGCGCATCCTGGCCGAGAACGGCATCCGCACGCGCCACTATGCGATCGGTCCCGACGGTGCCACGCGCGAAACCAACGCACAGATGGCGGCGGCCGCGATCCGCGCCGCGCTTGCCGATGCGCGCTGCGACTTGGCCAACGTGGAGCTGCTGGCCTGCGGCACCAGCGGCGGCGATTCGATCATGCCGGGCTTCGCGAACATGGTGCAGGGCGAACTGGCCGCGCCGCCGATGCACACGCACACCAGCGTCGGCGTCTGCGCGTCGAGCCTGGGTGCGCTGGCCTTCGCGGCCGGCCAGGTGCAGCAGGGCGACGCGCGCGTGGCGCTGGCCGTGGGCAGCGACCTGCCGTCGCGCATGTTCAAGTCCACGCGTTTCGCGCCGCGCGGCTACGACGCCGACTTCAACGCCCATTTCCTGCGCTGGATGCTGTCCGACGGGGCGGGGGCCCTGGTGCTGGCGCACCGCGCGCAGCTCGATGCCGACGCGCCGCGCCTGCGCCTGAAGTGGGTGCACCAGAAGTCCTTCTCCGGCGACCACCCAGTGTGCATGCAGCTCGGCCTGAACCTCGAGGGCAACCGCAGTTACCTCGACTACGACAGCAGCAGCGCGGCCGAAGCCGACGGTGCGCTCGCGTTGCGGCAGGACATCCGCTTGCTGCCCAACCTGTTCGACATCGCGATCCACGAATACGCCGGCCTGGTGCAGCGCGGGCTGGTGGACCCGCAGCGCGTCGATCACTTCCTGTGCCACTACTCGTCGGAGCGCTTCCGGCCGGTGGTGGACGAGCTGATGCACAAGGCCGGCCTCGCGATCCCGCAAGAGCGCTGGTGGACCAACCTGGCCACGCGCGGCAATACCGGGGCGGCGAGCCTGTTCGTGATGCTGTCCGAGTTCGTGCACACGCACGCGCTGAATGAGGGCGAGCAGATCTTCTGCTTCGTGCCAGAGTCGGGGCGCTTCACCGTGGCCTATGCGCTGTTCGAGGTCGAGCGACCCGGCGGCGCCAAGGCCGCGGAGCCGGCATCGGTCATCGCCGCACCGCATGACCCCGCCGCGGCTGCCGACCCGCGCTTGGCGCGCCTGCTACAGCAGCTCGCTGAGGTCTGGCACGACTACCGCTCGGCGGCCTGGCGCACGCCGCTGGTGCGCTCGATCACGCAGCGCCGCTTCACGGTCGAGGCCTACCGGCAATGGATGGCCTGCTGGATCCCGCAGGTGCGTGAAGGCAGCCGCTGGATGCGCGAGGCCGTCGCGCACATGCGGCCGCCCTTCGACGCCCTGGGCGAGATCGTCGAGACGCACGCGAGCGAGGAGCAGTTCGACTTCCGCATCCTGTTCGACGACTACCGCTCGGCCGGCGGCACGGTGCCGAGCCTGGACGAACTGCGCCGCACGCCGGGCGGCGAGGCGCTCAACAGCTACCTGCACGCCAAGGCCGCGACCGAAAGCCCGGTGGGCCTGCTGGGCGCGATCTACGTCATCGAGGGCACGGGGCAGCGCATCATCCCGGCGCTGTTGCCGCTGATGCAGTCGCAGTTGAAGCTCGGGCCGCAGGCCTGGCGCTTCCTCGCCTACCACGGCGCCAACGATCAGAACCACCTCGCGCGCTGGCTGCGCGCAGTGCAGCTGGTGCTGGCGGCCGATCCGGCCGGCCGTGCCGACGAGGACATCGTGGACACTGCGCGGCGCACCGCGCAGCTGTACCTGATGCAATGGGAGGACGCCTGCCCGGCCACATGAAGACGCTGCCCAACTTCATCCTCGACGAGCACAACCCCGCCGACCCGAGCCCCTGGCTCGCGCTCTACCTCGACAAGAGCTCGCCGCTGGGCGACGACATCAAGCAGGCATGGCTGGCCGATTCGGCCTCACGCTCGCGCCAGTTCCTGATGCCGATCGTGCGGCCGTTGGCGCGCGCCTTCATCGTGCTGTTCCAGCTGGTCAAGGCCGTGTTGCCCAAGCGCTGGCAGGCACCCCGTTTCCTCCACTGGCTGCTGGCCGAGGGGTTGAAGGGTTGTGTCTCGCCGCAGGCCAACTGGATGATCCTGCGCCACTTCCACTTCGGCAGCGACATCCTGGCCTTCATCGCCGCCAACGCCGGCGTGCAGATCCCGTCGCGTCCGTTGCGGCCGGCCACGCTCGACGACCTGAAGGACAACCTCTTCGTCCAGCACGACCTGAACCTGTTCAATTTCGTGATCTACCTGAACCGCGCGCTACAGGAACAGGGGCGCGAGCTGACGCCGCCGTCGAAGCTGGACCTGTCGATGATCAAGCCCTGCCCGGTGCGACTGGAGGACATGCCGCACGGGTGGGCGAACTTCATCGACCTGCAGACCGCGATCGAGCTCTTCACGCCGACCTACCAGCTGCTGCTGACCGACAACGACTTCTGGCGCGCCAGCAACTCGCTGCAGCTCGACGAAACCGTGGGCATCTACTGCGCGCAACTGACGGGCATGCCCGAGCACCTGGTGCTGCTCAACAACAAGCACCCGCTGGTGCCTGAGAGCACGCTGCGCGCCGGCTATCGGCTCGTGCTGCACGGCCTGTCCACCGAGATGCTGCATGGGCTGCTGCTGCAGCTTAAGGCCCGGCAGGCGGCGACGCCCGCCGCTGGCCTGCCTGCATGAGTGATTCGCGAACCGCGCTCGGGTCAGGCCACGGCACTGCGAGCGGCTGGCTCGAAGCGGCGGGTTGCGTCACGGCCATTGGCGCACTCAGCCTGCTGTACGCGATCGGCCACGCGCAGGGCGCCCACCCGATCGCCTTCATCCTGTACGCCATGCTGGTGTCGGCGGTCGCCACCCTGGCGGTGGTCGGGGTCGGCCCGCAGGCGCTGGCGATCGTGCGCCACCCGATGAGCTGGGTCGTCGGCCTGGCGATGATCCTGCTCGAGATCCTCTACTACCAGACCCTCACCTACGTGCCGCCGGCGCATGGCAACGTGATGCTGCGCATCGGCATCCCGATCTCGATGATCGCGGGCTGGGGGATGCTGCGCCGCCGCACGCCGCCGCTGGCGATCGCCGGCGCGGTCTTGATCTTGGGCGCCATCGTGTTCCTCGTGGGCGTCACCGCACCGGACGTGCGCTGGCCGATGGCCATCGTCGGCACCCTGGCCGCGGTGTTCATGGTCGTGCGAGGCTTCGCGGCCGAGTTCCATCCGTGGAACCGCAGCGCGAAGACGGTGCAGGACAAGCTGCGGATCACCGGCCTGGTGCTGCTGGTGACCTCGGTGCTGAGTCTTGGCTTGGCGGCGGCCGCCGCCGCGGCGATGGCGGCCGGTGCGCTGCCGCCCACCCGTCTCGTGCCGACCACCGCGCAGATGCTGCACCTGCCGACCTTCCTGCTCGGCGGCCTGCTCGGCGGCGCAATCTACACGCTGATGATGTACCTGAACTTCGCGTCAGTGGTGAAGATCACGACCGAGAACCTCACCGCGATGATGGCGTTCTCGCCCGCCACCGCCTGGGTCTTCCAGGAGCTGGGCGCGATGCTCGCGCTGATCCATGCACCGACCCCGCGGCCCCCGATCGTCGCGGCGATCGTGATCTGCATCGCGGCCGTGCTGCTGATTTTCTGGGCCGGGGTGCAGGCGCGGCGACGAACGGCGAACAGCCCCGCAAGCGCAGGCTCCGGTGAATGAGTCGGGCATGTTTCAAGCTCTCGTCACGTCAGTCTGCGAGATGGATCTGCGCCCGTGGATGGAAACCTTCTGAGTACAGCCATGAGCGACAAGACCCTGGAATTCCACTTCGACTTCGGCAGCCCCACCACCTACCTGGCCTACACCCAGGTGCCGCGCATCGCGCGGGAAGCGGGCGCGGCGCTGGTGTGGCACCCGATGCTGCTGGGCGGCGTGTTCAAGGCCACGGGCAATGCCAGCCCGGTGAGCGTGCCCGCCAAGGGCCGCTGGATGAACGACGACATCGCGCGCTGGGCCCGGCGCTGGGGCGTGCCCTTCACGTTCAACCCGCACTTCCCGGTCAACACGCTGACGCTGATGCGCGGGGCCTGCGGCCTGCTGATGCGCCAGCCCGATGACTTTCAGCGCTACGTCGACGCTGTGTTCCACGCGATGTGGGTGGCACCACGCAACCTGGGCGACCCCGCCGAACTCGCGGCGGTGCTGGCGCAGGCCGGCTTCGATGCCGCGGCCTTCACGGCGCTGGTGGGCGAGGCCGACGTCAAGGCCGACCTGATCGCGCGCACCGAGGCGTCGGTGGCGCGCGGCTCGTTCGGCGCGCCGACGTTCTTCATCGGCCAGCAGATGTTCTTCGGCCAGGACCGGCTGGACTTCGTGCGCGAAGCGCTCGCCGCCGCGTGACGAGCCCGGCCCCGGCCCGACCGTGGCTGGTGCTGGCCGGCCTGGCGCTGGGCGTGACGGTGACCAACGGCTTTGCACGCTTCGCTTATGGCCTGCTGCTGCCGGCCATGAAGTCGGAGATGGCATGGACCTACGCCCAGGCTGGCTGGTTGAACACGGCCAACGCGCTGGGCTACATCGGGGGCGCGCTGCTCACCATGCTGCTCATCCGCCGCGTGCCGCCCACGCGGCTCTTCGCCATCGGCATGCTCACCACGACGCTGGCGCTGCTGGCCACTGGGCTGAGCGCGGCGCTGTGGTGGCAGACGGTGTGGCGCATCGCCGCGGGCGTGCTGGGGGCGCTGTCGTTTTCCACCGCCGGAACGCTGGCCGCGGGGCTGTTCCAGGGCGATCCGCGCCGCAACGCGCTGGCCATCGCCATCCTGTTCGGCACCGGCGGCGGCTTGGGCATCGTGCTCGCCGGCGCCGCATTGCCGCTGATGCTGGACGCCTGGGGGCCTGCGTCGTGGCCCAAGGGCTGGGTGGTCATCGGTGCCGTCAGCCTGTGCTGCGTGCCGCTGAGCCTGTGGGCGGCGTCGCAGCTGCACGCGCCCGCGCAGGCCGAGCAGCAAGCCGACACCACGCCCTTGCCGGTGCGCCGCATGTGGCCCGAGATGGCCGGCTACGCGGGCTTCGGCCTGGGCTATATCGTCTACCTGACCTTCCTGTCGGCGTGGATGACCGAACAGCGCGCCAGCGCCGGCTTCATCGCGCTGGTGTGGGTGGTGCTCGGCACCAGCATCTGCCTGTCGCCGTTCGTGTGGCGGCGCGTGCTGGCGCGCCATGCCTCGGGCCTGCCGCTGGCGTTGATCCTGACCTGCATCGCCATCGGGTCCGCGCTGCCGGTGGTGCTGCCGAACGGGCCCGTGCTGCTGGTGTCGGCGGTGGTGTTCGGCCTGGCCGTCTTCATGGCGCCCGGCGCGGTGACCCACTTCGCGCGGCAGAACCTGCCGCCACCAGCCTGGGGCCGCGCCATCAGCCTGTTCACGCTGGTCTTTGCCGTGGCCCAGACGGCGGGCCCCTATGGCGCCGGGCTGGTGGGCGATCTGTTCGGCAACATCGGCATCAGCCTGCTGGCGGCGGCGGCGCTGCTGCTGATCGGCGCCGCGCTGGCCTTGCTGCAACGCCCCCTGCAGCCACCTCTGCAACCACCACGGTGACGGACACGCGCGCAACCCACGGCTCGAGCCCCAGACGATGAATCAGCCCCACCCCTTCGACGCAGCCATCCATCTGGAACCCCAGGGCGAGGGCCATTGGCGCGGCCACACGCACGAGGCCTACGGCAACATGGTGGGGCCGTTCGGCGGCGCCACGGCGGCCTGCGTCCTGGCCGCGGTGCTGGCGCACCCGGCGCGCCAGGGCGAACCGATCGCACTGACCGTCAACTTCGCCGGTCCCGTCGCCCCGGGCCCCTTCGACGTCGAGGCCACGGCCGCGCGCACCAACCGCTCGACGCAACATTGGTCGGTGCAGATGCGCCAGGGCACCGACGTCGTGGTCACCGCGACCGCCGTGCTGGCGACTCGCCGCGAGACCTGGTCGGCCGTCGAGGCCGGCTTTCCCCAGGCCCCGCCAGCCGAGACCCTTGCGCGCACACCACCGCTGGAGCGTGTGCGCTGGAGCAGCGCCTACGACATGCGCTTCATGCAAGGCCCGCTGAAGATCGACACGCCGCCGGCCGGCGAACAGGACTCGGTCAGTCTGCTGTGGGTGCGCGACGAACCACCGCGTGCGCTGGACTTCTGTTCACTGACGGCGTTGTGTGATGTGTTCTTTCCGCGCATCTTCGTCAAGCGGGCCAGCTGGGTCCCGATCGGCACCGTGTCACTCACGGTGTACTTTCACGCCGACGCCGTCACGCTGGCTGCCATCGGCACCCATCATCTGCTGGCCCACGCCCGTGCCCACCAGTTTCGTAACGGCTACTTCGACCAATCCGCCGAGCTGTGGGGTCCCGGCGGCGAGTTGCTCGCGACGACACACCAGATCGTCTACTACAAGCAGTAAGAGCGGCCCGGCGGCTCGCGTGCGACGATGCCCCGCCATCAGCCTCGGCGATCGGACTACGGCGCGGCCAGGTCAGGGCCTGCGCCCGACCGCCGCGCGCGGTGTGGCGGCGGTCTCGTCGAGCAGCAGCTTGTGCAGCAGTTCGGCCGTCGCCTGCACCGCCTTCGCGTGCGCCAGGCCTTCGGCGATCAGGCTGCGGTAGAACGCCACGTCGAGCATCGCCATCGCCAACGCGATGGCCGGCTTGCCGGGCCTGCGCGGTGCCAGGGCATGGCGCAGCATGGCGCGCCGGTTGCTCTGCTCGGTGTCGAGGAACTCGGCCAGCGCGGCAAACTGGGCGCGGTCGGCGCGGATCCGTTCCAGACCCTCGAAGCGCGCATAGAAGTCGAACACCGACTGCACCAGCACCTGCAGCCGGTCTTGATGCGTTTGCGCGCCGTCGAGCAGCGCCGGTGTCGGCGGTCGGGTCAGGTCCACGGTGTAGGCGCCGCAGGCCTGCACCACGTCGTCGTAGCGCGGGAAGTGGTGGTAGACGCTGCCCACCGCCACGTTGGCGCGCTCGGCGATGTCGCGCATGCTGGTCGCGGCAATGCCCTTTTCCGAATGCAACTCGTAGGCGGCGCGCACGATGCGTTGCCGCGTGTCCTGCGCCGATTCGGTGCGGCGCCGCATCTGGTAGGCGCGGGTGCTCATCGCGCGATTGTGATGCGGCGCGGGGGCCGGGCATGCGCCGGTGCGGCTAGGAGAGGCTGGCGGCCGCCGCGGCGGATGCGGCGGGGTGCACGGATGGCCACGCCTTCTCCTCCGGTGCGTCGGGTGCGGCCAGCGTGCATGCCAGTTGGCGCAGCATCGTGGCGGCGTCGCCGGGGTTGCGGCCGTGGTACGCGCTGCCGTGCATCGCCGCCAGCGTGCGCGGGCGCAGCGCGGCCAGCCGCTCGAACGTGGCCAGCATGCCGCGGCCGAGGCTGAACGGGTCGGGCATGCCGGCCGCGATGCCGGCATGGCGAAACGCCTCGCTCGGCCCGACGAGGTCGCTTTCGGTCAGCGGCACCAGGTCGTGCCCGCCCTGAACGAACAGGTCGCCGCAGAGCAGCGTCTGGGTACGGTCGTCGAACATCAGGCCCGACTCCCAGTTGTGCGGCAGGTGCGGCGTGTCGATCCAGGTCAGGCTGCGGCTGCCGAGCGGCAGTTTCTCGCCGTCGGCCAGCGCACGCGGCGCGCGCTGCGCGAAGTCGCCGACCGAGGTCATCTCGGCGACCTTGCTGCACACCGCCACGCTGTTCGGTGCCAGTTGCAGGAAGTCGTTCAGCGCGCCGCACTCGTCGGCCTCGAAGTGCGAGAACGCCAGGTAGCGCAGGCGTTCGGGCGGCAGCACGGTGGCGATGGCCTCGCGCACCAGCGGGAAGAGGGCGCGCATGCCCAGGTGGAACAGCAGCGGTTCGTCGTCCTGCACCAGGAACTGGTTGTAGCTGAAGCCGCCGGGCGCGACCGAGGGCGGGATCGGCGTGCTGATGCGGTGGATGCCGTCGGCGATTTCGTCGATCCGGGTGCCGCTGTCGCGATTGGTTTGCATGGTCTTTCTCCAGAGGTTGATGGCGCCGGCCCCTGTCGGTGCACGCGTCCATCTGATTTAATTGAATGAACGTTCAACCAATATAGACGAATCCACGGCGTCCGACCAATGCCCCTGATGGCGTGTGGGATCGGCCGTGGTCGGTTTCGGCGCGACGAATCGCCGCGGGTACCCAGGGGTGGAGCGTTCGCGGCGCGGCCACGCGCAGACTCAGGACCGCAAAGGTCCGGTGGGCCCGCGCGGATCGAGTCAGTCGCCTTCCGCGATGAGCGTCGCGATGGCGGCTCCCAGCGCCAGGTCATCGACCGCGCCGAACGCATGCAGGCGCAAGTGGCCCTTGCGGTCGATCAGCAGCAGGCTCGGCGTTCCCTGCATGCCGTAGGCCTGCATCGTGACCGGAACCGGTTGGTGCGCATCGGCACTGGGCGCATCGACGCCGACCGCAAACGTGATGCGGTACTCGTGCAGGAACGCCTGCAGCGAGATGGGAGTCATCGCGGCGTGATGTTCGAACACCGTATGCAGGCCGATCACCACGACATCCGGCCCGGCAAACGTCGCATGGACCCGCTGTGCCTGCGGCAACCCGTGCTGCACGCAGCCCGGGCACAGCATCTGGAACGTGTGCAGCACCACCACGCGGCCGCGCAAGGCGGCCAGGCTCAGGGGTTCGCGGGTGTTGAACCACTCCCGGGTCGTCCACGGCGGCGCGGGCTGACCCGGGGGGTCCAGACCGAACACGCCCTGTGTGACCCGCGGTCGCGCGGCGGCGCGATGCATGACGCTACTTCCTGAACGTCGAGAACACGTAGTCGCTGCTCTTCTGCGCGGTGTGACATTGGAAGCACGCTTTCGCGGCGTTGTTGCCGACCGCACGCTCGGTCTTCGAGTCGCCCTTGAAGCCCTCGAAGCCCCAACCGCCGGTGTCCTTGTACTTGCGGCTGTCCTTGTGCATCACGCCCAGCACCTTGCGCGCCCCCTCCTGCACGGTGTTGTCAGCCGCCTTGGCTTCCAGCAGGTCGAAGATGATCACCGAACCATCGGCGAACTTGCCGCTCTTGTAGCCCTGCTCGGCCTTCTTGTTGGCGTAGAGGTGATGGATGCCACCGAACGCGTCGTACAGGGCGTGTCCCTGATTGATCGTCATGCTCTTGACGTGGGTCCATTGACGGTAGCCCTCCGGGTACGGCACGGGCGGCGGATCGGCGGCGAACAGCGGCGAGGCCATCGACATGGCGGCGGCGAGGACAAGCATCTTGCGCATGGTGCACTCCTACAATGGTCACAGGGGTGGCGTGCATTGCAGCATGCCGTGGTGCGCCAGAACAGCGGGCACGAAACGGTGACCCGGGCACTTTCAGGTGTCCATCGATGAACTCACAGAGACAAGTGATGCCGACAACGCCCAACGTGGCGCGCATGGTCGAAGACATCGTCGGCTGCAAGTGGTCGCTGGCCGTGCTCGGTGCCGTGCGCGGCGGCGTGTGTCGGCCTGGCGCGATGGAGCACGCCATCGAGGGGCTGTCCAAGAAGGTGCTCAACGAGCGCCTGAGCAAGCTCGTGCGTTTCGGCATTCTCGAGAAGCAGGTCTATCCCGAGCTGCCGCCGCGCGTGGAGTACCGGTTCACCCCGTTCGGCGACAAGTTCCTCGGCGTGCTCGACGGCATCGACGCGCTGCAGCGCCAGATCGATCGCTGATCCGGACCTGCGGCAGACCCGCTCACGCCGCCTGCGATCCCCGATGCGCCCACCCCGTGGTGCGCTTCTCGACCCACGAGAACAACTCGTACATCGCCATCGCCATCACGCCGATGGTCACCAGCCCCGCAAAGGCCAGCGGCATGCGCTGCTGGCTGCCGGCGCTTTGCATCAGGTAGCCGATGCCCGAGTCGCCGGCTGTCATCTCGGCCAGCACGGTGCCGACGAAGGCCAGCGTGATGGCGACCTTCAGCGAGCCGTAGAAGTAGGGCATCGAGCGCGGCAGGCCGACCTTGATCAGCACGTCCCAGCGCTTGGCGCCGAGCACGCGCAGCACGTCCTCGAGTTCGGGCTCGAGGGTGGCCAGGCCGGTGGCGATGTTCACCGTGATCGGAAAAAACGAGATCAGGAAGGCGGTCAGGATGCCGGGGCCGAGGCCGATGCCGAACCAGACCACGAGGATCGGCACGATGGCGGCCTTAGGCACCGCGTTGAAGGCCACCATCAGCGGGTACAGCGCGGTGTACGCGAGGCGCGAGCTGCCGATAAGGAAGCCGAGCATTACGCCGACCACGATCGACAGGCCGAAGCCGAGCATCGTGACCCAGAAGGTCTTCCACGCCGCTTCGAGCAGCGGGCCCTTGAAGGCGATGAACTCGTTGGCAATCTGCCATGGGCTCGGGAAGATGAACTCGGGGATGCGGAACGCCGCCACGATGGCCTGCCACAGCAGCAGCACCGCCACCAGCACCACCAGTGGCGACCAGCGTTCCATCGTGCGGCTGATCTTCATTACGCGGCCTTCCTCACCACGCCGATGTGGGCGCGCAGTTCGTGCACGATGTCGGTGAAGCCCGCGCTGTAGGTGATCTCCAGGTCACGCGGGCGCGGCAGGTCGATCTTGCGTTGGACCACGAAGCGGCCCGGGCTCTTGCTCATCACGTACACCGTGTCGGCCAGGAACACGCTCTCGCGCAGGTCGTGCGTGACCAGGATGACGTTGAACTTCTTGGCCGCCTGCAGGTCGCGCAGGTTGCACCACAGTTCCTCGCGCGTGAAGGCGTCGAGCGCGCCGAAGGGCTCGTCGAGCAGCAGCATCCTGGGCTCGTGCACGAGCGCGCGGCAGATGCTGGCGCGCTGCTGCATGCCGCCCGAGAGCTGCCACGGGAACTTGTCCTCGTAGCCGGCCAGGCCCACGCTCTTGAGCAGCTCGCGCGCCTTCTCGGCGTACTCGGCGCGCTTGCTCTTGAAGTTCGAACGGTAGGGTTCGACGATCTCCAGCGGCAGCAGCACGTTGTCCAGCGTCGTGCGCCAGGGCAGCAGGCTCGGCGCCTGGAAGGCCATGCCGCTGATCTTCAGCGGCCCGGTGACCGGCTTGCCGCCGATGGCGATCGAGCCTTTGCTCGGCATCTTCAGCCCGGTGGCCAGCTTCATGAAGGTCGACTTGCCGCAGCCCGACGGCCCGACGATGGCGATGAACTCGCCCTCGTTCAACTGCAGCGAGATGTCCTCGACGGCGAACTGCCCCTTGGCGAGCAGTTCGTCGTTGTAGGCGAGCCAGACGTTGCGGAAGTCGACGAAAGCCACGAACTACTTCTTCGCGGCGGGCAGGATGTTCAGCTCCGCCTTGGCCGGCAGGAAGGTGTCGGTCCACACGGCCGTCGCATCGACGCGCGTCTTGGTCGCGAAGGCGTCGCTCACCTGCGAGGCCATCAGCGCCAGGCGCCCGGGCACCACGACGCCGAAGCCTTCTGCGCGCGCGTCGGGACTCGCGACCACCGCGTCGATCGCCATGCGCAGGCGCCGCTTCTCGAGGTCGACGTTGATGATGCCGTCGCGTGCCTTCACGTACTCGATCGACGCGTCCGGGTTGGCCATCACCTCCTTGGCGCCCTTGAGAAAGGCCGACAGGAAGGCCTTCACCGCCTGCGGGTTCTCCTTGATCATCTTCGGCGTCGCGATGATCACGTTGCCGTACAGCTTCACGCCGTGCGCCGAGTACGGCAGGATCACCACGTCCTCGGCCTTCACCTGGCGTGCCTCGAGGTTGAGCAGCGAGGTGAACGAGAACCCGGTGATGGCATCGACCTCGCCGCGCGCCAGCATGGTTTCGCGCAGCGGCGGGTCCATGCTGGTCCAGGTGACGTTGCTGACCGCGTTGGCCTTGGCGAAGATCGGCCAGCCGCGACGGCCGGCGTCGAACACCGGGGCGCCGAGCTTCTTGCCGCTGAGATCCGCCGGGCTCTTGATGCCGCTCTTCTTCAGCGCCAGCACCGCGGCGGGCGTGTTGTTGTAGACCATCATCACCGCCACCGGCTTGTTCGGCGCGTCGGGGTTGTTGGCGTGGAACTCCATCAGCGCCGCCAGGTCGGCGAAGCCCATGTCGTAGGTGCCGCTGGCCACGCGCTGCACCGTGCCGCCCGAGCCGTTGCCGGCGTCGATGGTCACGTCCAGCCCCGCGGCCTTGTAGTAGCCCTTGGCCGACGAGGCCAGGAACAGTGCGGCCGGGCCTTCGAAGCGCCAGTCGAGCTGGAACTTGATGGGCGTCTGGGCCAGCACGGTGGGGGCGGCCGCGAGCAGGGTCAGGGCCGAAATGGCAGAAAGGGCGGCGCGGGCGAAGGTGCGGCGGGCGGGGGTGGGCAGTCGGGTCATCTTGGGTCCTCGGTGAGTTTGGCGGGTCGGCTCGAGGGCGTCGCCCGACCGGGGGTCACCCGGCATTGTCGATGCCAGAGCGCGCGGGGGCATCGGGGCGAATGCCAACACCGCGCGCGCCCGAGTCTGATGCAAGCGGCGTGCCGAGGTCGCCTACACTGGGGCGGCGATCGTCGCTGCCTCTGCCTTTCGAGCCGCTGCCCTTGCCGCAATCCGTCAGCCGCCTGTCCCTGCGGTTCGCCGTCGTGACCACGTTGATCGCACTGGCGCTGCTGGCTTTTCGCTGGCACAGCGCGGGGGTGCAGCTGGTTGCGCTGCAGGACGTGCTCGGCGCCGGCGCGCAGGCGCTGGCGCGCCAGGCGGGCCGCCAGCTCGACGCTCGCTCCGACCCCTCCGCGCGCCAGGCGCTGCTCGACGACTGGCGCCGCGACGACCCGCGCCTGCTCGCCGTGCAGCTGCTCGGGCCGGACGGCACGGTCGAGCAGGCAGGGCGCCCTCGGCTGGGAGCGGTCGCCGCGGACAGTCTGCCGCGCATGGACGCTGCGGCGGGCCTGCGCGGCGCGGGCAGCGGCTGGTTCGGCCTGCCCACGCTCTATGTGTTCGACCACGCGCTGCCCGGGCCGCGTGTGCTGCGCCTGGTCTACGACGGTGCGCCGCTGACGCAGGCCTGGTGGTCCCTGGTCTGGCCTGCCTTCCTGACGCTGGCGATCATGACGGTGCTGATCACCCTGCTGTTCCGCTGGCTGCTGGCGCGGCCGCTGGCCTCGCTGCGCGAGCTGACCGCCTTCGCGAACGCATTGCCGGAGTCGGCCGGCGCGCGCCTGGCCGGGCGCGACTCGCACCTGGTCGAGATCGACGAGGCACGCGAGGCCTTCAACGTGGCGGCCGAGCTGGTGGAAACGCGGCGCCGCGAACTGGCAGACCAGCGCGCGTTGCTGCGCGCGGTCATCGACGCCATGCCCAGCGGCCTGACGCTGAAGTCGATCGACGGCACGCTGGTGCTGATGAACGCCTACATGGCGGCGCGGGTCGGCCGCACGCCGGCCGACGTGGAAGGGCGTTCGGTGGTGGACGTCGGCCGCCCCGACTACACGCAGCGCATGCGCGAACTCGATGCGCGCCTGCTGGCCGGCGGCGGCCAGGCGATCGTGGTGGACACCGAGGGCGACCTGCTTCTGGACGACCGCACGCCGCACCTGGTCACCAAGACCCTGGTGCGCCTGCCCAGGAGCGAGCAGCCGCTGGTGCTGACACTCACCACCAACGTCGATGAACTGCGGCGCACGCAGCGTGCCGCCGACCATGCCCAGCGACTGCTGCGCGCGGTGTTCGACGCCGACGAGACGCAGATGACGGTCAAGGACGAGGCGGGCCGCTTCGTGATGGTCAACGGCGGCCTGCTGCGCTACTGGCGCCTCGAGGAGTCGCAGCTGCTGGGACGCGACTCGCGCAGCGTGTTCGGCGACGTGCCGGGCCTGGAAACCAGCCTCGAACTCGACCGTCGCGTCTGGGCCGGCGAGGGCCCGCTGGTCAGCGAGCAGAAGGTGCTCGGCCCCGACGGCGAGGGCGAACTGATGGTGACGCGGCGCCTGGTCAGCGTGCCCGACGGGCGCACGCTGCTGCTGGTGGTGGCACGCGACATCACCGCGCTGCGGCGCCAGGCACGCGAGCTCGAGCACCACGAGCGCCTGGTGCGCGAGGTGATCGACCTGGAGGACCACTACATCCTGGTCAAGGATGCGCAGCAGCGCTACGTGCTCGTCAACGACGCTTACGCGCGCGCCGTGCGGCGGCGCAAGGAGGACCTGGTCGGCCGCACGCCGCGCGAGGCCTTCGGCGACCACCCGGCGATCGAGTCGATCCTCGAGATCGATCAGCGCGTGATCGAGGAGCGCGTGACCATCGTGCGCGAGGAGCGCATCGACATGCGCCAGGGCGACGGCGAGCGCACGCTGCTCGCAGACCGCCGGCCGATCATCCTGGCCGACGGCAGCATCGGCGTGCTGGCGGTGATCCGCGACGTGACCGACGAGCGTGAGCGCGAGGCGTCCATGCGTGTGGCGATGGAGCGCGCGCAGGCGGCGGTGGAGGCGCGCAGCCGGTTCCTGGCCAACATCAGCCACGAAGTGCGCACGCCCATCAACGGCATGATGGGCCTGACGGACCTGGTGCTCGCCAGCCCGCTCGCGCCACAGCAGCGCGAATGGCTGACGCTGGCGCGCGCCGCGGCGCAGGGCCTGCTCGAGATCGTCAACGACGTGCTCGACCTGTCGAAGATCGACGCCGGCGCGATGGGTGTCGAGCGCACCGCCTTCGACCTGCACGCGCTGCTGGTCGAGGCCTGCCGGCCGATGGCCTTGCGCGCCCGTGCCAAGGCGCTCGGCTTCACGCTGGTGATCGCGCCCGAGCTGCCCGAGCTGGCGATGGGTGACCCGACGCGGCTGCGCCAGGTGCTCGGCAACCTGTTGGGCAACGCGCTCAAGTTCACGCACAGCGGCAGCGTCACGGTGCGCGCGGGCATGTGCCCGCCCGGCGCGGTGGCGCGTGCCTTCATCGCGGTCGAGGACACCGGCCCTGGGATCGCGCCGGACAAGCACGAACAGGTGTTCGAGCCCTTCGTCCAGGCCGACGAGTCGACGACGCGGCGCTTCGGCGGCACCGGCCTGGGCCTGGCGATCTGCCGTCAGCTCGTCAAGCTGATGGGCGGACGCATCACGCTCGACAGTTCCCCCGGCCGCGGCAGCTGCTTCACCGTCGAGCTGCCGCTCGAGGCCGCGCCGCGCAGCGTGCCGATGCCGGCGCTGCAGGGCCGGCGCCTGGCGTGGATCGAGGAGGAGGGTGGCAGCTTCGAGCTCTGGCGGCCCTGGCTCGCGCACTGGGGCATCGAGGCGGTGGTGGCACGCCACCCGGCGCAGGCGCTCGGCCAGCGCGAGCTGGCGATCGATACGCTGGTGGTCGACGGCGTCTCGCAGCCGGCGCCTTACGACGCGGCGGTGCGCGAATGGCGCGGGCGCGGCGAGCTGCGCCGCGTGA
>JALHQP010000048.1 GCA_022841885.1 Aquincola sp. | reverse complement strand
GCGTGCGCTGCTCGACGGCCTGGGCCGCGCCGACGACACCGCACTGCGCGTCGCGCTCGACCTGGTGCGCACCAGCGGCTACGCGGTCGACGACAGCGCCGGTGCCGACGGCCGCGTGAACGTCGCGGCCCCGGTGTTCGACGTCGAGGGCCACGCGGTGGGCGCGGTGTCGGCACGCGCGACGGCAGCGCGTGCGCATGCGCTGTCGCCGGCATTGATCGGCGCGGCGCGTGCCATCACGCACAGCGCCGGCGGGCAGCCGATGTCGATCGCCCCGCGCCGCGAACCGGCCGAGGAGCTGCCCGCGCCGGCGCTGCGCTGCGTGGACCCCGCGCGCGCCCTGCTCGGCGAAGGGCCGATCTGGTCCCCGCGCGACCATGCGCTGTACTGGGTGGACATCCTCACGCCGTCGATCCGGCGCCTGGACGGCGCCGACGGCACGTCCAGCGAACAGCGCCTGGGCACGATGGTGAGCCTGGCCTGCCCGAAGGCCAGCGGTGGCCTGCTGCTCGCCACGCCGGCCGGGCTGATGGCGATGGACGAACCCGGTGCTGCGATGACACTGTTTGCGCACCCCGCGGGCGGACGCAGCGGCCAGCGCTACAACGACGGCAAGTGCGACCGCCGCGGGCGGCTGTGGGTCGGCGCGATGGACATGGCCGCCGCGCCAAACCGCGGCCACCTCTACCGCGTCGACCCCGACGGCCGCTGCCACACCATGGACCGCGGATTCACGGTGCCCAACGGCCTGGGCTTCAGCCCCGATGGCCGCACGCTGTATTTCACCGACACCTTCCGCCAGACCCTCTACGCCTACGACTTCGACCTCGAGGCCGGCACGATCGCCGCGCGCCGCACGTTCGCGAGCTTCGACGCCGCGGAGGGCAAGCCCGACGGCCTGACGGTGGACGCCCAGGGACACCTGTGGGTGGCGATGTGGGACGCCTGGTCGATCCTGCGCCTGGCGCCCGACGGCAGGCGCGTGCAGCGCATCCGGTTGCCGGTGCCGCGGCCGACCAGCTGCTGCTTCGGCGGTGCGGACCTGCAGACGCTGTACGTCACCAGTGCGTCGGTGCGCCTGGCCGAGGCGGACCTCGCGGCGGCGCCGCAGTCCGGCGCGCTGTTCGCGCTGGAGATTCCCGGCGTGCGCGGGCTGCCGGAGACGATCTTCGGCGGCTAGATCGACAGGCGCGCGCGCACGCCGTCGGTGTCCATCTGGCGGCCCTTGCCGCGCATCACGATCTCACCGCGCTCCATCACCAGGTACTGGTCCGCGAGCTCGGCGGCGAAGTCGTAGTACTGCTCGACGAGCACGATGGCCATCGTCTTGCGATCGGCCAGCATGCGGATCACGCGCCCGATGTCCTTGATGATGCTGGGCTGGATGCCCTCGGTCGGCTCGTCGAGCATCAGCAGCTTCGGCCCGGCCGCCAACGCGCGCGCGATCGCCAGCTGCTGCTGCTGCCCGCCCGACAGGTCGCCGCCACGGCGGCCGATCATCTGCTTCAAGACCGGGAACAGCTCGAACAGTTCGGCCGGCACCGGCGTGCCGCCGGGCTTGGTGGCCAGGCCCATGCGCAGGTTCTCGTCCACCGTCAGGCGCCCGAAGATCTCGCGCCCCTGCGGCACGTAGCCGATGCCGGCGCGCACGCGCTCGTAGCTGATGGCCTTGGTGATGTCCTTGCCATCGAGCACCACGCTGCCGGTCTTGACCGGCACCACGCCCATCAGGCTCTTCAGCAGCGTCGTCTTGCCGACGCCGTTTCTGCCCAGGATGACAGTGACTTCGCCAACCTTCGCTTCGAGTGCGAGGTTGCGCAGGATGTGGCTGCCGCCGTAGAACTGGTTGAGCCCGTCGACTTTCAGCATGGCCGCTCTTTGTGGCGCGGCAAAGGCGCGACGGGGCGCTGCGGCTGGGGTGCGACCTCGGCGGCCGGCCCGTTGGGCCGGCTCCCCTGCGGTGCTCGGGTTCGGGGTCGCGCCGAACAACTCGCCTCGTTCGCTTCGCTCACCAGGCTCAGACACGTTCGGCGGGTCAGATATGGATGCGCGCACTGCGTGCGCGCCGACCCCGAACCCTGCGCTCCTCGGCGCCTCCCCACGCACCCCAGCCGCAGCGCCCCGCCGCGCCTTTGCAGCAACGCACGCTGTATGTGGAAACACAGCGTGCGGTGCCTCGCGTCGCGATGGGTGGTGCCCGGGGTGGGCGACCTGTGGGGCGCCGAGGAGCGCAGGGCTTGGGGTCGGCGCGCGTACCCGCGCGCTTCGTGAACTGACTCGCTGAACGTGTCTGAGCAGAGCGAACGAAGTGAGCGCCGCGAGTTGTTCGGCGCGACCCCAAGACCGAGCACCGCAGGGCAGTCGGAGCGAAGCGAAGACCGCCTCAGGGGGCGCCCACACCGGGCACCGCCCGCCGCGACGCGACGCGCAGAACTATCGCCCAAGGTACACCTCGACCACCTTCTCATTGGCCTGCACATCAGACAGCACCCCCTCCGCCAGCACGCTGCCCTCATGCAGCACGGTCACCTTCTTGCGCCCCTGCGTGAGTTGGTCGACGAACTTCATATCGTGCTCGACGACGACGATCGAATGCTGGCCTTCGAGCGATAGGAAGAGCTCCGCCGTGCGCTCGGTCTCCTCGTCGGTCATGCCGGCCACCGGCTCGTCGAGCAGCAGCAGCTTGGGGTCCTGCATCAGCAGCATGCCGATCTCGAGCCATTGCTTCTGACCGTGGCTGAGCAGGCCGGCGGTGCGCTGCGCCTCGTCCTTGAGGTGGATGCGCTCGAGCGTGGCGCCGATGCGGTCGAGCTGTTCGCCACTGAGCTTCGAGAACAACGCCGCACGCACGCGGCGGTCGGCCGCGAGCGCGAGTTCGAGGTTCTCGAACACGGTCAGCCGCTCGTAGACCGTGGGCTTCTGGAACTTGCGGCCGATGCCGATCTGCGCGATGTCGGCCTCGGCCAGGCGCAGCAGATCGATGTTGGAACCGAACGAGATCGTGCCGCTGTCGGGCCGCGTCTTGCCGGTGATGCAGTCCATCATCGTCGTCTTGCCGGCACCGTTGGGGCCGATGATGCAGCGCAGCTCGCCGACATTGATGGCCAGCGACAGCGAGTTCAGCGCCTTGAAACCGTCGAAGCTGACGGTCACGTCGTCAAGATACAGCGCCACGCCATGCGCGAAGTCCGGTACGCCGACCCGCAGCACGCGGCCGTAGGCGGCGCTGCGGTCGCCGGCGGAGGCGAGCGCGGTGGCCTGACGCTGGGCATAGGCTTCGCGCCGGCGCGCGCCCTCTTCCATCAGGTCCGGCGTCACACCTTGGGCTCCCCGCGCTTGAACAGGCCGACGATGCCGTTGGGCAGGAACAGCGTCACCGCGATGAACATCGCGCCGAGGAAGAAGAGCCAGAACTCCGGGAAGGCGGCGGTGAACCAGCTCTTGGCGCCGTTGACGAAGAAGGCGCCGACGATCGGGCCGATCAACGTGGCGCGGCCGCCGACCGCGGCCCAGATCGCGATCTCGATCGACGCGGCCGGGCTCATCTCGCTCGGGTTGATGATGCCCACCTGCGGCACGTAGAGCGCGCCGGCCACCGCGCACATCACGGCGGAGAGGGTCCAGATCGCGAGCTTGTAGGCGATCGGGTCGTAGCCGGTGAACATGACGCGCGTCTCGGCGTCGCGGATCGCCTGCAGCACGCGGCCGAACTTGCTCGCGACGATGGCGCGCGCCATCACGAAGAAGCCGATCAGCGTCAGGCCCGACAGCACCGCCAGCGTCACGCGCATCTGCGGCGTGGCGACCGGGATCTCGAGGATGCGCTTGAAGTCGGTGAAGCCGTTGTTGCCGCCGAAGCCGGTCTCGTTGCGGAAGAACAGCAACATCGCGGCAAAGGTCAGGGCCTGCGTGATGATCGAGAAGTACACGCCCTTGATGCGCGAGCGGAAGGCGAACCAGCCGAACACGAAGGCCAGCAGGCCCGGGACGAGGATGACGAGCACCAGCTGGCCAACGAAGGAGTCCGACAGGCCCCAGTGCCAGGGGAACTCCTTCCAGTTCAGGAACACCATGAAGTCCGGCAGATGGCTGCGGTACTGGCCGTCGGTGCCGATCTGGCGCATCAGGTACATGCCCATGCCGTAGCCGCCGAGCGCGAAGAACAGGCCGTGGCCGAGCGACAGGATGCCGGCGTAGCCCCAGATCAGGTCCATCGCCAGCGCACAGATCGCGTAGCAGAGGATCTTGCCGATCAGGCTGACATAGAAGTCCGGCAGGTGCAGGGAACTACCCTCGGGCACCACGAGGTTGAGGACCGGCAGGCCGACCGCGACGATCAGCAGTGCCCCGAGGACTGCAGTCCACTGGCGCAGGCTGAGGATGCGCGTCATCACGACTCCGCGCTCCGGCCCTTCAGCGCGAACAGGCCCGACGGCCGCTTCTGGATGAAGAGCACGATCAGCACCAGCACCATGATCTTGGCCAGCACCGCGCCCGACCAGCCCTCGAACAGCTTGGTCAGCACGCCCAGGCCCAGGCCGGCGACCACGGTGCCCGCGAGCTGGCCGACGCCGCCGAGCACGACGACCATGAACGAGTCGACGATGTAGCTCTGGCCCAGGTCCGGCCCTACGTTGCCGACCTGCGACAGCGCGCAACCGGCCAGGCCGGCGATGCCGGCGCCGAGTGCGAAGGCCCAGGTGTCGACGCGTGCAGTGTTGACGCCCATGCAGGCGGCCATCGGCCGGTTCTGCGTCACGCCGCGCACGAACAGACCCAGGCGCGTGCGCGCGATCAGCAGCGCCACGCCGCCGAGCACCAGGCCGGCGAAGACGAGGATGGCGATGCGGTTGTAGGGCAGCGTCAGGTTGGGCAGCACGGCGATGCCGCCCGACAGCCAGCCGGGGTTCTCGACCGGCACGTTCTGGGCACCGAAGATCGAGCGCACCGTCTGCATCAGGATCAGGCTGATGCCCCAGGTGGCCAGCAGCGTCTCCAGCGGACGGCCGTAGAGCCAGCGGATCACGCTGCGCTCGAGCACCGCTCCGACCAGTGCGGCCACGATGAAGGAGGCCGGGACGGCCGCCAACAGGTACCAGTCGAAGGCGTTCGGCAGCCAGGCGCGGAACAGGTTCTGCACCATGTAGGCCGCGTAGGCGCCGATCATCATCAGCTCGCCATGGGCCATGTTGATGACGCCCATCAGGCCGTAGGTGATGGCCAGGCCGAGCGCCACCAGCAGCAGGATCGAGCCGAGCGACAGGCCGGTGAACAGCACGCCCAGGCGTTCGCCCCAGATCAGGCGCGACTGCACGCGGTCCAGGCTGGCCTGCAGCATGGTCTTGACCTCGGCGTCGGGCTCGACCGCCAGGCGCTCGAGCAGCAGCGAGCGCGTGGCCGGCGCCTGGCTGTGGGCGAGCAGTTGGGCGGCCTCGAGCCGCTTGTCCTTGTCGCTCGAGGCAATCATCGCCGCGGCACGCAGCAGCCCCAGCTGCGCCTTGAGTTCGGCGTCGCTCTCGACGGCCAGCGCCTTCTCGATCAGCGCGAGCTTGCCTTCATCGACCTGGTCGCGCAGCCCGGCGATCGCCTTGGCCCGCGCGGCGCGGTCCGGCGCCAGCAGCGACAGCGCCGCCATCGCGGACTCGAGTTCGCCGCGCATGCGGTTGTTGTTGATCACGTCCTCGGCGTCGTCGGGCAGCTTGGCCGGCTGGCCGGTCACTGCGTCGACCGCCTTCTCGGTATCGCCGTCCTTGACGATGTAGGCACGGCCGGCGGCCACCTTCACCTCGTCGGCCAGCAGCGCCTGCACGAAGGGCACGAGCGCCGGATCGCCCGCAGCGACGACCTCGTTGAGCGCGACGATGCGGTCGTCGCTCTCGCCCTCGGCAATGCGGCCGGCCTGCTCGGGCGTCAGCGCGGACGCCGCGCCGCACCCGAGGGCCAGCTGGAGGGCAAGGAAAAGGCCTCCGAAGAGGCCTTTCAGCCGACGCATCGGATCGCCCTTACTTCTTGGCGGCGAGCATCACCGGCTCGTTCTTCTTGCCCTTGTTCTCGGCGATGTAGTCGCTCCACGGGTCGGCCGCGACCGGTCCCTTGGTCTTCCACACCACCTTGAACTGGCCGTCGGCCTGCACCTCGCCGATGAACACGCTCTTGTGCAGATGGTGGTTCTTCGGGTCCATCGTCGACGTGATGCCCGACGGCGCCTTGTAGGTCTGGCCGGCCATCGCGGCGATCACCTTGTCGGTGTCGGTGCTCTTGGCCTTCTCGACCGCCTGCTTCCACATCATGATGCCGAGGTAGGTGGCTTCCATCGGGTCGTTGGTCAGCGGCTTGTCCTTGTGGCCGGCCACGCCCTTGGCCTTGGCGTAGGCGCTCCACTTCTGGATGAACTCGGTGTTGGCCGGCGCCTTGATCGACTGGAAGTAGTTCCAGGCGGCCAGGTGGCCCACCAGCGGCTTGGTGTCGACGCCGCGCAGTTCCTCTTCACCGACAGAGAACGCCACGACCGGCACGTCGGTGGCCTTCAGGCCCTGGTTGCCCAGTTCCTTGTAGAAGGGCACGTTGGAGTCGCCGTTGATGGTGGACACCACCGCCGTCTTCTTGCCTTCGCTGGCGAACTTCTTGATCTTGGCGATGATCGACTGGTAGTCGGCGTGGCCGAAGGGGGTGTACTCCTCCATGATGTCGGCCTCGGCCACGCCCTTGGCCTTCAGGAAGGCGCGCAGGATCTTGTTGGTCGTACGCGGGTAGACGTAGTCGGTGCCCAGCAGCACCCAGCGCTTGGCCGAGCCGCCGTCCTTGCTCATCAGGTACTCGACGGCGGGGATGGCCTGCTGATTCGGCGCGGCGCCGGTGTAGAAGACGTTCTTCGACAGTTCCTCGCCTTCGTACTGCACCGGGTAGAACAGCAGCGAGTTGGTTTCCTCGAACACCGGCAGCACGCTCTTGCGCGACACGCTGGTCCAGCAGCCGAACACCACGGCCACCTTGTCCTGCGTGATCAGCTGCTTGGCCTTTTCGGCGAACAGCGGCCAGTTCGACGCCGGGTCGACGACCACCGGCTCGAGCTTCTTGCCCAGCACGCCGCCCTTGGCGTTGATCTCGTCGATGGCCATCAGCACGGTGTCCTTCAACACCGTCTCGGAGATCGCCATCGTGCCGGACAGCGAGTGCAGCACGCCGACCTTGATGGTGTTCTGGGCGTAGGCCGGCGCGGCCAGGCAGCCGGCGCCGACGAGGGCGGCTGCAAGCGTTTGGAGGGCGTGGCGGCGGGTGCCATTGGTGCGCATGGATCGATCTCCGTCCTGGGTTTGTGGGGTGAAGGGACGGTTAGGCTACGCAACCGGCGTGCCAACTCGATCACACCGCTGGCACCGAACCTGCGAGTACGAAGACGATGGACCTGACCCCACGCGAGAAGGACAAGCTGCTGCTCTTCACGGCCGCGCTGCTGGCGGAGCGGCGTCGCGCGCGCGGCCTCAAGCTCAACCATCCCGAGGCGGTGGCGCTGATCAGCGCCGCGATCCTCGAAGGCGCACGCGACGGCAAGACCGTGGCGGCGTTGATGAGCGAGGGCAAGACCGTGCTGGCGCGCGCCGACGTGATGGACGGCGTGCCCGAGATGATTCCCGAGATCCAGGTCGAGGCCACTTTCCCGGACGGCACCAAGCTGGTGACCGTGCACCAACCGATTGCATGAGGGACAAAACCGTGCGCACCACTATGGCGAGTCTGCTGCTCGCGTTGACTTCGAGCGCCTGGGCTCACGACGGGCATGGGCTCGTCGGCACGCACCTGCATCCGAGCGACGTGTTCGGCCTGCTGGCCCTGGCGCTCGGCCTGGCCTGGTGGCTCAACCGGCGCGGCCGCTGATGACTCCCGGCGAACTGCTCGTCGACGGCGCCGACATCGTGCTCAACGTGGGCCGGCGCAGCGTGACCTTGGTGGTCGAGAACGGCGGCGACCGCCCGATCCAGGTCGGCTCGCACTACCACTTCGCCGAGACCAACCCGGCGCTGAAGTTCGACCGCAAGGCCGCGCGCGGCATGCGGCTGAACATCGCCTCGGGCACCGCGGTGCGCTTCGAGCCCGGCCAGCAGCGAACCGTCGAACTCATGGACTACGCCGGCGCGCGCGCGGTGTGGGGCTTTCGCGGCACGGTGATGGGAGCACTCTGATGGCGACGATCGGGCGCCGTGCCTACGCCGAGATGTTCGGCCCCACCACGGGTGACCGTGTGCGCCTGGCCGACACCGCGCTCGTGATCGAGGTCGAGCGCGACCTCACCACCTACGGCGAGGAAGTCAAGTTCGGCGGCGGCAAGACCATCCGCGACGGCATGGGCCAGTCGCAGGTGATCAACGGCCCCGGCGCGCACGAGGCCTGCGACTGCGTGATCACCAACGCGCTGATCGTCGACCACTGGGGCATCGTCAAGGCCGACATCGGCATCAAGGGCCAGCGCATCGCAGCCATCGGCAAGGCCGGCAATCCGGACGTGCAGCCGAACGTGGACATCGTGATCGGCCCGGGCACCGAGATCATTGCCGGCGAAGGGATGATCGTCACGGCCGGCGGCATCGACAGCCACATCCACTTCATCTGCCCGCAGCAGATCGAGGAGGCGCTGAGTTCGGGCGTGACCACGATGCTGGGCGGCGGCACCGGGCCGGCCACCGGCACCTTCGCCACCACCTGCACGCCGGGGCCCGAGAACATCGCGATGATGCTGCGCGCCGCCGACGCCTTCGCGATGAACCTGGGCTTTCTCGGCAAGGGCAATGCGAGCCGGCCCGAGGCGCTGCGCCAGCAGGTCGAGGCCGGCGTCATCGGCCTGAAGCTGCACGAGGACTGGGGTACGACGCCGGCCGCGATCGACCAATGCCTGGCGGTGGCCGACGAGACCGACACGCAGGTGTCGATCCACAGCGACACGCTCAATGAGAGCGGCTTTGTCGAGGACACGATCGCGGCGACCAAGGGCCGCACGCTCTGTGCCTTCCACACCGAGGGCGCGGGCGGCGGGCATGCGCCCGACATCCTGCGCGTGGTGGGCGAACAGAACTTCCTGCCCAGCTCGACCAACCCGACGATGCCCTTCACGGTGAACACCGTCGACGAGCACCTGGACATGCTGATGGTGTGCCACCACCTCGACGCCAGCATCGCCGAGGACCTGGCCTTCGCCGAGAGCCGCATCCGCCGCGAAACGATCGCCGCCGAGGACATCCTGCACGACCTGGGCGCCATCAGCATGATGAGCAGCGACAGCCAGGCGATGGGGCGGGTGGGCGAGGTGATCATCCGCACCTGGCAGACGGCGCACAAGATGAAGACGCAGCGCGGTGCGCTGCAAGGTGACAGCGAGCGCCACGACAACACGCGCATCAAGCGGTACGTCGCGAAGTACACGATCAACCCCGCCATCGCCAACGGCATCGCGCACGAGGTGGGCAGCGTGGAGGTCGGCAAGTGGGCCGACCTGGTGTTCTGGCGCCCGGCCTTCTTCGGCGTCAAGCCGAGCCTGGTGCTCAAGGGCGGCTTCATCGCCGCGGCGCTGATGGGCGACGCCAACGCCAGCATCCCGACGCCGCAGCCGGTGCACATGCGGCCGATGTTCGGCAGCTACGGTGGCGCGCTCCCGAAGAGCTCGCTCACCTTCGTCAGCCAGGCCGCGCTCGGCTCCGGCGTGGCCGAGGCCTACGGCCTGCACAAGCGCCTGGCCGCGGTGAAGGGCTGCCGCCGCGTGACCAAGAAGGACATGGTGCACAACGCCTACGCGCCGAAGATGCAGATCGACGCGCAGACCTACGAGGTGCGCGCCGATGGGCAGCTGCTGACCTGCGAGCCGGCGGCGGTGCTGCCGATGGCGCAGCGCTACTTTCTGTTCTGAGCTGCGCGTCGGCGTCGGCAAGACGGCGGCCCTCGCGTCGCAATGCCTGCTCATGATCGCGGTCATGAGCCGCGCGCAGCCGCGCACGGTGCGCACCCCCAGGGTGCCGCCGGAGCCGGCTTGCCGCGATCTGCGAAGAATGGCTGCGGCTGCGGCCCTGGCACTCATGGGCCAGGTGCATGTTCAGCGCGGCTGCGCGACCACCCGCAGGTAGGGCTTGGGTGCCTTCCAGCCGGCGGGGAACAAGGTCTTCGCTTCGTCGTCCGACACCGACCCGGCGATGATCACGTCTTCGCCCTGCTTCCAGTTCACCGGGGTGGCCACCCTGTGCTTGGCGGTGAGCTGGATCGAATCGAGCACGCGCAGGATCTCGTCGAAGTTGCGCCCGCTCGTCATCGGGTAGGTCAGCGTCATCTTGATCTTCTTGTCGGGGCCGATGACGAACACCGAGCGCACCGTGGCATTCGTCGTTGCAGTGCGGCCCTCCCAGGTTCCCGCTTCGTCGGCGGGCAGCATGTTGTACAGCTTGGCCACCGCGAGTTCGGTGTCGCCGATCATCGGGTACTTGGGCGCATGCCCTTGCGTTTCTTCGATGTCCTTGGCCCAGCGCTCGTGCGCATCGACCGGGTCCACGCTCAGGCCGATCAACTTGCAGTTGCGCCGCGTGAACTCGGGCTCGATCTTGGCCATGTAGCCGAGCTCGGTCGTGCACACCGGCGTGAAGTCCTTCGGGTGAGAGAACAGGATCGCCCAGCTGTCGCCGATCCACTGGTGGAAGTCGATCGGTCCTTGGGTGGTCTCGGCCTTGAAATTCGGGGCCAGGTCATTGATGCGAAGTGACATGTTTGCTCCTTGGTGAGTGGCGCTGCGGACGAATCAAGCCTAGGCGAGGGCCGTTCCGCGCCGTTCCGCGGCCGTCGCTGCGCCGCTGCGGGCGACGGCGAAGACGACTTGCGGGCGGTAGACCAGGGCGTGCGGCGCCAGGCGCGAGAGCCCGGCGCGCGCGCGGCGCAGGCACTCGGCGCGCGCCTGCGGGGCCAGACTTGCCAGACGGCGCCCGGCGGCACCGCAGCCGAGCTGCAGCGTCATCAGCGGCGGCACCGTCCAGCGGTAGCTGAAGCGCTCGCACCAGGCCTGCTCGCAGCGAAAAGCAGTCTGGCGCAGCAGGGCCGCCAGCTTGTGCGGCGTGTCGGTTCGCGCGTGCTGCATCACGCTGGCCGCGCGCGGGTCGGGTGCGGCGCCGGCACGATCGAGCGCCTCGGCCCAGACCTCGAGCCCCGGAACGCCGGGGTCGTCGCCCCAGGTCACGACGCCGACCGCGCCGCCCGGGCGCAAGACCCGGCGCACTTCGAGCAAGGCCTGCTCGGGCCGCGGAAAGTGGAACAGCACGAAGGCCAGCAGCGCCACATCGAAGGCCTGGCTGCGCAGCGCGAGTTGCTGCGCATCCATCACCGCGCAAGCCAGGCCCTCGATGCGGCCGGCGATGCGCAGCATGCCCTCGGAGCGATCGACGCCGACGATCCGCGCTCCGGGGGCCGCGGCGCGCAAGGCCGGCACCAGCGCGCCAGTGCCGGTTCCGAGATCGAGGATGCAGGCGGCCTCGGCCAGCGGCAGGCGCTTGAGCAGCGGCAGCGCCATCGGGCCGATCACCGGGGCCCAGTGCGCCGCGTACGCCGACGCCTTGGCGCTGTACTCGGCCGCCAATTCGCGCGACGGGTCCACGGCCGGTCTCGGCGCCGCCTCAGGCACCCAGCATGTCGGCCCAGAGGGTCTGCGCCCAGCCCCAGGCGTAAACCCCTTCGGCAGCCCAGCGCGAGCGCTCGGCGCCCGACAGGCCGCCGCCGGGCGCGACCGCCAGCGTCTTCTTCTCGGCGTCCCAGCGGTGCACGCTGGCGACATGGATCGCATGGCGATCGTCGATGAAGCTGTAGCAGGTGTTGGCCATGACTGGCGGCCGCGGCGTGCGGCCTGCCAGCAGATCGACGATCGCCGCCGCGGCGGCCTTGCCATGGTGATTGGCCATATGGCCCGACTTGGGCATCGCGGGCGCGGAAAGCGTCGCGTCTCCGAGCACGTGCACGCCCGGCAGCTTGACCGATTCGAGCGTCGTCCAGTCCACCGCACACCAGCGTTCGTTGGTCGTGACGAGGCCGGCATCGCGCGCGATGTCGGCAGCGCGCATCGGAGGGATCAGGTTCAGCACGTCGCCGCGAAAACGCTCGCCGAGTTCGAGCACGAAGGTCCGCGTGCCCGGCTCGACCTCGGCGACGGCCGCGTTCGGCCGGTACTCGACGATGCCGGCGTAGTCTTCCTTCCACACCCGCGTGAACAGCGGCCCCTTGGACGTCACCTGCGGGTTGGCGTCCAGAACGATCAGCTTGCTCCTGGGCTTGTGCGTCTTCAGGTACCAGCCGATCTGGCAGGCGCGCTCGTACGGCCCGGGCGGGCAGCGGTAGGGCGCGAGCGGCACGCTCATCAGCGCGGTGCCGCCGTCGGGCATCGCTTGCAGCTGGCGGCGCAGCAACAGGGTCTGCGCGCCGGCCTGCCACGCGTGCGGAATCTGCTCGGCGGCTTCGGCGCTCATGCCGCGCACCTGCTCGAACATCCACTCGACGCCCGGCGACACCACGAGCCGGTCGTAGGGCAGGCTCGCGCCTGAGGCCAGCCGGACCTGTCGCCGGGCGTGGTCGATGGCGCTGGCGCGCTCGTGAATCAGGCGCACGCCCAGCTTGCTCAAACCCTCGTAGCCGAGCGTCATCTCGGCGAGCGTGCGGCTGCCGCCGAGCACCAGGTTGGACATCGGACACGAGACGAACTGCCGGTTCGGCTCGATCAGCGTCACGTCGATGGCACCGTCGGACCACAGGCGCAGGTACTTCGCCGCGGTCGCGCCGCCGAAGCCGCCGCCGATGACGACGACCTTGGGCCCCGCTTTGGATGGCGTCGCGCAGCCGGCGAGCGATGCGGCAAGCGCCGCCGCGCACGCCAGCAGTTGGCGGCGCGTCGATGGATGTTCGGGCATGCCGGCCTCCCCGTTCATCGCGCCGCCGCCAGGCGCGCGAAGTGTGCAGCCAGCGCCTCGATTTCCGGCACCGTGTAGCCCCTGGCATGCTGGTGCATCACCGTCGCCTCGCGCCTGGCGTCGCGAAACTGCTGCATGGCGTCGATGAACTGCGCCGTGGGCATGCCGGCCAGCGACGGCATCGCGCCGCTGCCGCGCCCGTGGGTGCCGTGGCAGTTGGCACAGTTGGCGGCGATGCGCGCGGCGCCGCGCGCGTCGATGTCTTGGGCCAACCCGGTGCCGGCCGCCAACACGGCGGCGGCGACCAGCGCCCAGCGTACGGGTCGAGGCATCCAAGTGCTCCTTTCGAGGCCCCGCACGGCGATCGATTCGTCCTCGCGAGCCTTGATCGCTACCCTACTCGGCGGGCGTTCCGCGCTGTTCCGCGTCCCGAAGCGAGGGTTGCGCAGCGGCCTGCGCAAGTTCAGCGGCGAGGCGCCGCACCAGGGCGCCCAGCGGCACATCGGGCGCGGGTGTTGCAGCGGCTTGGCGAGGCAGTTTCGCTAGGGTGGACTCGGCCTCGGCACGGTCGGGCGGCTCGATCCCCGGCTGGGCCAGGAAGCGGCGCAGCAGGCCCGCGGCCGCGCTGGCTTCGCCCTGCGCTGCGCGCAATTGGGCCAAGGCGAGCAGCCAGTCCGACTGGATCGGCGGGTTCAACAGCGTCGGCGGACAGGCGAGCGCCTGGAGCAAGTAGTCCGTCGCCGCGCTGCAGTCCTGGCGCCGCGCGGCCAGCCGCGCCAGGATGATCAGGGCCTTGGCCTCGGCGCCCCGATTCGCGAACTGCCGCGCCACGGCGAGCGCCTGATGTCCGATTCGACCCGCCTGCTCGCCATCGTCGAGCTGGCAGCTCACCACGGCCAGGTTGACGAACAGGTGCGGCTGGGCCACCGCGATGCCGTGAGCCTGGCTGATGGCGATCCCTTCGTCGATGCAGCGGCGTGCTGCCGACCACGACCCGCGCGCGGTGTACAGCCCGGCCAGGTTGTTCGACAAGATCGCGACGCCGAGCCAGTTGCCCAACTGACGCTCTTGCGCCAACACATCCAACATCGACTGCTCGGCCAGCGGATGGTCGCCGAGTTGCAGCGCCACGATGGCCAGATTGCTCTGCGCAGCCAAGGCCGTGCGCACATCGTTGGCGGCGCGCGCGTGACGAACGGCCTGCTCGAGGTATCGTTTCGCCTGCGGGTACTCGCCCCTGGAGTTGTGGACCAGACCCAGCACGTTCAGGCACAGCGCCAGGGCGCCTCGAGCGCCAGCAGCGCGCGCATGGGCCACGCCACGGCGTGCGTTGACCGCGGCCTCTTCCAGGCGGTACATGCGAATCTGCAGGTGGGCGATCGACGCGCAGAGCCAAGCGGCGCCCTGCGGCGACGGGTCTGTGCGGGCACATGTCGTGGCCTGGGCTTGCTGCAACAGGTCCAGGCCTTCCAGGCTGCGGCCGCGCAACTCGAAGAATCGCATCAATACCATGGCGCATGCCGCCAGCTGATCGGTCCGGCCCTGGGCCGCCGCCCAGTGCCAAGCCTGCCTGCAGTTCTCCAGGTCCGCGTCGATCTCGTCCAGCGGCCGCAGATCGCCCCGCATCGCACTGCGACCGAGCCGCCCGAGCAGACCGGCGAACCAGTCGGCGTGCCGGCCTTGCGCCCGCGCCCGCCGTTCGGCGCCGAGCTTGTCCAGCGCGAACTGGCGAATCATCGGGTGCAGCACGCAGCGAGCGTCTGGCGTCCATTGCAGCAGCGATTTGTCGGCCAGCGCGGCCAGCAGCGGCAACGGGGCGCCGGCCACGGCCAGCGCCGCCTGGCGCGAGACCGAACCGACGAAGACCGACAACGCCGCCAGCGCGTGCTGCTCGCGAGGGGCCAACATCGACCAGGAGCGCTCGATGGTCGCGCGCATGCTGCGGTGTTCGGCGCGCTCCTCACCCTCGGCGTCGCTGTCGAGCACATCGAGCGACCGGTCGAGCTCGGCGACGATCTCGGCCACCGGCAGCAGGCGCACCCAGTGCGCAGCCAGCAGGATGGCCAGCGGCAGGCCGCCTGTGGCGCGCACAAGCGCGCCGATCGCCGCGGCCTGGCCGCTCGTGTCGAACTCCGGGCGCATCGCCTGCGCACAAGCGACGAACATGCGTGCGGACTCGCTGGCCAGTAGCTCGCCCGCCGGCGCCTGTGCGGCCGGCAGCGCGAGCCCGCCGAGCGGCAGCAGCCATTCGCCCGGCGCGGCCAGGCGCGAGCGCGAGCTGCAGCAGATCTTCAGTCGCTTCGTGTCGGCCAGCAGCTGCCACGCGAAGCGGGCCAGATCGTCCAGGTGCTCGGCGTTGTCGAACACGAGCAACGCCTGGCGCGTCGCGAGGAACTGGCCGATCAGCGCCCGGGGTTGTTGTTGCGGACCCGGCACCATTCGCAACTCGGCGGCGACGCGCGCCGCGACCTGGGCCGTGTCGTGCAGGTCGTCGAGCGCGATCCAGAACACGCCGTCGGCGAACAGCGGCTCGATGCGGCGCAGCGCGTGTTTGAGCAGGCTGCTCTTGCCCACGCCGCCGGGCCCGAGCACGGTCAGCAAGCGGCACGCGTCGCGCGCCAGCAGCGTGGCCAGTTGCTCGACTTCGCGGCTGCGGCCGAAGAAGCCGTCGCCGGGCGTGGCGGGCGCCGTGGCCTGCAGATCGAGCGGCAGCGCCGAGGCCACCAGCAGCTTGCGAACGCGCAGCGACGGTTCGATGCCGAACTCGTGGTCGAGCCGCTGCGCAAAACTGCGATAGGCCTCGCGCTGCTCGTCGAATCGCCCGAGCTCGCGCTGCGCGGCGAGCAAGGCGACGACGGCGTCCTCGTCGAGCGGGTCGGCCTCGAGCAGGCGCAGCGCGAGCGCTGCCGCTGCGCCGGGGTCGCTTTCAAGCTGCGCCAGGCGCTGTCGCGTCAGCTCGTGCATGCGGCGCGCGTGCTGGCCACGCTCGGCGTCGAGCCAGTCGGTCCAGGCCGGGTTCGAAAGATCGTCCATCCCGTCAAGCAGCGCACCGCGGCAGTGCTCCAGGGCGTCGGCGATCCGACCTTCGCGATGCGCCGCTTCGATGTCGTGCACATCGGTGCTCACCGTAAAGCGCAGCAGTCCGGGCTGGCTCTCCAGCGAGCCCGCCCAGGGCAGGGCGCGGGCGAAATGCAGGGCCTTGCGCAGGTTCGTCGCGGCCAGCTCGCTGCGCACCCCGGGCCACAGAAGCGCCGCGAGGTCGGCACGAGCGACCCAGTCGCGGCGCAGCGCGAGCAGCGCCAGCAACTGTCCACGGCGCTCGGTCGGCAGCGCGTACCGTACGCGGTCGTGCTCGACCTGCGGGCAGCCGAGCAGAATCAAATGGGTGGACACGGGCGCCTGTCCGTGGAGACGCGTTGCAGGTTGCGATTGTTGCGTACAAGCGCTCGCGGTGGCGTGCGATGGCGGCCAAAGGGCATCGCGACCACCGCACAGCCCGGGCCGCTGCAACTCGCCGACGCAGTGCGACGCACACTGCAGGGCTTGTCGACCCAACCGGCCGATGCAACGACCAGACCGGCGCCCCTATCATCGCGGGCCTCCTGCGCAGACCCCATGACCGAGCCACCACCGATCCGCTTCGACGACGGCGCGAGCTACGAGCGCATGATGGGTCGCTGGAGCGCGCTGGTCGGCGAACGTTTTCTCGACTGGATCGCGGTGCCCGACGGCGCGCGCTGGCTCGACGTGGGTTGCGGCAACGGCGCCTTCACCGAACAGATCGTCCAGCGCTGCCGGCCCGCGCAGGTGCAGGCCTTCGATCCCTCGCCGGGGCAACTTGCGTACGCGCGCGGCCGGCTGCCGGCCGCGGCGCCGGTCACCTGGGCCGAGGGCGACGCGATGCGGCTGCCGGTGGCCGATGGTTCGAGCGACGCCGCGGTGATGGCGCTGGTGCTGTTCTTCGTGCCCGAGCCGGCCGTCGGTGTGGCCGAGATGTGCCGCGCGGTGCGCAGCGGCGGCTTGGTGGCGGCCTACCACTGGGACATCCTGGGCGGCGGCTTCCCGCTGGCCGACATCGGTGCCGAGATGCGCAAGCTGGACATTCCGCCGCGCCTGCCGCCGAGCGTGGCGGCGTCGACGCTGGAAGCGTCGGCCGCGCTGTGGCACGACGCCGGGCTGCAGCAGGTGCGCACCTGCGCGTTCACGGTGCAGCGCCGCTTCGACGGCTTCGACGATTACTGGCAGAGCGCCGAGAGCAGCAACACGCTGCGCCCGATGTTCGAGGCCCTGCCGCCCGAGACCCGCGCGCTGCTCGAGCAGCGCGTGCGCATCCGCGTGAAGGCCGGCGACAGGCCGCTGACCTTGAGCGCACGCGCCAACGCGGTGTGCGGCATCAAGGCCTGACGATGCGGAGCGCGCCGCGTTGACCCGCCACCACCGCGTCGCATGACCTGGATCCTGGGCCTGGCCATCGGCCTGTTGATGGGCATCACCGGCGCCGGCGGCGGTGTGCTCGCGGTGCCGGCCCTCGTGTTCGGCCTCGGCCTGGCGATGCAGGAGGCGGCGCCGATGGCGCTGGTGGCGGTGTCCATCGCGGCCTGGGTCGGCGCCGCGGAGGGCCTGAAGCGCCGCGTCGTGCGCTGGCGCGCGGCGATCGTGATCGCGCTGGCCGCGTCGCCGTTCGCCGCCCTCGGTGTGGCGGCGGCGCACCGCGTGCCCGACCTCGCGTTGCGCATCGTCTTCATCGGCGTGCTGGTGTTCGTGGCCTGGCGCCAGGTGGCGAGCCGCCACCGGCACGCCGAGTCGGAGCCTGCGGCGCCGCGAGGCCATGTGGCGGAGCTCGATCCGGCGACCGGGCGCTTTCGCTGGACACGCCGCGCCTGGGCCGGCTTCTTCTCCATCGGCAGCTTGATGGGCTTCCTGTCCGGCCTGCTCGGCGTGGCGGGCGGCTTCGTGCTGGTGCCGATGCTCTCGCGCTGGACGCCGTTGACCGCGTCGATGCTGGTCGGCACCTCGTTGCTCGTCACGGCGCTGGTCACGGCCTTTGGTGCCGCCGTGTCGGTGGCGCACGGCGCCTTGTTGCCGTGGCCGGCGACGGCCTGGTTTGCCGCCGCGCTCACCTCGGGCATGGTGATCGGGCGCGCCGTGGTGCACCGGCTGCCCGAGCTGTGGATCAAGCGCGCCTTCCTGTGGCTGGTGATCGGCGTGGCGCTGGCGTTCGCCGTCGACGTGGCGCGGCGGCTGCTCGGCGTGCTCGGTGCCTGAATTCAGTCCCTGAACCGGGGCGGCTCGCGCTTCTGCGCGGCCGACATCGCCACCATCAGGTCCTCGGACAGCAGCGTGGCCGCATTCCAGGTGGCCACGTGGTTCAGGCCGTCGGCCACGCTGTGGTCGCGCGCGTAGTTCAGTTGCTCCTTGATGCCGCGGATGGCCAGTGGTGACTTGGCCGCGACGGTGGCCGCGACGTCGCGTACGCCGGCGAGCAGTGCCTCGCGCGAGTCGTAGACGCGGTTGACGAGGCCGATCGCGCGCGCCTCGCCAGCGTCCACCGCGCGCCCGGTGTAGGCCAGCTCGCGCACCAGGCCCTGCGAGCCGATCAGCCTGGGCAGGCGCTGCAGCGTGCCCACGTCGGCCACCATGCCGATGTCCACTTCCTTGATCGTGAACTGCGCGTCGGCCGCCGCGTAGCGCATGTCGGCGCAGCAGATCAGGTCCACCGCGCCGCCGACGCAGGCGCCGTGGATGGCGGCCAGCACCGGCTTGCGGCAGCGCTCGAGGCTGGTCAGCGTGTCCTGCAGGTCGAGGATCACGCGGCGCAGCTTCTCTCGCGCGCGGCCGTCGCAGTCGTCGTGCACCTGGGGCATCAGCCCGGCCATCATCTGCAGGTCGATGCCCGCGCTGAAGTGCCTGCCCTCGCCCTCGAGGATGGCCACGCGGGCCGCCGGCGTCTCGTCGACCCACTCGAAGGCGCGGCGGATCTCCTGCCACATCGCCGCGTTCATCGCGTTGGCCTTGTCGGGCCGGTTCAGGCGCACGGTGACGATGGGGCCGTCGAGCGAGACGGCAAGGGTGTCGAAGTCCATGGCAGTGAGGTGGGTGTCGGACCGGATCATGCCCGGCGCCCTGCGTGCAAACCCCAGTCGACGGGCGAGGTCGGTAGTGTATCGTTTTACTAGAACGATTTACCCAACGACAGCAGGAGACAGACAGCATGCACCGCCGCACCCTCGGCGCCGCCACGGCGCTCGCCCTTGCCGCTCTGACCACCCTTGGCGCCGCCGGCCCGGCCGCCGCGCAGGCCGCGGCCAAGAAGCTCGTCCGCATCCACACCGCCGGCCCGGCCGACCTGGGCGTAGACAACACGATGCTGGCGCACCAGTTCATGACCTACGTGAACGCGAACTCGAACACGATCGAGGTGAAGCTGTTCCCGAACAGCCAGCTCGGCCAGTCGCGTGAAGTCATCGAGGCCATGCGCCTGGGAAGCGGCGCGTCGGCCACCACCGGCGGCCCGGCGGAGTACGCGTCCTTCGTCAAGCGCGTCGGCGTGCTCGGCCTGCCCTTCGTCTGGAAGAGCTACGGCCACGCCGAGGCGGTGCTCGACGGCCCGGTGGGCAAGGAGCTCAACGGCGACATGGAAAAGGCCGGCTTCAAGGTGCTGGCCTGGGCCGTGAGCTGGGGCTACCGCAACGTGGTGACCTCGAAGAAGGAGGTCAAGGGCCCGGCCGACCTGAAGGGCCTGAAGATCCGCACCATCCCGACCAAGGTGTTCGTGTCGGCGATCAACGCCATGGGCGCCAACGCCACGCCGATGAACTTCGGCGAGATCTACACCTCGCTGCAGAGCGGTGTGCTCGACGGCTACGAGCACACCGCGTCGACCACGATCTCGTTCAAGTTCAACGAGGTGGCCTGCTGCATCGCGATGACGCGCCACCTGATGGACCCGACGGTGCTGGTGTTCTCGCTCGCCGAGTGGAACAAGTTCAGCCCGGCCGAGCAGGCCGTGATGATGAAGGGCGCCAAGGAGGCCGAGACCATCGTGCGAAAGATGGCGCCCGAGAAGGAGGCCGAGGCGCTGGCCCAGGTGAAGAAGCTGGGCATGAAGGTCAACGAGATCGACGTGGCGCCGCTGCAGAAGGCGGCCGTGGCGGCGCAGGATGAACTGGCCAAGGAGTTCGGCGCCGAGGCGCTGCTGGCGCAGATGCGCAAGCAATGACCCGGGAGCGCGCCTTCGGCGCCATCGATCGGGGCGCCGAAGGGCTCGCGTGCGCCATCTTCGGCGCCATCACCGTCATCGCACTGGTCCAGATCTTCAGCCGCTACGGGCTGAACCGCTCGCTGTCCTGGAGCGAGGAGGCGCAGATCTTCGGCCACATCTGGATCGTCTTCCTCGGCATCCCGATCGCCTACCGGCGCGGCGCGCACCTGTACATCGAGACCTTCTGCGACAGGCTGTCGCCGCTGCCGCGCTCGGCCTTCAACCTGGCGATCGAGCTGATGTGGGCCGCCTTCGCGGTGTCGCTGATGGTGCTGGGCTGGATGGTGGTGCGCGTGGCCCACCTGCAGAGCTCGCCCGGGCTCGAGGTTCCGATGAGCTACCCCTACGCGGGCATGGTGCTGGGCGGCGTCTACCTACTGTTCGTCGCGCTGCGCCGCATCGGCGGCGGCGTCTGGAGGGTGCGCGCGTGATCTGGTTCCTGTTCGCGCTGATGCTGGGCACGATGCTGATCGGCGTGCCGATCCTGCTCGCGATCGCGCTCGTCGGGTATGTCGGCGTGGCGGCGACGCCCGGGCTGGTGCTGCCCCTGTTCGCACAGAAGATGTTCACGCAGCTCGACTCGTTCACGCTGCTCGCGCTGCCCTACTTCATCCTGGCCGGGGCGTTGATGTCGGCCAGCGGCATGAGCCAGCAGCTGGTGGACTTTTCGCGCGTGCTGGTCGGCCACCTGCGCGCGGGGCTGGCACACGCGTCTGTCGTGGCCAGCATGGTGTTCGCAGGCGTCTCGGGTTCGAGCACCGCCGATGCGTCGGCCATCGCGGCCATCGTCGTGCCGACGATGAAGAAGACCGGCTACAAGGCCGGCTTCGCCGCCGCGCTGATCGCCACCGCCGGCACCATCGGCGCGATCATCCCGCCGAGCATGGTGATGGTGGTGTACGGCGCGATCGCGCAGGTGTCGATCGGCGGCCTGTTCCTCGGCGGCATCGTACCGGGCCTGCTGGTCGGCATCGCGCTGATGATCACGATCAAGCTCTACACCTACCACCCGCAGTACCCGGAGCTGCGTGTCACGCACGGCCGCTTCGAGTGGAGCGCGCTCGGCCGCTCGCTGCTCACGGTGTGGCCGGCGCTGATGGGCCCGGTGGTCGTGGTCGGCGGCATCCTCTCGGGCATCTTCACTGCCACCGAGGCCGGCGCGGTGGCTTGCCTGTATGCGCTGCTGCTGGGCCTGTTCTTCTACCGCAAGATCCGCTGGGGCGACCTGCCGCGCATCCTGCTCGAGTCAGTGGTGATGACCACCATGGTCTCGGGTGTGATCGCGGTGGCCGGGGCCTCGGGCTGGCTGCTCGGCTACCTGGAATTCAACGAGGGCGCGCTCAAGTTCGTGACCTCCGTGTCCCAGGACCCGACGATGGTGCTGCTGATCATCGCCATCGTGATGATCGTGCTCGGTACCTTCGTCGACTCGCTGGCGGTGCTGCTGGTGTTCGCACCGGCCGCGATCCAGATCAGCAAGGTCTACGGCATCGACCCGTTCCAGATGGGCCTGGTGATGGTGATGTGCAACCAGATCGGCGCCGTGTCTCCGCCGACGGCGCCGCTGCTGTTCGTGACGACCAGCATCGCACAATGCTCGTTCTCGGAAGTGAATCGCCATGTCTGGTGGTTCATGCTCGCGGAGACACTGGTGCTGCTGCTGGTGATCTTCGTGCCGCCGCTGTCGACCTGGATCCCGCACTACTTTCTCGGATAGATCTTGAGCACCATCGCCGACGTCGCCCGCCAGGCCGGTGTGTCCGTGAGCACGATCTCCAACGTGCTCAACGGCCGCATCGAGCGCATGAGCCGCGAGACGCTGGAGCGCGTGCAGACTGCGATCGCCGCGCTCGACTACCGTCCCAACCGCGCCGCACGCCAGTTGAAGACCGGCCACACGCCGATGCTCGGCCTGCTGGTGCCCAGCATCGCCAACCCGATGTACGGCTACATCGCGCGCGAGGTTGAGACTGCCGCGCAGGAGCGCTTCGAGCACCGCGTCGTGCTCGGCAACACCTACCGCAACCAGGCCAAGGAGGTTGGCTTCTTCGACGACCTGCTGGCCCACGGCGTGCGCGGCGTGATCGTGATCTCGTCGCTGATCGACGAACGGCATTTCGAGCATGCGGTGCAGCGCGGCCTGGTGATGGTCAGCTACGACCGCCGCGCGACCCCCGGCGCGGCCTCAGCAATCGACCACGTGTCGGTGGACAACCACGAGGCCGCGCGCCTGGCCGCCGCGCACCTGATCGAGCGCGGGCACCGCGAACTCGCCTTCGTCACCGCCTCGGGCGTGACGATGAGCCGCAGCGAGAAGATCCGCGGTTTTCGCGCCGCAGCCGAGGCCGCGGGCCTGGCTGCGCACGCGCGTGTGATCGACGGCAGCACCAGCTCCGAGTACGGCGACTCGGAGATGGCCGACGTGGGTCGCCGCCTGGCCGCTCGCATCGCCGCCGAGCGGCCGCGCCCGACCGGCTTGGTCGCGGTAAACGACATGCTGGCCTACGGCCTGCTCGCGGGGCTGCGCGAGGCGGGCCTGTCTGTCCCCGGGGACGTGTCGGTGATCGGCATGGACGGCCTGTTCCTGTCGGCGCTGATGTCACCGGCGCTGACCACCGTGCGCCTGCCGGTGCCGGCGATGGCGCAGACCATCGTCGAGCGCGTGATCGGCCGCATGGCCGACCCCGGCATCGCGCCGGGCGAGTTCCTGTTCACGCCAGAACTCGAGCGGCGCGACAGCGTCGCGGCGCCGCCGGCCACGAGGAGTGGCACATGAGCCGCCCGACCGTGCTGCTGACGCACGGCCCCGCGGCGCTCGCGCACTACTACGGCGCGCGCGCGCTGTCGGCACTGCAGACGGTGGCCAACGTGCGCCGCAAACCCGACGAGACGCCGTGGACGCTCGACGCGCTGGCGGCCGCTGCCGCGGACTGCGAGCTGATCGTCAGCGACCGCGCCACCGAGGCGCCCGCCGCGTTGTTGTCGCGCCTGCCGCGCCTGGTGGCCATTTGCCGCTGCGCGGTCGACATCCGCAACATCGACCTGGCGGCCGCGAGCACGCAGGGCATCCTGGTCACGCAGGCCAGCGCCGGCTTCATGGCGTCGGTGGCCGAGTGGATTGTCGGCGTGATGGTCGACCTGGGCCGCGGCATCAGCGACGCGGTGCTGGCCTACCGCGCCGGCCGCACCCCGCAGGTGGCGATGGGCCGCGAGCTGCGTGGCTCGACGCTGGGCATCGTCGGCTACGGCCAGATCGGCCGCACGCTGGCCGACGTGGCCGTGGCACTGGGCATGCGCGTGCTGGTGGCCGACCCGCATGCCACGGTTACGCAGCCCGATCGGCGCCAGGTCGCGCTGGCCGAACTGCTCGACGAATCGGACTTCGTGGTCTGCCTGGCCAGCGCCAGCGCGCAGACCGAGAACCTGTTCGACGCCACGGCATTCACGGCGATGAAGCGCAACGCCTACTTCATCAATGCCTCGCGCGGCAACCTGGTCGACGAGGCGGCGCTGTTGCGCGTCCTCGACGAGGGCCGCATCGCCGGCTGCGCGCTCGATGTCGGCCGCGCCACCGACCAGATGCCCAGCCCCGAGCTCGCGCGCCACCCGCGCGTGATCGCCACGCCGCACATCGGCGGTCTGACACCGCCGGCGATCGAACACCAGGCGATGGAGACCGTGGAGCAGGTGAGCGAACTCGTGCAGGGCCGCGTGCCGGTGGGCGCGGTGAATGCCGAGCATGCGCAGCGCTTGCGCGCCTGGAGCACCGCATGAGCCCGACCACGATGCCGCGCGGCGCCTGCGACTGCCATGTCCACATCTACGAGGACGGCTACCCGCTCGCGGCCAGCGCCACCTTCAAGCCGCCGCACGCTCCCGTCTCGCGTTATCGCGAGGTGCAGTGTGCGCTCGGCCTCGAACGCGTGGTGCTCGTCCAGCCCACCGGCTACGGCTTCGACAACCGCTGCCTGCTCGACGCGCTGGCGCAGTTCGGTCCGTCGGCGCGTGGCGTGGCGGTGCTGCCGCCCGACATCGACGCGAAGGAGCTGCACCGCCTGCATGCCGCCGGCGTGCGCGGCGTGCGCTACATGCTGCTGGCCGGATCGGGCGGCGCGCTGACCTGGGACACATTGCCCGCGCACGCGGCGCGCATCGTGCCGCTGGGCTGGCACATCGACCTGCAATTCGACGGCCGCGCGATGCCCGAGCGCCGAGCGCTGATCGACGCGCTGCCCTGCCCGGTGGTGATTGACCACATCGGCCGCTACGTCGAACCCGTGCCGCCGGGCGATGCGTCGTTCCGCGCACTGATCGAGCTGCTCGCGCGGCCAGACCGCTGGGTCAAGGTGTCAGCACCCTACGAGACCTCGCGCCTGGGCGGGCCCGACTATGCCGACGTCGCGCCCTTGGGCCAGGCACTGCTGCGCGAGCGCCCGGACCGTTGCCTGTGGGCCAGCAACTGGCCGCACCCGAACCGGCAGCCGGTGCCATCCGACGCAGCGATGCTCGAGTTGCTCGCGCGCTGGGCCGGCGACACGGCGCTGCGCGACCGCGTGCTGGCGGACAACGCCGCGCGCGCCTACGGCTTCGCCTCCTGAGCCACCGCGTTGGCGCTACAGGCGCAGCGCGTTGAGCAGGAAGGTGACCACCGCAAGCACGATGAACACCACGAACAGGATCTTGGCGATGCCCGCCGCGCCGGCGGCGATGCCGCCGAAGCCGAGCACGGCCGCGATCAGCGCGATGACGAAAAAGACGACGGCGTAGTAGAGCATTCGAGCCTCCTGGGTCCTCAGCGGTTTGCTGTGGAACACAGCGTAGGCGGCCGCGGCGCCGGATGGCGTCGGTGGCCTGCGGGTCGGCGCGTCGGCGCCGGCGCCGTGCACCTGTGGGCTGCGGCCTACAGGGCCGGGGCCGGTGCCTCCTGGGCGCGACACGCCGCCTCGGGCGTCATCGCCTGCGCGGCCGTGCGCTGAATCGCCTCGCGCAGCCAGCGCTGCGCCGGGTCGCGTTCATGCCGGCGGTGCCACAGCAGGCCGATCTCGATGCGCGGCAACTCGAACGGCAGCGGCCGGATCGCCAACTGCTCGGCAAACCCGCTCAGCGCCACGTAGGTGCGCGGAAACACCGCCAGCAGGTCGGACTGGCGCACCACCTGCGCCGCGGTGGCGAAATGATTGATCGTCAGCATCACGCGGCGCGCGCGGCCCAGCCGCGCCAGCGCCTCGTCGACGAAACCATGCTTGCGGCCGGCGAAGCTGACGCGGGCGTGGTCGGCCGCGCAATAGTCGTCCAGCGTCAGCGCATCCTGCCGGCACAGCGGGTGGTCGTGGCGCAGCACGCAGACGTATTCGCACTCATATAGCGGCTCGAGCATGGTCTCGCCCTGACCGCCCGAGGCCGCCAGCGCCCGCGCCACGTCGGGGAAGAAGCCGATCGCCGCGTCGGCCGCGCCGCGCTCGAGCTGCGGTCGCGGGTCGCGCGTGGTCAGCGGCTCGACGCGCAGGTCCACCCGCGAGGCGTCGCGGCCCAGCGCCGCCACCAGCGGTGGCACCAGCACGGCCGCGGTGGCGTCGGCCATCGCGAGCGTGAACTGGCGCTCGTCCTGCGCCGGTT
>JALHQP010000047.1 GCA_022841885.1 Aquincola sp. | reverse complement strand
TGTTCGAGCGCCTGCAGCTGCGCGCGTGCCTGCGCCAGCGCCTGTGCCGGCCGCGCCAGCTGCAGCGCCAGCCGGTCCAGGCGCTGGGCCTGCGACTCCAGGCGGTGTGCCACCAGCAGGCCGAGGCGCTGCGCCACCTGGTCCAGGCCAGCAAACAATTCGTCGCGCGCCGGGACCGCCAGCTCGGCCGCGGCGGTGGGCGTGGGCGCCCGCAGGTCGGCCACGAAGTCGGCCAGCGTCACGTCGGTCTCGTGGCCGACGCCGGAGATCACCGGCATCGGCAACACGGCCATCGCACGCACCACGCGCTCGTCGTTGAAGGCCCACAGGTCCTCGATCGAGCCGCCGCCGCGCGCGACGATCAGCAGGTCCACCTCCTGCCGCCGCGCCGCGGCGGCCAGCGCCGCGACCAGCGCCGCCGGCGCCTCGGGCCCCTGCACCAGCGACGGGTAGATGACCACGCGCACCTGCGGCGCACGACGCGCCAGCGTCGTCAGCATGTCGTGCAGCGCCGCCCCGGCCAGCGAGGTGACGATGCCGATGCGCTGTGCCAGCGCCGGCAGCGGCCGCTTGCGCGCGGCATCGAACAGGCCTTCGGCCTCGAGCTTGGCCTTCAGGCGCAGGAACTGCTCGTACAACGACCCGGCGCCGAGCGGGCGCATCGACTCGACCACCAGCTGCATTTCGCCGCGCGGCTCGTACACCGCGATGCGGCCGCGCAGCTCGACCTGCTGGCCATCGCGCGGCACGAAGTCGAGCAGCGACGCGGCACGGCGGAACATCGCGCAGCGCACGGCTGCGGCGGCGCCGCTGCCGTCCTTGAGCGTGAAGTAGCAGTGCCCGCTGGCCGCGCGCGTCACGCCCGACAGCTCGCCCTGCACCGTGCAAGCGGCAAAGCGCGCCGCCAGGGCGTCGCTCACCGCGATCAGCAGCGCGCCGACGCTCCAGACGCGCGGCGCGGGGGCCGTGGCATTGGGCTCAGCCACCGGCCAACCCAGTGCTGGTGCGGGTCCAGAACTCCACAGCCGCGCCAATATTGGCTCGCGCCGCCGGTATGCCGGTCACAGGCCTGTCATGTTCGTGCAAGTCATTGAAGTACAAGGGATTTTTCCTGCTGAATCCTTGTGCAAACTGTGCCGGGCCCAATGTTGACGCGCCTTGGCGCGCATCGTGTCGCGGTTACGCACACAGTTGTCCACAGTTCGCGTGGATCGTTCCTGACTGGCGTTTCACAGGGCGATGCGCGTGCGCCACGCGGGCCGCTTCGAGGTCGGCCACAGGGCCATAATCCGCGCGCCCTGCCGTGATCGCGCGACGCGGCACTGTACCCAACGAACCGCCAGCGCGGAGACAAGACTTGCTGTCCATCATTCAAGCGGCCGGCTGGCCGATCTGGCCGCTGATCCTGTGTTCGATCGTCGGCCTGACCCTCGTGATCGAGCGATCGGTGACGCTGCGGCGCGGCCGCGTGGCGCCCGACAAGCTGCTGGACGAGGTGGTGGCGCTGACCCGCACCAGCCTGCCGTCCACCGACGTGATCGCCAAGCTCGGCAACAGCTCGGCGCTGGGCTCCGTGCTGGCCGCCGGCCTGCGCGCCGTGGTCGCCGAACCGCGCCTCAACGAGGAAACGCTGCGCCTGGTGTTCGAGAACGCCGGCCGCGTGATGGTGCATCGCCTCGAGCGCTACCTGAACACGCTGGGCACCGTGGCCACCGCGTCGCCGCTGCTCGGGCTGCTGGGCACGGTGGTCGGCATGATCGAGATCTTCGGCTCGCAGTCGCCCACCGGCGGCGCCAACCCGGCGCAGCTGGCACAGGGCATCTCGATCGCGCTGTACAACACCGCGTTCGGGCTGATGATCGCGATTCCCTCGCTGATGTTCTACCGCTTCTTCCGTGGCCGGGTCGACGAGTACACGGTCGACATGGAGCAGGCCGCCGAGCGCCTCGTGCCGCACCTGATGCGCTTCGCGGTGCGGCGCGGCAACAACACGCCGGCCAGCAACGCCAGCGCGTCATGAACTTCCGCAAGCCGCGCCCCGAGGAACCGGAGATCAACCTGATCGCCTTCATCGACGTGCTGCTGGTGGTCCTCATCTTCCTGATGATGTCGACCACCTACTCGAAGTTCACCGAGCTGCAGGTCAGCCTGCCCACCGCCGAGGCCGAGAGGCTGCGCGAGCGCCCGGCCGAGATCATCGTCGCGGTGTCGGGCGACGGGCGCTACGCCGTCAACCGCAGCGCGATCAACGGGCGCAGCGTCGAGGTGCTGGCCAGCGCGCTCAGCGCGGCAGCGCAGGGCCAGAAGGAACCGGTGGTCATCGTGTCGGCCGACGCGGCGGCAGCGCACCAGTCGGTGATCAACGTGCTCGATGCGGCACGCCGCGCCGGACTGGCGCGCCTGACCTTCGCCGCACAGACCGGCGAGAAATGACGCCCCCCCCCCGTTGCGCCTTCGGCGCTCCCCCCAGGGGGGCGCCGCTGGCGGACCGGCGGAGCCGGATCCGCGGCGGCTGCTCGACGCTGGCCGACTGACGTGGCGGCGGCTCGCCACGGTGGGTGGGCGACGGCACTGCAGGCTGCTTGGTGGCGGCCGCGGCCCTGTGCGCTGGCGTGCTTGCTCTGGCCACTGTCGCTGTTCTACCGGGCGCTGGCGGGCCTGCATCGTGCTGTCGCGCAGCCGCAGCACATTGATCGACCGGTGATCGTGGTCGGCAACCTCGTGGTCGGCGGTGCGGGCAAGACGCCGACCACGATCGCGCTGGTGCAGCTGCTGCGCGATCGTGGCTGGACGCCGGGCGTGGTGTCGCGCGGCTACGGGCGATCAAGCACTGGCGTGACCGAGGTACGGGCGAACAGCCACGCTGCCGAGGTCGGCGACGAACCGCTGCTGATCCATCGACGCGGCCGCGTGCCGGTGCGGGTCGGCGCCGACCGCGCCGCCGCGGCGCGGGCACTGTGCGAGGCCCATCCCGAGGTGGACATCGTGGTGTCCGACGACGGCCTGCAGCACCATCGCCTCGCGCGCGACGTGCAGGTCGTCGTGTTCGACGAACGCGGCGCCGGCAACGGCCTGTGCCTGCCGTCCGGGCCGCTGCGCGAACCGCTGCCCAAGGCGCTGCCGCCGCGCACGCTGCTGCTCTACAACGCAGCGGCGCCGAGCACGCCGCTGCCGGGTTTCGGCGCCACGCGCCGGCTCGCGGGGGTGCTGCCGCTGGCGCAGTGGCAGCGTGGCGAGCCGGCGTCGGCCGAGGGCTGGCTTGCGCTGCGGGGTCGCCGCGTGCAGGCGCTGGCCGGCATTGCGGCGCCCGAGCGCTTCTTCGCCATGCTGCGCGAGCAAGGGCTCGAAATCGACGAACAGCCGCTGCCCGACCACGCCGACTTCGCTACCCTGCCCTGGCCCGACGATGCGACGCTGGACGTGGTGTTGACCGAGAAGGACGCGGTCAAGCTGCCCTTGCAGCTGACCAGTAAGGCCCGTGTCTGGGTCGCGCCGCTAGACTTCGAACCCGACGCGGCCTTTGCCGCCGCGATCGGGCGCCTGCTGCCCCGTCCCCCAACGCCATGAGTGCCCTCGACCACCGACTGATCGACCTGCTGGTGTGCCCGCTGTGCAAGGGCCGCCTCGTGATGCTGCGCGACGCCGAACAGCGCCCGCGCGCGCTCGCCTGCGCGGCGGACCACTTGGCCTTCCCGATCCGCGACGGCATCCCGGTGATGCTCGAGGGCGAAGCGCAGAGTTGGGACCCCGAGAACGATCCAGCACCATGACTTTCAGCGTCATCATCCCGGCGCGACTGGCGTCCACCCGGCTGCCCGACAAGCCACTGGCCGACATCGGTGGCGCCCCGATGGTGGTGCGCGTGGCGCAGCGCGCGGCGCAGTCGTCCGCACAGGCCGTCGTCGTGGCCACCGACCATGCGTCGATCGTCGCCGCCTGCGAGCGGCACGGCGTGCGCGCGCTGTTGACACGCGCCGACCATGCCAGCGGCAGCGACCGACTCGCCGAGGCCTGTGCGCTGCTGGGCCTGGACGGCGACGACGTGGTGGTCAACGTGCAGGGTGACGAACCGTTGATCGACCCGCCGCTGATCGACGCCTGTGCCGCGCTGCTCGCCGCGCGCCCCGACTGCGTGATGTCCACCGCCGCCCACGCGCTCGACAGCGTGGCCGACTACGCCAACCCGAACGTCGTCAAGGTGGTGCTCGACGTGCAGGGCCGGGCCTTGTACTTCAGCCGCGCCCCGCTGCCCTGGTGGCGCGACGGCAACGCCCAGGGCCTGGCCGCGCTGCCGGCCCTGCCCGAGCCGGCACCGCTGCGCCACGTCGGCCTGTATGCCTACCGCGCGGCCTTCCTGCGCCGCTTTCCCCAGCTGCCGATGGCGCCGCTGGAGCGCCTGGAAGCGCTGGAGCAGCTGCGCGTGCTGTGGCATGGCGAGCGCATCGCGGTGCACGTGGCCACGCACGCGCCCGGCCCCGGTGTCGACACGCCGGAAGACCTGGCGCGCGTGCGCCAGCTCGTCGCGGCCGCGCCCCGATAATCCGTTTCACCAAACCAGAACGAGGGACGCATGAGACTCATCCTGTTGGGAGCGCCCGGCGCGGGCAAGGGCACGCAGGCGGCCTTCTTGTGCCAGCACTACGGCATCCCGCAAGTGTCCACCGGCAACATGCTGCGCGACGCGGTCAAGGCCGGCACGCCACTCGGCCTGGCGGCCAAGCAGGTGATGGACTCGGGTGCACTGGTGTCGGACGACATCATCATCGGCCTGGTCAAGGAGCGCATCGCGCAGCCCGACTGCGCCAACGGCTTCCTATTCGACGGCTTCCCGCGCACCATCGCGCAGGCCGACGCGATGAAGTCGGCCGGCGTGAAGCTCGACGCCGTGCTCGAGATCGACGTGCCCGACCAGGCCATCATCGAGCGCATCAGCGGCCGCCTGTTCCACACGCCTTCCGGCCGCAGCTACCACGTGCTGTTCAACCCGCCCCGGGTGGACGGCGTGGACGACCTGACCGGCGAGCCGCTGATCCAGCGCGACGACGACAAGGAAGCCACCGTGCGCAAACGCCTGGAGGTCTACCAGGCCCAGACCCGGCCGCTGGTGGAGTACTACTCGAAGTGGGCCGCGCAGGGCGACGCCGCGGCGCCGCGCTACTGCAAGATCGACGGCACCGGCAGCGTGGACGCGATCACCGCGCGCGCGCTGGAAGCCCTGAGCTGAAGGACAAGGTCATGGACATCAAGGGCAAGGTCTTCATCGTCACCGGCGCTGCCTCGGGCCTGGGCGAAGGCACCGCGCGTTTGCTCGCCGCTGAGGGCGGCAAGGTGGTCGTGGCCGACGTGCAGGCCGACAAGGGCGAGGCCCTGGCCAGGGAACTCGGTGGCGCCTTCGTCAAGTGCGACGTCACGCAGGAGGCCGACGGCCAGGCCGCCGTGGCGAAAGCCGTGGCCATGGGCAAGCTGATGGGCCTGGTCAACTGCGCCGGCATCGCGATCGGCGCCAAGACGGTCGGCAAAGAAGGCGCGCACCCGCTGGCGCAGTTCTCACGCGTGATCGGCATCAACCTGATCGGCAGCTTCAACATGATCCGCCTCGCCGCCGAGGCGATGTGCCGCAACGAGCCCGAGCCGACCGGCGAACGCGGCGTGCTGATCTCCACCGCCAGCGTGGCCGCCTACGACGGCCAGATCGGCCAAGCCGCCTACGCGGCCAGCAAGGGTGGCGTGGTCGGCATGACGCTGCCGATCGCGCGCGACCTGGCGCGCAACGGCATCCGCAACATGACCATCGCGCCGGGCATCTTCGGCACGCCGATGCTGTTCGGCATGCCCAAGGAAGTGCAGGACGCGCTGGCCGCCAGCGTGCCCTTCCCTTCGCGCCTCGGCACGCCGGCCGACTACGCCCGCCTGGCCAAGCACATCATCGAGAACGACATGCTCAACGGCGAGGTGATCCGGCTCGACGGGGCGATACGGTTGGCGCCGAAGTAGCGAGAAGCGCTGCACACAAACAAGAAAGAACGCCGGCTTGCGCCGGCGTTCTCAGTTCGAGGGCCTCCCGGCCGTCAGAACTTGTAGCCGGCGCGAACCACGAAAGTCCGGCCCATCGGGTCCGTGAACCGCGGGTCGTACCCACGCTGGAACGTCGTGCTCTGGACCGAGAGCGGCGGATCCTTGTCGAGCAGGTTGTTCACACCGGCCGTCAGCGTCAGGTTCTTGACCCCGGCGTAGGTGACGGACAGGTCATGCAGCGCGTAGGAGTCGACCTTGTTGGCACCGCCCTGATCGGTGTAGCCGCTCTTGAAGCGCTGCGACAGGCTCGTGCTCCAGGAGCCGTAGTTCCAGTTCACGCTCAGCACATGCTGCCAGCGGAACACCGGGGCGTTGTCGGAGTAGCGACCCACCGCACTGATGAAGTCACCGTTGCGCTCGCGCTGGTAGCGGTACTTGGTGATGTAGGTGCCATCCGCCGTCAGGTTGAACACACCCATCGACGAAGTCGGGATACGCCAGCTGGCCGACAGGTCGATGCCGTTGACGTGCAGCTCGCCCAGGTTCTCGGTCGGCGTATCGATGAACGCGATCGGATCCTGGGTTGCGCTGAGGCTGGCGCAGGCGTCGATGTCACCCAGCGAAATCCCCGGCACGCCACCCGCGGCCACCGTGCTGCAGCGTACGAAGCGCGCTCCGTAGCGCGCGGCACTCGCAAACACCTCCTGCTCCGGCAGGCCATTGATCAGGTTCTCGATCTTGAGCTGCCAGTAGTCGGCGGTGAAGCTGACGCTGCGCGCTGGCTCGAAGACCAGACCGAAAGAGAACGACCGCGACTTCTCGGGTGACAGGTCGGAGGCGGCGCCCCCGTTGCCCACCGGGCCGACGTTGCGTTGCAGCACCTGCTGTCCACAGACCACGCCGGCCGAGGTGCCGGGCACGGGGGTACCGCCCGGGCACAGCAAGGGGTCGTCGTAGTTGTCGGTCGTGAAGGTCAGCGACTGGGGCTGATGGATCTCGTACAGCGTCGGCGCACGGAAGCCCTTGTTTGCCGACGCACGCAGCGCCAGGCCGGCCATCGGCGTGTACTTCAGCGCCAGCTTCGGGTTGAAGGTGTTGCCGAAGTCGCTGTAGCGGTCCGCACGCGCTGCCACCGTGAGCTCGAGATCCTTCAGCAGCGGGAGGCTCAGCTCGGCGAAGACACCGGTCGAGCTGCGCTTACCGGAGGTGTCGCTGTCCGGGTCGATACCCAGGCTGCCGAGTTGCGCCGTGATGTCGGTTGCTTCGAACTCCGAACGCTCACGCCGACGGTCCACGCCCAGCGCCACGGCTGCCGAGCGACCACTCATCTTGAACAGGTCGCGACTCATGCGCGCATCGATGAAATCGAGCGTGCTCTTGCCGATCTGCGTGTCCGCCACGACCTGGGCCGCCTCGATCGCCGCCAGCCCTGCAGCGGTCTGTCCGAAGTTCGCGCCGCCGTGGGTACCGAACGGGTTGATCACGCCCGCCCAAACCCCATCCTGCATCATCTGATCGTTGACATACCCGCGCTTGACCGAGGCGGTGCTCTTGTTCTGCGAGCGCCCGATCGAGACGCGATAGTCCGTCGCGCCGAACGTGCCTTCGAGATCGAGCATCGCGCGCTCGGTGGTCGTGTCGTCACCGCTCGTGCGCTTGCCCGCGGGCACCTGGCGCCAGTTGGCTGCACCACCCAAGGTCGGGCCACCCGGGTTGGGATCGGTCACGCCGAAGAACGGAATCAGCGGGTCGATGTCGCGCGTCGGCGCGCCAGCCGGATAGAACGGGCTGGTGGCCAGGATCAGGTGGCTGGTCGGCGCCGGCGCCACCTTGGACGTCGCCTTGTTGTTCGAGCGCAGGTACTCGGCCGTCAGCAGGTGGTCGGGCGCCAGCTGGAACGAACCCCGCACGAGGCCGGTGATCTGCTCGGACTCCGGCACCAGGTCAATCGACTTGGTGAAGTCGTAGCGGCAGGAGTTGAACGCACCCGAGTTGTCCGGGTTGGTATTGCGCGGAATCGAGAAAGGCGGATCGCAATTCGGGGCCGACGGTTCGAAACCGTCGACGTCGCCCGGGAAGGCGGTGCCGCTGGTGCCGGAGGTGATGTCGCCACGGGTCGGGCCCAGGATGCCGGTGGAACCGAACTTCCGATCGACGGCCTCCAGTACCTTCTGCTGGCGCCAGTCGAGCGCGAACATCACGTTGAAACGGTCCTTCTGGACCGAGCCGAAGCCGGCGACGACGCTGGCGCGCTTGGTCGAACCGGCCGAGCCCGCTTCCGGAGCGGCGTAGGACGCGTTGACGTCGATGCCGGTGAAATCGCGCTTGAGGATGAAGTTGATCACGCCACCGATCGCGTCGGTGCCGTACAGCGCCGATGCTCCGTCGCGCAGGACTTCAATTCGATCGACCGCCGCGATGGGGATGGCGTTCAGGTCGACCGCCGCGGCGTCGAATGAATGGTTCGCAAGGCGACGGCCATTCAACAGCACAAGCGTCTTGTTGGCGTTGGCACCCGTGACGGCCCCGAGGCCGCGAAGGTCGGCCTCGGCCTTGCCGCCGGTCGTACCGCCGATCGAGGCGCTGGCACCGAAGTTCGACTGCACCGCAGCAATTCGCTGCATCGCCTGCTCGGCGTTGGTGACACCCTGGCGCTCGAGCTCGTCGACCTTGATGATCGATACCGGCAGAGCGGTCTCGGCGTCGGTGCGCTTGATCGCCGAACCGGTGATCTCGATGCGCTGCGCCTCTTGCGCCAGCGCGGGCACGGCGGCGAAAGCCGCGATACCGCCCACGGCCGCGATGGCAGCCGCATTGACCATTGTCCGTTTGAACATGGGGACTCCTGGAAGGTGAACTTGATTGGTGGCGCCGCGCGCGATGAGCAAACCGAACCCGGCCCGCCCGTCGCGTCATGCACCGCATGTAATTGAATTGTCATGCCGCCTCCGGAGGCCCCCGTCTCAGGGGAAACGCCCACGGTGGCGGCTCCTGTTGGCACAGCGCAACAAGGGCTGCCGAGGGTGCGTTGCTCAGCGCAGCGCACCCTCGAAGTCCTCACATCGTGTACTTCAGCGTCAGGCGGAACTGACGACCACGGATGTCGTGCAGGCTGAAGTCATAGAGCGACGTCGAGCTGAAGCCCGGGTCGTACGGCGGCGTCTTGTCGAACGCGTTGAGGATCGCACCGCTGATCTGCAGGTTCTTGTTGATGCTGTAGCGGGCGAACAGGTCCACCGTGGTGTGCGAGGCCACCGTGTTCGGGTACACGCCGTTCTGGAACGCCGGATTCTGGGCCGTGAAGAACGAGGCTCCGAGCAGTTCCTGCGTGACCTTGTGCGTGTAGTTCACCCGGCCTGTGACGCTCCACGGCCCGGTGTCCAGGTCGACCGTCAGGCCGGCACGGACGCGCGGGATCGTGTTGCTGCCGCCGTTGGAGCCGACGTACTCGACGCCGTCTTCCTTGAACGAGCGAACGTACACCGCATCGCCGCGCACGGTGACCTTGCCCAGACCGGTCGGTACGGCCAGCTGGAAGTCCGCATCGAGGCCACTGGTCACGCGCTGCGCCAGGTTCTCGTAGTTCGAGAGCACCGTGACCACCTGGTTGTTGTTGTTCGGATCCCGAATCACGCCCGGCGTGGTCGGGCAACCGGGGCCACCGGCCGGGCAACTCTCGTCGATGATGTCCTGGAAGCTCGGTGACGCCACCACGTTGCGCCAGTCGATGTGGTAGTAACCCAGACCGAAGCTGAGGTTCTTCATCGGCTCGAAGACAAGGCCGAAGTTGCGGCTGGTCGACTTCTCCGCCTTCAAGTCGGGGTTGCCGGCGAACACCCCCGAGATCTGCCGCGACACGCCGTCTTCCGGGTCGATGACCGTGGTGAAGAAGGTGGCCACCGACGGCGAGATCTCCGGCAGGGTCGGTGCGCGGAAGCCCTTGCCCCAGTTCGCACGGACCAGCAGCATGTCGTTCGGGCGGAACTTCAGACCCACCTTCGGCGTGGTCGACGACCCGTAGTCGCTGTACCGGTCGTGACGCATCGCGAGCTGCGCCTCAAGCGACTTCGTGAACGGGAACGCGAATTCGGCGAACACCGAGGTGTTGTCGCGCGAGCCGTCGGTCGCCGTGATGCCCTGGCCAAGGACCCCGCCGGAAGCGGCGATCGAGTCCGGCCGATCCTTCAGCTTTTCCTTTCGGTGTTCGAAGCCGATGGCCAATCCCATTGGCCCGCCCGGCATCTGGCCGAACTGGGTGCTTGCCCGGGTGTCGATGAAGCTGAGTTCCGAGGTCGACTTGCGCGGGAAATCGACGCGAATCGAGTCACGCACGGCGTCGCTGTTCAGCGTCCACTGGTCCAGGTTGTACGTCGACCCGCTCGACACCGGCACCGGCGGCTGCGGCGTGGTCGGCACGCCGAATGTCGCACTCGTTCCCGCCAACGAGAGGCGGTTGGTGTTCAAGGTCTTGACCTTGTTGCGCGAGAAACCGATCGCGCTGTCCAGGTCCCAACTGGCGACGGTGTAGCTCAAGCCGACGAGGCCACGCAGATCCGTGGAGGTGATCTCGTTGTCGCGCGTGCCCATGTCGTTCAGCACGCCGATGTAGCGGGCGTTGCCTGCGAAGGGGTTGCCGGCCACACCAGGCCCGAAGGTGATGTTGTAGGGGAACGGACGCAGCCCGGCCGCCGTCGCCTGCAGACCGGTCGTGCCCGCGAAGAACGGAGCCTGGAAGGTCTGCTCGGTCTCGGTGCGGCTGAGGCCAATCTCGCTGTAGGCGTTGACCGCCGGCGACAACTGCATGTTGCCGCGAATCAGCGCGCCCACCCGGTCCGTGCCCGGCAGCGCAGTGAACTGGTTCTTGAAGTCGTAGGTGCAGAACGTGTTCGTCGCGGCCGCCTGGGCGATCGTGGCGGCCGTCGTCGGATTCAGCAGACCGGCAGCCACCGCCTCCGGCCCGGTCATCACCGTGCCGGCGCAGTCAGTGATCGCTCGCCGTGTGTTGCTCACCGTCGTGGTGCCCGTCGGCGTCGTCATCGGCGCCCAGGTGCCACCACCGGTCAGCGACTGGAAGTTGCGGCCGCCCGAGTACTTGCGAAGGTCGCGCGTCGCCAGGTACTTGGTGTCGCCCTGCAGCAGCAGATCGCGATGGTAGACGTCGAGCGCGGCGAAGAGATTGAACTTGTCCTTGTCGACGTCGCCTATGCCGAATGCGATCGTGCCACGAAGGTCATTCTTGCCTTCGAAGGCGCCGCCTGACACCGACGCTTCGAGGCCGCGGTAGTCCTTGCGCAGGATGATGTTGACCACGCCGGCGATGGCGTCGGAGCCGTAGATCGCCGAGGCACCGTCCTTGAGGATTTCGACCCGCTCGATGGCGCTGCTGGGAATCGAGTTGAGGTCGACGAAGGTGTCCTGCAGGTTCTGGGCGAAGCCATAACCTGCGACACGGCGACCGTTGATCAGCACGAGCGTGGTCTTCTGACCCAGGCCCCGCAGCGAGATGCCCGCCGCACCGGGCGCGAAGCTGTTGCTGAAGCTCTCGCCGAAGCTGCCGGTGTTCATCGGCAGCGCGCGCAGCACATCGGCCGCGGTCGGCTGGCCGGTCCGCTCGATCTGGTCGCGCGTGATGATCTCGACGGGCGCGACCGTCTCAGCATCGATCCGCTTGATGTTCGAACCGGTGATCTCGATGCGCTGCGTGCCGGTCTGCTGGGCCAGGGCGGGGGCGCTAAGCGCCACCCCCCCGAAAGCCAGCACCAGCGCCGTGCTGAGTTTTGAGCGACGAAACATGAACACTCCTAGGAAGAGGTTGATCGATGAACCTAGCCGCGACGCGACCGCCTAGAGCCTTGTGGGCCGCTGGCAGTCGTTCTTCACGGCATGTAAGTGAATTGTCACGACTGCGAAACACGGGCCCTGCTCGGGAAAGTCCGGAGTGGAGCGGCAGCGACACCCCAAGTGCGGCCGGCGATGCTCGAACGCGGTGCGCGCGGCCTGGCGCAGAGCCGCGCCAGGCTTGGCGCTCCAGAGCGCGCGCACCGTGTGCGCGCGGCGACGCACTTGCTTGGCCCCAGCTTGCGCTAGGTGGTAGCCCTTAGCGCCGATTCAGGGGGGCGTTGGGCGGGTGCAACAGATCACGAGTCCGTCACGCCACGGCGAGCCTGGGAACCGCGTCCAGAAGGGCCCTTGTGTACTCGTGCGACGGGCGCTGAAGCACCGCAGCGCAGGCCCCGTGTTCGACGACCCGCCCGGCACGCATCACCGCCACCTCGTCGGCGATGTACTCGACCACGCCCAGGTTGTGCGTGATGAACAGGTACGCCAGCCCCAGCTCGCCCTGCAGTTGCCTGAGCAGGTTCAGGATCTGCGCCTGCACGCTGACATCGAGCGCCGAGGTCGGCTCGTCGCAGACGATCAGCTTGGGTTGCACCGCCAGTGCGCGGGCGATCGCGATGCGCTGGCGCTGGCCACCGCTGAACTCGTGAGGGTAGCGCTCGAGCGCCTCGCGCCGCAGGCCCACCTGGTCGGCCAGCTGTTCGAGGCGCTGACGCCGTGCGCTGGCGTCCATCTCCGGCCGCAAAGCGGTCAGGCCCTCCTCCAGGATGTCGAACACGCGCATGCGCGGGTTCAGCGACGCGTACGGATCCTGAAAGATGATCTGGATGTCGCGCCGGGCCGTCTGCAGCGCGTCGCCGTCGAGCGCGAACAGGTTGCGCCCGTCGAAGACCGCCTCGCCATCGATGGTGGCCTGGCCCCGCAGCAGCTGCACGATCGCCTTGCCGCTGGTGGTCTTGCCGCAGCCCGATTCACCGACCAGCGCCAGTGTGCGGCCGGGCGCGATCGAGAACGACACCCCCGCCACCGCATCGAAGTGGCCTGCCACGCGCTGCAGCAGGCCCTTGCGGATCGGGAAGCGCACGCGCAGGTCGCGCACGTCGAGCAGCGGCGCACTCGCCGCCCCGGCCTTCGCCGTGCTGGCTACACCGGCTGGCGGCGAAGCCACAGCCCGCAGCGCTTTCGGGGCAGAGGCAGCGGCGCCGGCGCTGTAGAGCAGGCAACGCACGCTGCGCGTCGGGCTGAGGGCGTCCAAAGTGGGCGCCGTGCCCGCGCAATGCGCCATCGCGCTGGCACAACGCGGCGCGTAGCGGCAGCCGCTGAAGGACTGCGTCAGCGCAGGGACTGTCCCGGGGATGGCCGCCAGCGGCTCGCCGCGCCGGACGGCATCGGGCAGCGCGCGCAGCAGGGCCTGAGCGTAGGGATGCTTCGGTGCGCGGAAGAACTCGTCGGCCGCGGCCACCTCGATGATCTGCCCGGCGTACATCAGCGCCACGCGCTGCGCCATGCCGGCCACCACGCCGAGGTCGTGCGTGATCAGCAGCAACCCCATGCCCTGCTCGCGCTGCAGGTCGCGCAGCAGGTCGAGGATCTGCTTCTGGATCGTCACGTCCAGCGCCGTGGTGGGTTCGTCGGCGACCAGGAAGTCGGGCTCGGTGGCCAGCGTCATCGCGATCATCACGCGCTGCTTCTGGCCGCCGCTCATGCGAAAGGGGTACTCGTCGATGCGGCGTTCGGGCTCGGGGATGCCGACCCTCTTCAGCCATTCGATCGCCTTGGCGCGCGCGGCCGCGCCGCGCAGCGGTGTGTGCACCTCGATCGCCTCGACGATCTGGGCGCCGACCTTCATCACCGGGTTCAGGCTGGTCGATGGCTCCTGGAAGATCATGCCGATGCGCCCGCCGCGCACGGCGCGCATGGCCTGCTCCGATAGCGCCAGCGTGTCGCTGCCCTCGAGCTCGATCCGCCCGGCGAGCACGCGGCCGTTCTCGGGCAGCAGCCGCATCAGGGCCAGCGCCGTCATGCTCTTGCCGCAACCGCTCTCGCCGACCAGTGCGAAGGTTTCGCCGCGCGCGATGGACAGGCGCAGGCCGTCCACCGCGCGCACCAGCCCAGCGTCGCTGTCGAGCCCGACTTCGAGGTCCTGGATGTCGAGCATGGTCAGGTCGGCAGTTTCTTGAGCACACGCGGGCGGAACGCGCGTGCCCGAGGGTCGAAGGCGTCGCGCACGCCGTCGGCGAACAGGTTGGCGGCCAGCACGAGCGCGAGCATGAAGAAGAAGGCCGACGCGAACGGCCACCAGATCACCGGGTCGCGGTTCATCTCGTTGCGGGCCAGGTTGATCATGCCGCCGAAGCTGTTCATGCTCGGGTCGACGCCCACGCCGACGTAGCTCAGCACCGCCTCGTAGAGGATCAGCGACGAGAACTCCAGCACCGTCACGATCAGCATCAGGTGCGCGACGTTGGGGAAGATGTGGCGCGCCATGATCCGCCCCGGCCCGACGCCGAAGGCCTGTGCGGCCTGCACGTAGTCGAGCTCGCGCAGCTTGAGCGTCTCGGCGCGCAGCAGGCGGCACAGGCCCGCCCAGCCGGTCAGGCCGAGCACCGCGCAGAGCAGGAAGAGCTTGAGGTCCGAGCGCTCGAGCCCGGTCTCGAACAGCTCGGGGTGCTTGTCGAGAAACACCTGCACCATCAACACCAGCGCCGCGATCAGCAGGATGTTCGGGATCGACGACAGCACGGTATAGAGGTACTGGATGGCCTCGTCGACCCAACCCTTGAGATAACCCGCCGCGATGCCCAGTACCACCGCCAACGGCAGCGTGGCCAGCGTGGCCAGCGCACCGATCACGAAAGCCGTGCGGATGCTCTTCAGGGTCTGGTACAGCACGTCGTTGCCGGTCACGTCGGTGCCGAAGACGTGGTAACGAATCGCCAGCGCGGCAATGACGCCGACGAAGAGGCCGAGGGCCGCGAGCGTGAAGATCGCCACCCGCCACGGGATCGCGGTGTGACCCTGCCAGACGTCAGCGACCTGGGCACGCCACCCCTGCTTAGCCGACCGTGCGAGGCCAGCGATCAGCAGCGCCGACAGCGCGCCGGCGACAGCAAGGCCGGCGAACGCCCCCAGCAAGGCGCGCATCAGCAGGTCGCCGACCCATTGCGTCGCCGGGTCGTCGCCGAGGTGGGCGCCGCCATGCAGCAGCCGCGGCGCCACGCGCTCGACCCGCCCATCGCGGTCGACCGACTCCTTGGTGAAGCTGACGTAGGCAAGAGGCCGTGAGTACGTGGTCTCGCGCGACTCCACGAGGCGCAGGAGCAGACCGTCCATCAGCGAGCGCGTGCGCGTGTCGTAGGCCGCACTGCCGGCCGGTGCACCGGCCGCAACCGGCAGCAGCGGACGGTAGTGCAGGCTGTCGGCCAGCGTCACCAGCAGGCAGGCCAGCAGCACGACGGACGAGGCGAGTGCTGGCGCGTCTCCGAAAACCTTGCGCCAGGTGGCACGCAGGTTGGGCCGCCGCAGCACATGCCAGCCATAGGCCACGAGCGCGGCCGTCAGCAGCCAGACGGCGGCGTCGGTCCACAGGAGCACGAATTTCGGCATGCCGCGCTCCCTCAGGCCAGCCGCACCCGGGGGTCGACCCAGGTGTAGGCGATGTCGATCAGGATGTAGCTCGCGATGTAGAGCACCGAGCCGACGAAGACCATGGTGCGCACGATGGCGAAATCCTGCCTGCTGATGGCCTCGATCGCATAGGCGCCGAGGCCGGGGATGCCGAAGAAGCTCTCGAACACCAGGCTGCCGAGGAACACGTACGGCAGGTAGCCACCGGCGCTGGTGACGATCGGGATCAGCGCATTGCGCAGCACGTGGCGCGACAGCACGGTGGTCTCGGCCAGGCCCTTGGCACGCGCGGTGCGCACGTAGTCCTTGCCGATCTCCTCGAGGAACATCGCGCGGTACAGGCGTGCCTCGGTGCCCAGGCGCGCGATCGCCGACAGCGCCACCGGCAGCACGAGGAAACGCAGCAGATCGAGCCCGCCCGTGTAGCCCGACGAAGGCACGAGCTTGAAGACGCGCGCGAACAGATACTGGCCGACGATGATGTAGAACAGCGCGGAGATCGACAGCATCACGACGCACAGCACCACACCCGCAAGGTCGAGCTTGGTGTGGCGAAACATCACCAGCAGCAGCGCAAAACTGACGCTGGCGATGATCTGAAGCACGAAGATCGGCAGCGCGAGCTGCAGGCTGACCCACATGCGGCGCGCCACCTCGGTGCCGATGTCGCCGGCACTCTCGCTGTCGGCGCGGCCGAACTTGAACTGGAACAGCGAGACCGAGCGCTCCCAGAAGATCGTCTCGGTCAGCTTCTCGCCGCCCTGCTTGGCGTCGTTCCAGTACAGCGGCTTGTCGTAGCCGCGCTCGACCTTCCACTTCTGGATCAGCTCGGTCGTCACGCGCTTGCCACCGATGTTCAGGCGCGCCATGTCGTCCGGCGTGTTGACGGTGAAGAACAGGAAGAAGGTCGCCAGGTTGACGCCGATCAGGATCAGCACGCCGTACAGGCTGCGGCGCAGGACGTAGTTCAGCATGCGGTCAGGCGGCGAGGACTTGGCCGCGGGCGTTCATGCGGCCTCGGATACGGATGCTGCGGCGCGTGTAGGCCACGACCGCGACGATCAGCGCGACCAGCACCGCCACGGGCCACCACACCGGCCGGTTCCAGCTCTCGAGTGCCGCCACCCGCGCCGGCACGTCCAGGCGCAGGTAGCGGCCATGATCGCGGACCAGGATCGCCGGCTTGGAGTTCTTGACCCAGCCCTGCACGGCCGCCGAGGCCCAGGGATAGAAACCCATGCTCCAGGGCGCGTCGTCCTGCACGAGCTTGACCATCTGGTCGATCACCGCCTGCTTCTGCGGGCCGTCGTCGAGCGTCTTCAGCTGCGCGAACAGCTTGTCGAACACCGGGTTCTGGTAGTTGGCGGTGTTCTCGCCGTCGGACACGCTCTTCGCGTTGGGGCCGTAGAACAGGAACAGGAAGTTCTCGGCGTCCGGGTAGTCGGCGTTCCAGCCGCTCCAGAACACCTGGTGCTTGCCCTTGCGCACCTTGTCCTGGAACTGGTTGTTGTCGGTCGCGCGCACCTCGAGCTGGATGTCGATCTTGGCGAACTGGCGCACCACCCAATCGATCTCCGGCTTGCGTTCGGGCGTGGCGGGTGCGTAGTAGTCGTAGTTGATGACCAGTGGTCGGCCGGTGGCCGCTTCGCGGCCGTTGGGGTAGCCGGCTTCTGCCATCAGCTTCTTGGCGTCCTCGATCGAACGCCGCACCGTCTTGCCACCCTCGAGCCTGTGCGTCACCGGGTTGATGCCCTCCGGTGTGCCCTCGCGCGAGCCGGGGATGCCACCGGGCAGCGGGCTCATCGCCGTCAGGCCGCCCTTCTTCGGGAAGATCTTCGAGTACTCGTCCCAGTCGATCGCGATCGTGATCGCTTGACGCAGCTTGCGCGCGCGCGCACGCCCTTCGGCCGTGTCGCCGCCGCCGAGTACCGGGTCGATCATGTTGAAGCCGATGATGTAGCTGTTGACATCGGCGTACTTGGGGAAGTTGAAGCCCTTCTTCTCGTAGTCCTCGCGCACTTCGTCCGAGTCGAGCGCCTCGACGATGTAGGTCACGCCCATGTCGGTGCGCTCGAACACCTCGAGGTCGTAATGGCCGTCGCGGAACTTGTTGCGCTGCGGCGTGGCCTCGCGCTCGACCACCGAGACGATCTTGTCGACGAAGGGCATCTTCTTGCCGCAGTCGTCCAGCAGCCCGGCCTTGCGGTCCTCCGGCATGCCATCACAAGGGAACGGCTCGCCGCGGTAGTTCGGGTTGCGCTGCATCACGATGCGGCGGTCCTTCTCGAACGCGGTCACCATGTACGGCCCGGTGCCGACCGGCCACTGGTCGAGCGTGATGCCGCGCTCGGCCATGCCCGGCTGGGCGTAGAACGCATCGGCCTCCCACGGCACCGGCGCCATGAAGGTCATCTGCATCCAGTACTTCCATTGCGGATACTTGCCCTTGAGGCGGATGCGCAGCAGGTGCTTCTCGGGCGCGCTGGCGCCGGCCAGCGGCCAGCGCCGGAAGTCGAGGAAGGGCTTGTCCAGGCTCGCCGGGTCCAGGCCCTCGCGCAGCTTCGCGTCTTCCTTCTTGATCAACTCACCGTAGTCGGCCAGGCCGATCACGTACTCGGAGAACACGCCGAAGATCGGCGTCGTGATGCGCGTCGTGGCGTGGCGCTTCAACGCATAGACGAAGTCCTCGGCCACCAGCTCGCGGGTGCCCTGGTACTCGAACTCCATCGGCGACTGGCGGCTGCCGATCTCGCCCGGCCTCATCGCGTGATAGCGGTACTGCCCGCGCTCGTCCTTCGCGAAGGCCGGGTGCGGCTGGTACAGGATGCCGGGCTTGATCGGCACGTCGTACACGCTCTCGGCGATCTGCTCCGCCGCTGCGTCGTCGGGCAGGCGTTGACCGTTCTTGTCGAGGTAGCTCGGCGTGACGACCTGGGCCGCCGTCTTGGGCACCAGCTCGAATGGGCGCTTGAAGTAGTGGTAGCCGTAAGGCGGCTCGTAGACCTGGTAGGTCACCAGGGTGTCGTTGGACCAGTACGAGGCCGTCGGATCGAGGTGGCGTGGCGTGTTCTCGATCATGGCCGAGTAGATGGTGTTCTCGGCCGCCGCGTGCTTGGGCCAGGGGCTGTTGTCGCAGGCGGTGAACAGCATCGCGACGCCCAGCGCCGCCGCCCGCTTGCATGCCAACCCGAACCTCATGCCGATGCTCCCAGAAACCAAATCGCCCCGCGGCAACTGCCGCTCGTGACGGCAGCGCCTGCAAGGCGCGCGGATTCTAGCGGTGCCCTGCGCGCGCGCCGGGCGGGCTTCTACCAGCCGATGAAGGCCTCGCGACCCTGCGTCGCCAGCGTGACGCGCGCGCCGACCGGCAACATCACGGTGGTCGGCACGTGGCCGTGCGGCAGGCCGGTGAGGATCGGCGTGCGGGTCACCGATCGCAGGTGGTCCACCGCCGCCTTGAGGCTGTAGCCGCGGTCCAGCGGCGAGGGCTTCCAGGCGCTGAACTGCCCCAGCACGACGGCGCGCTGTGCGGCCAGCACGCCGGCCTGGTGCAGATGCAGCAGATTGCGTTCGACGCGGTAGGGGTGTTCGCTCACGTCCTCGAGAAACAGCACGCCACCTTTGATGCGCGGCCAGTGGGGGGTGCCGAGCAGGCTGGTCACCATCGTCAGGTTGCCACCCCAGAGCACGCCCTTGACGTCCAGGCCGTCGAAGCCCGCCTCGGTGCGAAAGCCGATCGCCTCGAGCTCGCCGTGCAGCGCTTCGAGGAACACGTCGCGCGTCACCTCGTCGACGCCGCCGTCCGCTTCGCTGCGGCCGAAGTGGTCCGCGGCCAGCGGCCCGGCCCAGGTGACCGGCCGCGCGGTGCCGCCGTGCGCCAGCAGGCCGATCTGGAGCACCGTCAGGTCGCTGTGGCCGACCCAGCGCGTGCCGCGCTCCACGCTGCGTGCGAGCAGCTTCCAGTCGACGCGGTCGAGCAGGCGTGTCAGGCCATAACCACCGCGCGTGGCCAGCGCCACCGACGGTGCGGCGCGCGCGACGCGATGGAGGGCCTCGAGGCGCGTGTCATCGTCCCCCGCAAAACGCTGGTGGCGGGCCAGTGCGGACTCATCGAGCCGGGCGTCGAAACCCATCGCGCGCAGCCGCCGTGCCGCCAGGCGCACCGCCGCCGGACGCGCCACCACACCGGCCGGCGAGAAGCAGACCAGCAGCGGCCGATCGCCGCTCACCCGATGGTCCCGAAATCGGACTCGATGACTTCGGGCACCGGCAGGCGGTCGGCATCGGCCGCCGCCTCGCGCTCGGCGCGCATGGCCGCACGGCGCTCGACGAAGAAATCGCGCAACAGGTTGCCCGCCGCGTCGGCCAGCAAGCCGCCTTCGACACGCGTGTGGTGATTCAGGCGCCGCTCGTCGAACAGATTGACCACCGACCCCGCGGCCCCGGTCTTGGGGTCAGGCGCCGCGAACACCACGCGCGAGATGCGCGCATGCATCAGCGCCTGGGCGCACATCGCGCAGGGCTCGAGGGTCACGTAGAGCGTGCAGCCCGGCAGCCGGTAGTTGCCGAGCAGCTCGGCCGCATGGCGCAGGGCCACGATCTCGGCGTGCGCCGTCGGGTCGTTGGTCGTGATCGGCCGGTTGTAGCCGGTCGCCAGCACCTGCGGCATGCCGTCGACCATGTGCGTGATCACCGCGCCCACCGGCACCTCGCCCACCAGGCGCGCATTGAGCGCCTGGTCGAGCGCGAGGCGCATCGCGTATTCGTCCTGTGCCGCGCTGGGGGTGGGGGCGAGATCGCTCATGGGGTGTTGGCCGTGCGGTCGGCACCTTGCTGCAAGGCGTTGGCCGCCGCGTCGCGCACGTTGTGCTGGATCGCCCTGGATTGTGCCGGCAGGCTGCCGTCCACCGCGGCCCCGGTGGCGCCGGGCACGCCGCCCGGCACGGCCATCGTGGCGGCGTCGCCACGTGCGCGACCGAGCACGGCCTCGCTCACGGCCTGGGCGTCGGCGCCCTGCCCCGCCGCGCGCGTGGTCGCGCCGCGATCGAGGCCGAGGGCCTGGAACTGCTTCTTGCCGACGGTGCCGATGATGGCCAGGACGATCAGGAGGGACAGCACCCCGAAGATCAGCCGCATCTCACTTCCACCGCGAGGTGGCCAGTGCTTCAGTGCGGACACTATGCCCGAGCGCCGGTGACAGCGGCTGTGCACTGGGTCGCGCAAGCGACCGCTCGTCGCCTCTTGCAAGCCGTACGGCGCTTCGACGCCACAGGCGGCGGGTCTCACCCGTCACCGCGCGCCCGGGCGGGTTGTCAAAGGCCAACGGCCCAGCACCTCGTAGCGGCTCAGCCCCTGCCAGCTGTCGACAAGCACCAGTTCGTGCACCGTCCCGCTCGGTCAGCCGCACCTTGCCGCGCAGTCGATGCTGGAGCTTCAGCTGGCGCGTCAGCTCCGCGGTCGACGAGGCGGCTTCGGCGTCGAGGAAGACAGCTAAGAAGTGACGGTGCAGCTGGATGCATCCATCGGCTACCGCGGCGTCGTCATTCCCACTCGATTGTCAACCGGCGCGGACGCGCCCTCGTAGGGCGAGGCCTACGACCCAGCTTTTGCATCATGGTACCGACACCGATGCCGTCAAACTGTTGTGGCTTCACGCCGTTCATCCTGCTGCTCTTGCCAATCATCCTGACGACGTAGCCGATGTCGTGCCCCTGGCTACTCGAGCCGACTTCGGGCGGCACGGGCACAGTCGCCCTGCCGACGGTTTCCCATCACCAACTTGTGCCTCGGTCGACAGTCTAGCGAGGCGGCTGACGGCATCGCCGCCCGAGTCTCTCCAACGACTGACGGTACCAGTGAGGACCGCTTCCCTCGTGGTGACGGTATCGGCACGGCCTCGCGCGCTCCAAACTCGACGGTATCGGCACGCGATCGTCTTTGCGCCTTCGGTCGATACCGTCATCACAACGGCAGGACGCCGCGGCCCACCTCGGCGGCGTCGGCGGAGTCCCCGCCATGCCCAGTCATCCGCCCGAAGTCACAGCGGTCCCGATGGGTGCACTTCCCGCACAGTCTCGCGTGCACGGGGGGGCGTGGCACAAGTCGTCCTTCAAGAAGGTCGTGCCGCCTGTCCACCAGCTTGCGAACTTGGTCAGTTGACATGAGCTTGACCCGCTTTGATGTGCGTCCGCTGTTGGACTCGACGACGACGAATGCGAAAGGCACGACCTCCTCGCCAGTCTCGCTCGACAACGCCAGACGCTGAGCCGAGATCTCGATGACGTCCGATGCGTAGAACCGGTCTTCCGCCCTGGTCTTCAGCTCGACGAGTGTGATCAGACCTCGCGGGCTCCGATAGGCTCGATCCACCCTCGCAACGACGGGCCGAGGCCCCTCAGAGCGAAACGTCCGCTCGACGTAGGCCAGACTGGCCTCACCAAGCTCCTCCGGCATCCACCGGTCCGCGCGAAGCGCGCGGCGCCGAGCGCGTTGCACGGCCATGCTGAGCAAGATCGCTACTGCCGCGATGACCACTACCAGGAGCCAACGCCTATCCATGATGTTCGACACACGGCAGGCCAGAACGGCGGATGAGAATCCCCACCAGCAGTAGCAACGCATTCCGCACAACACGCTGGAGCCATGGCCATCGTTCCATGGCTTGGCAGACCGTTGGCGCCACCCGGTAGTAGATGAGGATCAGGCACCGTCCCGCACGCGTGGGTCGAAGGTACCGATCACGGAAGCGCCGCAGTACTTGTGTCTCCGTTCCTTCACCAAAGACATGCGTGGCAATGAAGCAGCGTCCTCTTCGCGCTGCTTCAGACGCGCCTTCGGACGCGAACTGCCGATGCGCCCGCAGCCCGCGTTGCAGGGCCGCCCTCTGCCCGGCTGTCGGCCGTTTTCCATCTTGGTGTTCGAACACGACCAGCCGCTCGCAGACCCCCATCTGGGACAACGCCGAGGCGCTGACCGCGTCTTTCTTCTTGTGTCGGCGTGCCATCAATCCTCCGTACCGCCGCTGACCTCGAACGCTTGGCTGGTCTGGCGCGCCACGGCCGGGTTTACGCCGCCCTGCGGCGCTTTCGGCGCGGTTGTCATCGGCACCGGCCCCTGAACGGTCATGCCAAGAAGCCACTGCTGCGCCAGCAGGCCTTCATGAGCGAGGAACCGCAACCGGTTGACGCGCTTGGGTCCCTTGTTGAATCGCATGAGGTCGTCGAACAGCCGTGGGTTGTCGTCGCGCGACAACTCGAAGAGCAGCCTGACGCTGCGATCCGGCTTCGTGTCGACGGCACTCATGCCCCGCCCCCTTCCGCCACCACAACGCCTGCACCCTGTGTGGCCGCAGCCAGATAGTTGGAACCTGCGATCTGATACCCGCGCACGTTCGCGAACATCGGCTCCTTGACCTCCAGCACCTCATGCGATGCGAATGCCTGCTTGACCGCCTTGCGGAACAGGAACGCACCGCCGCCGACCAGGATCACGTTGCGCACGTCGTAGGCAGGGCCGATGCGCCGCATCATGGCCGCGACGGCCTGCCGGGCGATGCTCTCGACCATCGGCCTCATCCGCGAAAGCTGATAGGTCTTCTGGTACACGGTCAACGCCTTGCCGGTCCGCAGCGCGTGGTCGATGCTGTCCAGGCTGGTGTAGGTGGATCCGATCTCCACGCTGACGTCGTCCGCGATGAGGTTCAGGATGTCAGCCACCCCGCGGTCGACCGAATGGCTGCGCTTGTGCGACAGCTTCATGCCGCGCGCCACCAGCCAGTCGAAGGTGCGAGAGCCCGGGTCGATCACCAGGCTCTGCTCGTCCTGCATGGCGAGCACGCGATCATGCTGGTCTGCATAGTCGATCAGCGCGCCGTGTGGCTGGGCCATGGCCAACGCCTTGCGCACGTGCACCGACTTGCCACCGCCCACGTCGTGCCGGCCCGTCATCAGCTTTTCGAGCGCAGCCTTGTCGGCGGCGAAGGTCGCCACAGGCAGGCCGACCACGAGCAGGTCGATGTTTTCCACCTTCATCGAGCGCATGGCGCCGCGCGCCAGCGCCAGGTACTCGGGCGTGTCGATGTAGCGGTGGTGAATCTGCGTGGCGCGGAATCCGTCGCCCGCGAGGACCACGTCCGGGCCGACCTCGTAGAAGACGCCCTTGATGGGAATTGCGAAAGTGCGCCGGCGTTCCGCGCCCAACGATGCCGATGGGTCACGCGTGCTCAGACAGGCCAGTGAGGGGAAGCTGGCGCAGCGGATGTCGGCGGATGTCCCGCCCGTCGTGAACTTGGTGTAGCCGAAGCCGACGTCGATGGCTCTGACGACTGCTGTCATGGTGTTCCTCCAACAGATCAGTGAAGACCGCCCAGCATCGGACGGCCGATGGCTCGCTCCCACGCGGAAGACCGTCGAACCGGGCGCGCTATCGCGATCAGGTCGCTCGCGACGACGACCGCGGTGGAAAGCGGCTCTCGCTGCACTCACACATCACCGCAGCCACGACGGCGCTTCCGCAAGTCGCTCCACGGTCGCACCCGTCTTGGTCCCGTCAAGTGCCGCAGTCGCGCCTCTGCCCCGCCAGACCGTTCTTTCCGGGTCCGTCGGAGACAGAGGTAGGAGGAAGGCTTGTCAACCCCTCTCGCGCACGGAGCCGACCTCGATCACGGCGCGCTAATCGGCACATTTCGAGCTTGAGGTCCGCGTCGCGCTGGCACATGATTGCTGCGCGTCAAGCCGGTAGCTTCCATACCGGGCGCGGCACACAGTGGCCGCGTCGAAGGAAGCCCCATCTGTCCGGTGACTTCGGTCGCTGAGGGCCTTGAGCCCCGGATCCGCGCGGACTCGATCCGCCAAGTTCACCCCCCAGCCGCCATGGCCCGCGAGTTCGTGGATTGCGGCGTGCCCACGGGCACCCGCCCCTTTCCCCTGACGTTCCAGCATCACGCGCTGCGGCCGCCTCGAGCGACCGCGACCCACGACGCACCGGCTCGACCGGTACCCGTGGGACCTGCGTGAACGGACCGCCCACCGCGTTGGCTGCGGTGGTGCCTTTCGGTCCGGTTGGAACGTCCGCGTGCGGCCCCTCGATGGGCCGACGTACGGGTGACGCCCGCACACCATGCCGCGCCCGCCCTCGGCCCCTGCCGAGTTGGCGTCGCGGTCCGCCCCGAGCGGACAGCCACGCGTGTACGCACCGTGTGCAAGGCGATCACTTTTACGAAGGCCTGGACGGCGCTGCCGTCCGAAGCCTGGGCAACCGCGCGTGGGGACGCGCAACGACTTGATGCCTGGCCCGGCACCTGTCGGTCTCTCAACGGGCCATCCCTTTCGATTCACCGGCACCCGGAGGTCGCCATGTCCCGAACCGATCCGCTCACCGTCGATCTCGACACCCTGCCGCTGCAGCCGCAGCGGTGCATGCACGTCCTGGCGCTGATCTTGCGCCGGCACAACTGGCAGCACGCCGTCAAGGCCAAGAACATCGGTCATCGCACCGCGCAGTCGCGCAGCCGGCTTTGCGTGTGGGTGTTCCGCTTCCTGCACCAGAACCCGGTCAAGGCCTTCAAGCTCGACCCGCGCTCGTTCAGCGGTCGCCATGCCGACTTCGTGCTGGCGCACTGGTGCGCAGAAGCCAAGGCCGGCCGCATGGCGCCGGGCACGATTCCGACCTACTACTCGCACCTGAAGACCTTCACCCGCTGGATCGGCAAGCCCAAGCTGCTCAAGCCCATCCGGGCCTACTTCGACGACCCCGCGCTGTACCGGCGCAGCGGCATCACGACGAACGACAAGTCGTGGCGCGCGCTGGGCATCGATGTCGCGTCGGTGATCCGCGATGTCGAAAACTACGACGTGCACGCAGCGGCGAGCCTCTGGTTGATGCTTGCCTTCGGGCTGCGGTTCAAGGAGAGCCTGATGCTGCGCCCGCACGTCGACGTGGCGACCGCGCGGCAGGCCAAAGGCGATTCAGGAGCGGATGGGGAGGACGGGAACGGAGTGGTCCAGTACCTCGACACCCACCGCGGCACGAAAGGCGGGCGGCAGCGCTACGTCCCGATCGACGATGCCTTGTGCCGCCATGCAGTCATCTACGCCTGCCACGTCGCAAAAGGCACGCAGGGCAGCGTCGGCGACCCGAACCTGACGCTGGTCCAGGCGCTCCGCCGGTTGCGCTACGTGATGGAGCGTTTCGGCATCACGAAGCGCGATCTGCGCGTGGTTCCGCATGGCCTGCGACACCAGTTTGCCGCCAGCCGCTACACCGAGAGGACCGGCGAGCTGCCACCGGTGGCTGGCGGCCAGGGTGTCACGGCGGATGCCGACAGCGCCGCGCGGCAACACGTGTCCGCCCTGCTTGGCCATGGCAGGCCGCTGATCACGAACGCCTATTTAGGTTCGTCCGCGGTTATGCGCAGCAAGGGCGTCAAGCCGAGCGATCCACCTATGACGTAGGCCATCCCGACTGCGCATAACGCTTCCAAGATCGTCCTCCCCGGTGGCCGCTGTGGCCGCCGTCAACGAGGAGACGATCATGGATTCGCTCAACTCCAATGGGC
>JALHQP010000046.1 GCA_022841885.1 Aquincola sp. | reverse complement strand
CGCGCCGCGCGTCGTCGCCCGCCATCGCGCGCTCGGCGCAGCGCGCCAGGCGGTGCTCCGCGCGCACCAGGTCGCCGGCGCCGAGCAGGGCGATCAAGGCATGCACGTCGTTGAAGGCGTAGTGGCCGGCCGCTTGCTGACCGTCGGCGCACCAGGCGGCGGCGAGTTCGCGGCAGCGCTCGGCCACGTCGGCGCCGAGCAGGTGCAATCGCCACAGCAGCGAGGCCGCGTCGACACGCTGCAGGTCGATCTGCAACTGTTCTCCCGACAGGTGGCCGTCGAGCACACGCAGCGAGCCGGCGATGTCCAGCCCCTCGAGGCGGAACAGCGCCGCGTGCCACCACAGGTGGACGGCGAAGCCGTTGCCCTCGGCCCAGGCCGGCTGGTGCGCGCGCAGCCAAGCCGCGCCGTCGTCGAAACGGCCCTGCTGCTCCATCACATGCGCCACCGCATGCACCGCCCACGGCGCGCGCGGGTCGAGCGCGAGCGCGCGCCGGCCGGCGTCCTCGGCCTCGTCGTAGCGGTGGCACTCCTCGAGGCCGAAGGCCCAGAGCGCGAGCACATGGGGGTAGAGCGGGTCGTCCTCGTCCCACTCGGGCAGCGCGCGCGCCGGGCGTGCGCGCAGCGCGGCACTGTCGCCGCGGTAGAAGTCCCACAGCTGCGCCCACTGCAGCGCCAGTGCGTCGTTGGGCTGATCGATCAGCAGCAGGTCCCAGACGCGGCAGGCAGCGGCCCAGCGGCCTTCGAGCACGAGCTGCAGCGCGTCGAGGTGGGCGCGTTCGCGCGCCGGCGTCGTGCCACCGACCAAGGCCTGCGCGGCAGCCAGGTGCTGCGCGGCGGCGTCCATCTGGCCCGGCTCGGTGAGCGACAGCAGGAAGCCGGCCTTCACGGCATGCGGCAGCACCCACGTGGGATCGGCGTCAATGGCGGCATCGAGGTCCGCGAGCGGCGTGTCGTAGAACGACATCAGGCGCCAGGTCGCGGTCTCGAACGCGTCGCGCGCGACCGCGCTGTCGCTGCCGACCGGAACGCCTCGAACGTCTAGCGCTGCCATGGCCCGAATGTAGCGCGCGGCAAGACGCTCAGTCGCGGGTCGGCCAGGGCCGCTGCGGCGGGCGCAGACGCTCCCACGCGCGCGCCCAGCGCAACGCGCCGACGTCGTCGTGCCGCTTCGTCGCGAGCTGCACGCCGATCGGCATGCCGTCGTCGGTGTAGCCGCCGTTGAGTGCGACCGCGGGCTGCTCGCTGAAGTTGAATGGCAGCGTGAAGGCGATGTGCTCGAACGGGCGCGCCGGGTCGTTGGTCGGGCCGGCCCACTCGGCCGGAAAGTGCAGCACCGGGCTCACCGGCGACAACACCGCATCGAAGCGCTGCGTCGCGGCCGCCGTGGCGTCGCGGATCGCGCCCATCTGGCTGTGGCCGCGGAACACCTGCTCGCCGCTCAGTTGCGCGCCACCCTGGGCCCAGTGGTGGATGTAGGGCAGCACCTTGGCCTGCCGCTCGGCCGGCAAGGCCGCGATGTCGAGCCAGGCCCGCTGGCGCCAGAAGTGGTCCAGGCCGTCGATCATCGCGCGCGTCGTGAACGGCGCCAGCGGCTCGACGACCGCCCCGGCGGCCTCGAAGGCGCGTGCGGCGGCCTCGACGATGGCACGCACCCGGGCATTCACCGGCAGGCCCCAGCCGGCGTCGAGCCAGAGGCCGAGCCTCAGGCCTTTCGGGTCGAGTTGGAGCTCGCGCCACGGCAGCGCCTGCCAGGGCAAGCTCATCGCGTCGCGCGCATCGGGCCGCGACAACACGCTCATCGCCAGCGCCGCGTCGTCGACGCTGCGCGTCATCGGTCCGGCGACGCGGCCGGCGTACGGCGGATCGATTGGGATGCGGCCGAGGCTCGGCTTCACGCCGACGATGCCGCACCAGCCCGCCGGCAGCCGGATCGAGCCGCCGATGTCGGTGCCCAGGTGCAGCGGGCCATAACCGCCGGCACACGCAGCGGCCGCGCCGGCACTGCTGCCGCCGGGGTTCAGCGCCGGATTCCAGGGGTTGCGTGCGAGCGCGTGGAAGCTCGACAGGCCCGAGGACAACATGCCGTAGTCGGGCATCGTGGTCTTGGCCACGATCAGCGCACCGGCCTCGCGCAGGCGCGCTGCCGGCGGCGCGTCGACCGCGGCCGGTACCAGCGCGGTGGCCGCGCTGCCCAGCGGCACGGCGGTGCCGCGGGTGGCGATGTTCTCCTTGACCGTGACCGGCACGCCGTCGAGCGCGCGCGCCTCGCCACGCCGCCAGCGCGCCTGGCTGTCGCGCGCCTGGGATAGCAGGGCCTCGGCGTCGAAGGCCCACAGCGCGTGCAGCGTCGGCTCGCTGCGCTCGATGTGCGCGATCAGGTCGCGCGCCACCTCGACCGGCGAGCACTCGCTGCGCCCATAGAGGGCAAGCAGCTCGACGGCGCTGCGCTCGTGAAGGCTCAAGTCGTATAGCGGCCGGCCATCGTCTGGATGTGCTTGGCCAGGTTGCGCGTCGCGGTGCGTTGCACCTTGCGTTTGAGCCAGCCGGTCCAGCCGAACAGCCAGCCCGTGACGCCCAGGGCCTGGCGCGCCCAGCGCCAGAAGTCGAAGCGGTCGCGGTGGCGCCGGATCAGGCCCTGCGAGTCGAAGTCGAACTCGGCGTCGATGATGTTGTGCACCAGGTGGCCGGTGGCCGAGAACCGGTAGGTCGGTTCCCAGTGCGCGCTGTGGTCAGTGATGTCGCGCACCTCGAGCTTCCAGTCGGTACGGCCGCTCTTCTTGACCGCGGCGCACAACATGGCCCACATGCCGCCGACATGGGTGCGGCCGCGCAGTTGGAAGACCGGGTCCTCGAAACTCGCGTCCTGCGCATAGCAGGCAGCCATGGTCTTCGAGTCGAGCTCGGCGAAGGCCTTGTAGAAGCGTTCGATCGTCTCGCGGCTCATGCAACACCCTCCCCTATTGCCAGGACACGGCCGCCATGTCGTTGGCGAAGATCGGCGAGCTGGCCCACAGCCCCTTCAGGCCCTTCCTCGCCACGGCCACCTGCGCCGGATTGAACACGAAGGCGTTGACCTGGTCGGCGGCAATCTGTTTCTGGATGTCGGCGAACAGCTTGGCGCGGTCCTTGGCATTGCCGGTGGCCGCGAACTTCGCGGTCAGGTCGCGGAAGGCCTTGTTGTCGTAGCCCCAGTAGTAGCCGGTGTTGGTGTACTGCATGTAGTCCAGCGGCTCGACGTGGTTGATGATCGTCAGGTCGAAGTTGCCCTTGAAGGTGCCGCCGAGCCACTGGGCCCACTCGACGTTCTCGATCTTGGCGACGATGCCCACCTTGGCCAGCTGCGCGGCCACCACCTCGCCACCCTTGCGCGCGTACTGCGGCGGCGGCAACGTGAGGGTCACGTTCAGCGGCGTCGCGACGCCGGCCTCCTTCAACAGCGCCTTGGCCTTCTCGGGGTCATAGGGCGTCGCGCCCGTGAGATCGACATACCCTGCGTCGGTCGGCGCGAAGTGGCTGCCGATCGGCTTGCCCAGCCCTTCGAGCACACCGTCGATGAAGGCCTTGCGGTCGATCGCATGCATGACCGCGCGCCGCACGCGCAGGTCGTCGAAGGGCTTCTTCTTGTTGTTGATCGCGACGATGCCCTTGCCCGCCGTATTGCCGATGACCACGTCGAAGCGCTTGTCGGCCTGCAGTTGCTTCACGGCCTGCGGCGCGTCCAGGCGCGGCACGCCGTCGATGTCGCCCGCGAGCAATGCGGCCACGCGCGCCGCCGGGTCGTTGATGAAGCGGAAGGTGACGCGCTCCATCTTCACCGCCTTGGCGTCGCGAAATCCGGCCCACTTCTTCAGCGTCACCGAGGTGCCCTTCTTCCAGTCGTCGAAGGTGAAGGGTCCGGTGCCCACCGGCTTGGTGGCCGTGCCAGCCGCGCTCTTCGGGTCGAGGATCACAGCCGTGTTCTCGCCCATGCGGAACAGAAAGTTCGGGTCCGCGTTGTCGAGCGTCAGGATCACGGTATGCGCGTCGGGTGCGTCGATGCGGCGGATGTTGTCGAACACCGCCTTCTTGGCCTTGTTGGTGCTCTTGTCGTCCTTGGCGCGCTCGAAGCTGAATTTGACATCGCTGGCGTCGAAGGCCTCGCCGTCCTGGAACTTGACGCCCTTCTTCAGCTTGAAGGTGTAGCTCTTGCCGTCGGGGTCCATGGTCCAACTCTCGGCCAGCAGCGGTGTCACCGAACCGTCGACGTTGATCTTCGTGAGACCTTCCAGCACGTTGTAGTGGACGATCTCGCCGATGGCCGCGGCCGGCGCCATCGTCGGGTCCATGCCCGGGGGCTCGAGCACCATCGCCAGCGTGACGCTGTTCTTCTTGCTGCCTTGGGCCAGCGCCGGGCCGGCGGCAACCAGGGCGGCGCACGCGGTCAGAGCGAGGAAGGAGTGGATCTTCATGGGGTCGGTCCTCCGAATTCAGCGCGCATGCTGCCACAGCGGCCGCGGCACCGCTTCCAGCAGGCGCCGGGTGTAGGGCTCGGCCGGCGCGCGCAGCACCTCGTCGGTGGCCCCGCGTTCGACCACCCGGCCGTGCTGCAGCACGATCAGCTCGTCGCACACCAGGTCCACCACCGCCAGGTCGTGGCTGATGAACAGGTAGGCCAGGCCGAAGCGCTCCTGCAAGTCCTGCATCAGGTTCAGCACCTGGGCCTGCACGGAAACGTCGAGCGCACTGACCGGCTCGTCGGCCACGATCAGCTTCGGCTGCGTCACCAGCGCGCGCGCGATCGCGATGCGCTGGCGCTGACCCCCGCTGAATTCGTGCGGCACCTTGTCGAGGTCGGTCGTCGGGTTCAGCCCCACGGCGTCCAGCATTGCCGCCGCGCGCTCGCGGCGCTCTGCGCGCGACAGGTGATCGAGCTGCTCCAGCGGCTCGGCCACCGTGCGGCCGATCGGCATGCGCGGGTCGAGCGAGCTGTACGGGTCCTGGAACACCATCTGGAAGTCGCGCCGCGCGGCGCGCAGGTCGTCCGGTGGCAATGCGTGCAGGTCGCGGCCGGCAAAGCGAACCCGGCCCGCGCTCGGCGCCTCCAGCGCCATCACCAGGCGCGCCAGCGTGCTCTTGCCTGAACCCGACTCGCCGACGATGCCCAGCGTGCGGCCGGCTTCGAGCGTGAAGCTCACACCCTCGAGCGCGGTCGCCTCGGCGCGCACGGCCAACGGATGCGCACGCGGCAGCGGATAGCGCTTGCCCAGCGTCTCGGCCTGCAGCAAGGGCGAGCCTGTCATGCCGGCAGCGCCTCCTGCCAACGCAAGCAGCGCACGGCGTGTTGCGGATTCACCGCCTGCGCGGGTGGCGGCGCGGCCCGGCAGGCGTCGGTGGCCAGGGTGCAGCGCGCGGCAAAGGCGCAGCCGGTCGGCATCTCGTGCAGCGCCGGCACGCGGCCGGGGATCGTGGTCAGCCGCGTACCCCGCGCCAGGCCCAGGCGCGGACGTGCGGCGAACAGGCCCCGCGTGTACGGATGCGTGCGGCGCTCGAACACCTCGCGCGTCGGCCCCTGCTCGACGATGCGCCCGCCATACATCACCGCGAGCGTGTCCACGGTCGCGGCCATCACGTCGAGGTTGTGGCTGATCAGCAGCAGGGCCATGCCGGCCTGGCGCCGCAGCTCATCCAGCAGATCCAGCACTTCGCGCTGCAGCGTCGCGTCCAGCGCGGTGGTGGGTTCGTCGGCGATCAGCAGGTCGGGGCCGCAAGCCAGCGCGATCGCGATCACGATGCGCTGACGCTGGCCGCCCGACAGCTCGTGCGGCCAGGCGTCGAGCCGCTCTCGCGCGCGCGGCAGGCGCACGCGTTCGAGCAGGCGCAAGGCCTCGGCGCGCGCGGCGGTCCGGTCGAGCCGCTTGTGCAGGCGCAGCGACTCGGCGATCTGGTCGCCGACGCGGTGCACCGGGTTCAGCGCCGTCATCGGCTCCTGGAACACCATGCCCAGGCGGTCGCCGCGCAGCGCCGCGTAGGCCGCATCGTCGAGCGACGTGAGGTCCCGGCCCTCCAAGCGGATCGAACCCGTCACCTGCGCGCCCTCGGGCAGCAGGCCCATCAAGGCCAGCGCGGTCATCGATTTGCCGCAGCCCGATTCGCCGACCAGGCCGAACGTGGCACCGCGCTCGAGCGAGAACGACACGTCGTGCAGCGCCGCGTGGCGGCCCTGGGCCGTGGGCAAGGTGACAGTGAGGTCGTCGACCTGAAGCAACGGGGTGGTCGCGCTCATCGCGTGCCGAGCAAGTCGAGGTAGGCGCCCGCCACGCGCTGGTCGTCGCGCACGCCGAGCTGGGCCAGCAGCGTCCGGGCGATCGCTTCGCCCTCGGCGACGCTCTGGCCGTCGTGCAGCACGACCTCGAGCTCCATGAAGTCACCCAGGCCCTCGACACGGTCGAGGTGCACGCGCGTCGCGCCCACCCTCAGCAGCCAGCGGGTCTTGCGCACCCGGCCCAACACCGAGGACGCGCCGTGGGCGCGCGACAGGGCCTCGCGCAACGCAGCGGGGTCCGAGGTCGGCGCGCGCACGTAGTCCGACAGCTTCGGACCCTGCGCGTCGGCACGTCGGTAGTGGATCAGCTCGCCACGGCCGTCACCGAAGTCGCGCAGCTTCAATCGGCCTGCGGTGCAGGCGAAGAAGGTGTCGTCCTGCTCGATGCGCTGCTCGGGACCGTCGGCGAGCGCACGCGCACGCGGCAGCAAGACCTCGACGCCGGGAATGCGCGCCTTGACTTCGACGTTGCGCGCCACGGCGTCCTCAGCCTTGCTGCGCAGCCAGCTGCCGCAGCGCCTGCTCGAACACCTCGCTCGGCTGGCCACCGGAGATCAGGTGCCGACGATCGACCACGGTGGCCGGCACCGACTGGATGCCCGCCTCCTGCCAGAACTGCTCGGCCGCGCGCACCTCGTCGGTAAACGCGGCGCTGTCGAGCACCTCGCGTGCACGCTCGACCGGCAGGCCCACCTGGTCCGCGAGTTCGAGCAGCACGTCGCGCGCGCCCGGGTTGCGGCCCTGGCCGTGGTAGGCCTTGAGCAGCGCGTGCTTGAGCGCGCGCTGCGTGCCCGGCGCGCCTTCGACATCCGCCCAGTGCAGCAGGCGGTGCGCGTCGAAGGTGTTCCAGACATGTTCGCGCGCGCCGAAGGCGAAGCCCGCGGCCGCGCCGAGCGCGATGATGCGTTCGCGGTTGGCGGCGAGCTGCGCATCGCTCAGGCCGTACTTGGACTTGAGGTACTGCGCCGCGTCGGCGCCCTCGGGCGGCATCGTCGGGTTGAGCTCGAAGGGCTGGAAGTGGATCTCCACGGCGATGTCGCCGCCGATGCGCTCGAGCGCGCGCTCGAGCGCGTTCAGGCCCACCGCACACCAGGGGCAGGCCACGTCGGAAACGAAGTCGATGCGAAGCGGGGTTGGGGTCATCAGCGTTGTCTCGCAAGTCGGGGGTCGAGCAGGTCGCGCAGACCGTCGCCGAGCAGGTTCAGGCCCAGCACCGACAGCGCGATCGCCACGCCAGGGTAGACCGCCAGCAAAGGCGCCTGGAACAGCAGGGTCTGAGCCTCGTTGAGCATGCGGCCCCAGCTCGGCTGCGGCGGCTGCGTGCCCAGGCCCAGATAGGACAGCGCGGCCTCGGCCAGGATCGCGAGCGCGAACTGGATCGTCGCCTGCACGATCAGCACGTTGGCGATGTTGGGCAGCACGTGGTCGAGCGTGATGCGCCAGGCGCCCTTGCCCGCCGCGCGCGCCGCGAGCACGTAGTCGCGCGCCCACACCGCGTGCGCCTGCGCGCGCGCCAGGCGCGCGAACACCGGGATGTTGAAGATGCCGATCGCGACGATGCTGGTCACGAGCCCAGGCCCGTAGATCGCGGTCAGCATGATCGCCGTCAGCAGCGCCGGGAAGGCGAAGGTGAAGTCGCTGGCGCGCATCACGAGTTCTTCGATCCAGCCACGCCGTGCGGCCGCCAAGCAGCCGAGCACGACGCCGGCCAGTACACCGATGCCCACCGCGACCACGCCCACCGCAATCGAGTTCTGGCTGCCCACCAGCAGTTGCGAGACGATGTCGCGTCCCAGGCTGTCGGTGCCGAGCCAATGCGCCCACGACGGCGCCGCGAGCTTGTTGGGGATGTCGATCTCGGCCGGCGGGTAGGGGCTCCAGACGAGCGACAGCAGCGCGGCGAGCAGCAGCAACAGCACGAGCAGCGCGCCGCCGGCGAAGCTCGGGTGCTGCAGGGCGCGCTTCATGCGCGCCCGCCCGGCCGCCCGAAGGGCGCGCGCGCCCCGTCGGGGGGCAGCGAACGCAGTGAGCGTGGGGGTCTCATGACGTCGCCCGGCGCAGGCGCGGGTCGACCACCGCGTACAGCACGTCGACGACGAAGTTGACCAGCACGACGACCGCGGCCAGCAGCATGACCACGTCGCGCACCAGCACCAGATCGCGGTTGGCGATGGCCTGGAACACGAGCCGCCCGATGCCGGGCAGCACGAACACGTTCTCGACGATGATCGCGCCGGTGATCAGGTTGGCGAACTGCAGGCCCATGATCGTCAGCACCGGAATCATCGCGTTGCGCAGCACATGGCCCCACAGCACCTGGCTGCGCGACAGGCCCTTGGCGCGCGCGGTGCGCACGTAGTCCTCGCGCAGCGCCTCGAGCACCGACGAACGCGTGACGCGCGCCAGGATCGCGGCCTGCACCGCGGCGAGCGACAGCGCGGGCAGCAGCAGCGCGGCGAGCCCGGCGCCGAGGCTGCCGCCGTCGCCCTCGGTCCATCCAGGAAAGCCGCCGGCCCCCACCCACTGCAACTGCACCGCGAACAGCAGGATCAGCAGGATCGCGAGCCAGAAGTTCGGGATCGACAGGCCCAGCTGGGACAGCAGCATCACGCCCGTGTCGCCGGCGCGGCGGTGGTGCGCGGCGGCGTACACGCCGGCGGCCAGTGCGACGACGACGGTCAGCATCATCGCCAGCAGCGCGAGCGGCAGGCTGACCTGCAGGCGCTCGGCAATCAGCTCGAACGTCGGCGTGTCGTAGGCGTAGCTCGTCGCGCTCTCACCGCGCAGCAGGCCACCGACCCACGAGAGGTAGCGCAGCGGCGCCGGCCGGTCCAGGCCGAGCCTGGCTTCGAGCGCGGCGACCGCCTCGGGCGTCGCGGTGTCGCCGAGCATGACTTCAGCCGGCCGGCCGGGCAGCAGTTCGAGCACGGCGAACACCACCAGCGAGGCCACAGCGAGCGTGGCCGCGAAGCTGGCGAGGCGCTGGAGCAGGAAGGAAGGCATCGGCGGGCGGCAGTATCACCCGCCCGCGGCGCAGCCGTCGTCAGGCGCCGACGATCTACCTCTCAGAGCACGGCCGCGAAGGCCTCGGCGACCTGCTCGACCGTGCGCGTCGACAGCCCGGCCACGCACATGCGACCCGAACGCACCAGGTAGACCGCATGGTCCTCGCGCAGTCGGTCGACCTGCGCCGCCGTCAGGCCGGTGTAGCTGAACATGCCGCGCTGGGTCAGGAAGTAGCCGAAGTCGCGGCCCGGCAGGCGCTGGGTCAGCACCGCATGCAGGCGCTGGCGCATCGCGAGGATGCGCTCGCGCATCGCGGCCACCTCGCCCTCCCATTGGCGGCGCAGCGCCGGGTCCCCCAGCACGCGCGCGACGATCGCGCCGGCATGGATCGGCGGGCTCGAATAGTTGCGCCGCACCGCGGCCTTGAGCTGGCCCAGCACCAGCTCGGCCTCGGCGCGGTCGGCGCAGACCACCGACAGCGCGCCGGCGCGCTCGCCGTAGACGCTCATGCTCTTGGAGAAGCTGTTGGCGACGAAGAAGGCGAGACCTTTCGAGGCCATCAGGCGCACCGCGTAGGCGTCCTCCTCGATGCCGTCGCCATAGCCTTGGTAGGCCAGGTCGAGGTAGGGCAGCAGCCCGCGCTCGGCCAGCAGCGGCACCAGCGCGTCCCATTGCGCGCGCGTCAGGTCCACGCCGGTCGGGTTGTGGCAGCAGGCGTGCAGCAGCACGATGGAGCCCCGAGGGACCGCGCGCAAGGCGTCGCACATCGCGTCGAACTTCAGGCCGCCGGTGGCCGCGTCGTAGTACGGGTAGGTGCGTACCACGATGCCGGCGCCCTCGAACATCGCGCGGTGGTTGTCCCAGGTCGGGTCGCTGACCCAGACTTCGGCGGCCGGCAGCCAGCGCTTGATGAAGTCGGCGCCGACCTTGAGCCCGCCCGACGAGCCGACCGTCTGCAGCGTCGCGATGCGGCCGTCCTTCAGCGCCGGGTGGTCGGCACCGAACAGCAGCGCCTGCACCGCGCGCCGCATCGCGGGATCGCCCTCGATCGGCAGGTAGCTCTTGGTCGCAGCGGCCGCCAGCATCTGCGCCTCGGCTTCGCGCACGCTGGCCAGCACCGGGATGCGGCCCTGGTCGTCGAAGTAGATGCCGATCGACAGGTTGACCTTGTGCGGCCGCGGGTCGGTCTGGAAGGCCTCGTTGAGGCTGAGGATGGGGTCGCCGGCGTAGGGCTCGAGATGTCCGAAAACGCTCATGCTGCCAATGCCGCTTCGATGTCCTTGCGCAGGTTCTCGGGCTCCTCGTTGGGGGCGTAGCGCTTGATCACCTTGCCATCGCGGCCGACCAGGAACTTGGTGAAGTTCCACTTGATCGCCTCGCTGCCCAGCAGGCCCGGGGCCGAGCCCTTGAGCCAGGCCCACAGCGCGTCGGCGCTGGCACCGTTGACGTCCACCTTGGCCATCATCGGGAAGCTGACGCCGTAGTTCATCTCGCAGAACGAGGCGATCTCGCCGTTGCTGCCCGGGTCCTGCGCGCCGAACTGGTTGCATGGGAAGCCCACCACCACCAGGCCGCGTGCGGCGTAGTCTTCCCACAGCTTCTCCAGCCCCTTGAACTGGGGCGTGAAGCCACAGGCGCTGGCCGTGTTGACGATCAGGAACACGCTGCCCCGCTTGGCCGCGAAGTCGGCCCGTTTGCCGGCAATCGAGGTGGACGAGAAGTCGAAAAGGGTGCGCTCGGGCATGTCGGGGCCTCCATCGGCGGGTGGCCGCAGCAGGCCGCGCAGCCGGAACGGCATCCTAGCGCCTGGCGCGGCAGACGCCGCGGTTCTAGGGGTCCATGCGCGTTGACAGCCCCTGGCGCCGCCACCGAACATCGCAGCGCGCTTTTCGGAAAGCCTTTCCCTTGGACGATCGAGAGACGACGGCGGAGCCGCCACCCACGGCATACCGCGTGCTGCTGCTTGGATTCGGTGAATTCGAGCGCCACGCGTTGACGTCGTACCTGCGCTTGTCCGGCTCGCGCGAGCCGGCCTACCAGCAGACCGAGGCCATCGAGCAGGCCGATTTCGTGATCGCCGACGCCGACCACGCCGGGGCGATCGATGCCGTGCTTGCCGCCGACCGGGTGGGCGATACCGTGTTCATCGGCTCTCTGGCCCCCGAGCGCGCGCTGGCCTGGGCCATGCGTCCGATCGACCCGCTGCAGGTGTTCCGCGAACTCGACGCCGCGGTGGGGCTGCGCAGGGGCGAGCGGCCGAATGAAGAAACGCCGCACACCACCTCACCCGGCGACCTGGACGGGCCGATGCGGCGTGCCGGCGACGTCAACCCCCCGACCGCCGCCCTGGTGGTCGACGACAGCGAGGTCGCCCTGCGCTACCTGCAGCGCCAGCTCAACGCGATCGGCCTGCGTACCGAAACGGCGACCAACAGCAAGCAGGCCCTGCAGCTGCTGGCCCAGCAGCGCTACGACGTGGTCTTCGTCGACGTCGAACTGGGCCCGCAGTCCGAGATGGATGGCCTGGCGCTGTGCCAGCACTTGAAGACCGAGCACCGGCCCTCCGGCACCGGGCTGGCGCCGAAGGTGGTGATCGTGTCGGTGCACGCCAGCCCGACCGACCGGGTGCGCGGCACCTTCGCAGGCTGCGACGCCTACCTGGCCAAGCCGCTCGACGACGAGGTGCTGCGGCGCCAACTGCGAGAGCTCGGCCTGCTGGCCGAGCTGCCCTCCAAGCGCAGCCTGCGCAAGCGTCGCAGCGGCAGCAGCAGCGAACCGGTACCCGGCGCCTGAAGCGCCCGGGCTCGCTTCAGGCGGCGTGGTGTTCGCGTGCCGCCAGCAACGCGGCGGCGACGATGGCGGCCCCGCCGACGGCCAACCGGGCGTCGAGCGTGCCGGCGCCGAGCGCCAGCGCGGAGGCGCTGGCGAACAGCACCTCGGTCAGCATGATCACGGCCGTGGCATTGGCCGGCAGGCGCGCGGCGCCGTACTGCAGCGCCAGGTTGCCGGCCAGAAACAGCAAGCCCAGGCCGACCGCGCCGGCGACCCAGCCGAACGTCGGCGTCGGCAGGCCGGGCACCAGACCCTGCATCGACAGGCCGGTGGCGAGCAGCGCGGCCACCAGCGCGCCGCCACTGAACATCGCCAGCGCCCGCGCGCCGTCGGAGCGCGCCGCCTCGCGCCGCAGCATCACGTTGTTGAGCGCGAACGAGAAGCCGCCGACCACGCCCAGCCATTCGGGCAGGGCGCGCGGCAGCGGCCAGCCGCCGCCGTCGGCCGGCCACAGGATGACCATGGCGCCGGCCAGCGCGAGCCCCACCCGCGCCAGCGCCAGGCGCGTCAGTCGCTCGTGCAGCAGCAGCCGCGCCAGCAGCACGGCCCACAGCGGCATCAGGTAGAACAGCAGCACGACGCGCACCACGTCGCCGATGGTCACGGCCCAGTTGAAGGCGGCATTGGTGGTACCCGACGCGATCACCAGCACCCACAACGCCGGGTGCGCCAGCACCTCGCGCCAGGCACGCGGTTGCCAGCACGCGATGGCGATGACGGCCAGCAAATAGATCAGCGCGGTGGCCGCCAGCGGGTGCAGGCCCGCCTGCTCGAGCCGGCGAAACGGCCACCAGCTCACGCCCCAGACGAAGGCGTTGAACATCAGGGCCAGGGCCGGGCCCAGCGACGCGGGGTGCCGCACGGCGAAGGCTCAGTGCGGGTCGGAACGCGCGATCGCCAGCAGGCGCTCGACCTCGTCGCGGTGTTCGACCGTGTTGTGTCGGTGCCAGCGCCGGATCAGCTCCATCGTGCCGGCGACGACCAGGCCGAAGATCGTGATCGCGCCGAACGCCGAGAGGCCGAACTTCGTCATCGCGGTGTAGAAGGCGCCGAGGCCCAGGATGCAGGCCTGCTCGTTGAAGTTCTGCACCGCGATCGAACGGCCGGCGCCCATCAGGTTGTGGCCGCGGTGCTGCAGCAGCGCGTTCATCGGCACCACCAGGTAGCCGCCGATCGCGCCGAGCAGGATCAGGAACGGCGCGGCGACCCAGACGTTGTCGATGAAGTTCATGCCGATCACCAGCAGGCCCATGCCGATGCCCAGCGGGATCACGCTGGTGGCGCGGTCGAGCTTCATGAACATCGACGCGACGATGGCCCCGAACGCCGTGCCCACGGCCACCACGCCCACCAGGCTGGAAGCCTGCGTGGTGTTGTAGTGCAGCGCGGCCGCCGCCCAGGCCAGCACGATGTAGCGCAGGTTGCCCGACACGCCCCAGAACAGCGTCGTCGTCGAGAGCGAGATCTGGCCCAGCTTGTCGGCCCACAGGCGCGCATTGCACTGCGAGAAGTCGCGCACCAGCGCCAGCGGCCGCTCCATCGGCAGCAGCGCGGCGTCGGTGCGCGGGATGTGCAGGTTGAACACCGCGGCGACCAGGTACAGCAGCACCATCGACGCGATCGCCGCCTCGGGCCCGGTGTCGATGAACGGCAGGTCCAGGCCGAGCAGCAGCGGCGCCACCTGGGGCCCGATCATCTGGCCGCCCAGGAGCACGCCAAGGATGATCGAGGCGATGGTCAGGCCTTCGATCCACCCGTTGGCCTTGACCAGCTGCGAAGGCGGCAGCAGCTCGGTGAGGATGCCGTACTTGGCCGGCGAGTAGGCCGCCGCGCCCAGGCCCACTACCGCATAGGCCAGCAGCGGATGGGTGCCGAACAGCATCATCAGGCAGCCCACCACCTTGATGCCGTTGGACACCAGCATCACCTTGCCCTTGGGCAGCGCGTCGGCGAAGGCGCCGACAAAGGGCGCGAGCACGACGTAGAACAGCGCGAACATCGGCACCAGCGCGGCACGCTGCCATTCGGGCGCGCCGCTCGTGCGCAGCAACTCGACCGCGGCGACGAACAAGGCGTTGTCGGCCAGCGAGCTGAAAAACTGCGCCGACATGATCGTGTAGAAGCCTCGTTTCATGCGCGGCGCAACGACGTGTCTCCGTGAGCGACTGAGCGGCCTCTGCGGGCCGGCGCCCCGAGGAAACGAGGGCGCCGGGTTATAGCACGCGGCCCTCACGGCAGAATGGCACGATGCCGCGCCCGATCGAAGCCCTGATCCATGTCGACGCCCTGGTGCACAACCTGGCACGGGTGCGCGAGTGCGCGCCGGACGCGAGGGTCTGGGCCGTCGTCAAGGCCAACGCCTACGGCCACGGCATCGAGCGCGTCTACGACGGGCTGCGCGGCGCCGACGGATTTGCATTACTCGACCTGGCCGAGGCCGAACGGGTGCGCGCGCTCGGCTGGCGCGGGCCGGTGCTGCTGCTCGAAGGCGTGTTCGAGCCGCGCGACCTGGAGCTGTGCTCGCGTCTGGACCTGTGGCACACCGTGCACTGCAGCGAGCAGATCGACTGGCTGGCGGCACACAAGACGCAGGCGCCGCAGCGCGTGTTCCTCAAGCTCAACAGCGGCATGAACCGGCTCGGCCTCCGGCCGGAGGCGTTTCGCAGCGCCTGGACAAGGCTGAACGCGCTGCCGCAGGTGGGCGAGATCTCGCTGATGACGCACTTTGCCGATGCCGATGCGGCCCCGGCGAGCGGGCGCGGCATCGACGAGGCGATGGCACGCTTCGAGGCCGCCACGCGCGACCTGCCGGGCGAGCGCAGCGTGGCCAACAGCGCGGCCACGCTGCGGCACGCCGCCGCGGCAGCCGACTGGGTGCGCCCCGGCATCATGGTCTACGGCAGCGCCCCCGACTTCCCGCAGCACGACATCGCGCACTGGGGCCTGCGGCCGACGATGACGCTGCGATCGAGGCTGATCGCCGTCCAGCGCCTCGCGCAGGGCGACCGCGTCGGCTACGGCAGCAGCTTCACGGCCGAAGGGCCGATGCGCATCGGCATCGTCGCCTGCGGCTATGCCGACGGCTACCCGCGCCACGCGCCGAGCGGCACGCCGATGCTGGTCGACGGCGTGCGTACACGCACGGTCGGCCGCGTCAGCATGGACATGCTCACGGTCGACCTGACCCCGGTGCCCGCGGCCGCGCTCGGCAGCGAGGTCACGCTGTGGGGTGAAGGGCCGCGCGGCTCGCGCCTGCCGATCGACGAGGTCGCCGATCCGGCCGGCACCCTCGGCTACGAGCTGATGTGTGCGCTGGCGATGCGGGTACCGGTTCGCGCGGTCTGACCCGCCGCACGCCCTGGGACCGCGTGCGATCATCGGACCATCACAGCCGGAGGTTCGCATGGAACTCATCACGACCATCGTCGTCGGACTGATCGTCGGTGCGATCGCGCGTTTCATCATGCCGGGCGACCAGAGGATGGGCTGGATCCTGACCTGCCTGCTGGGCATCGGCGGCTCGCTGCTGGCCGGCTACGCGGGCCAGATGATGGGCATGTACGCGGTGGGCGAGGCGGCGGGCTGGATCGCGTCGGTGGTCGGTGCGCTGGTGCTGCTGTTTGTCGTCGGCAAGCTGCGCAGCCGCACCCACACGCAGTGACGTCTGCCCGGCGGTGAAGCCCGCACGCATCGCCGTCGACCCTGCCGAGGTGACGCTGACGGCGATCCGCGCCCAGGGCGCCGGCGGCCAGAACGTCAACAAGGTGTCGAATGCGGTGCACCTGCGCTTCGACATCCGCGCCTCGTCGCTGCCCGAGGACGTGAAGGCCCGCCTGCTGGCGTTGGCCGATACGCGCCTCACGACCGAGGGCGTGCTCGTGATCAAGGCCCAGGAGCACCGCAGCCTGGAGATGAACCGCGCCGACGCGCTGGCGCGCCTGGACGCGCTGGTGCAGTCGGTGGCGATGCCGCCGCGCAAGCGCAAGCCCACGCGCCCGACGCTGGGCTCCAAACTGCGCCGCCTCGAGGGCAAGTCGCAACGCGCCCAGGTCAAGGCCTTGCGCTCGGGACGCGACGGCGGCGGCTGAGCGGCTTCGGGCGCGCAGCGACAATGCGGCCCATGGCGCGAGAGAAGTCCGAATACAGCTGCAGCGAATGCGGCGCGACGAGCCCGAAGTGGCTCGGCAAGTGCCCCGGCTGCGGCGCCTGGAACACGCTGGTCGAAGGCGTGGCCGAATCGGCCGGCCGGCACCGCTTCCAGGCCCTGGCCAAGAGCGCGCCGGTGACCACGCTGGCCGAGATCGAGGCCGGCGACGTGATGCGCACGCCCACCGGCCAGGAAGAACTGGACCGCGTGCTCGGCGGCGGCATCGTGCAAGGCGGCGTGGTGCTGATCGGCGGCGACCCGGGCATCGGCAAGAGCACGTTGTTGCTGCAGGCGGCCGATGCGCTGTCGCAGCGCATGAAGGTGCTCTACGTCAGCGGCGAGGAGAGCGGCGCGCAGACCGCCTTGCGCGCACGCCGGCTCGGGCTCGACGGCTCGAAAGTGCGCGTGCTGGCCGAGATCCAGCTCGAGAAGATCCTCGCCACGCTCGAAGCCGAGGCGCCGGCCTTCTGCGTCATCGACTCGATCCAGACGCTGTACTCGGACCAGCTGACCTCGGCGCCGGGCTCGGTGGCCCAGGTGCGCGAGTGCGCCGCGCAGCTCACGCGCACCGCCAAGGCGCGCGGCATCTCGGTCGTGTTGGTGGGCCATGTGACGAAGGAGGGCTCGCTCGCCGGCCCGCGCGTGCTCGAGCACATCGTCGACACGGTGCTGTACTTCGAGGGTGACACGCACTCGAGCTTCCGCCTGGTGCGCGCCATCAAGAACCGCTTCGGCGCGGTCAACGAGATCGGCGTCTTCGCGATGACCGAGCGCGGGCTCAAAGGCGTCAGCAACCCGAGCGCGATCTTCCTGTCCACGCATGGCGAGCCGGTGCCAGGGGCCTGCGTGCTGGTGACGCTGGAAGGCACGCGCCCGCTGCTGGTGGAGGTGCAGGCGCTGGTGGACAGCGGCGGACCCAGCCCGCGCCGCCTGTCGGTGGGCCTGGACCGCGACCGCCTCGCGATGCTGCTGGCGGTGCTGCACCGCCATGCCGGCGTGGCCTGCCTGGACCAGGACGTGTTCGTCAACGCGGTGGGCGGCGTGCGCATCAGTGAGCCGGCGGCCGACCTGGCGGTGATGCTGGCGATCCAGGGCAGTCTGCGCGCCAAGCCGCTGCCGCGCGGTTTCTTCGCCTTCGGCGAGGTGGGCCTGGCCGGCGAGGTGCGGCCGGCGCCACGCGGGCAGGAGCGGCTCAAGGAGGCGGCCAAGCTCGGCTTCTCGGTCGCGCTGGTGCCCAAGGCGAATGCGCCCAAGCGCCCCATCGAGGGCCTGACGGTGCACGCTGTCGAGCGCGTCGACGAGGCGATCGACATCGTGCGGGACCTGTAGCCGATGGATGCACGCCTGGGCTGGCTGATCGCCGCGGCCGCGCTGGCCGTCGGCGGGTGGAGCTATGGCTGGCAAGGCCTCGTCTTGGCGGCCACCGCGATCGTGTTCTGGTTGCTGCTGCAGTTCAGTCGCACGATGCGCCTGCTGCGCGAGGCGGCGAATGCGCCGGTGGGCCATGTGCCCAACGCCGTGATGTTCCACGCCAAGCTGCGGGTGGGCATGCCGCTGGCCGACGTGATCCGCGCGGCGGGCAGCCTGGGGCAAAAGACCCAGGATCGGCCGGAGACCTTTGCCTGGTCGGACGCCGGTGATGTGCGCGTGGAGGTGGAACTGGCGGCGGGTCGCTGCGCGGCATGGCGACTGCAGCGGCCCGACACGCCAATCCACGGCAGCCCATGAACGACGAAGCCCTGACAAGCAGGGCTTTTCGATGTCCTGAAGCGGGAGAACCTAGCCCAGACGCCGGCGGCGCGCCACGAAGCCCAATGCACCGAGGCCGGCGAGCATCAGCGCATAGGTGCTGGGCTCAGGCACCGGCGTGGTCACGAAACCCTCGCTCTGGCCGTTGTAGAGCGAACGGACATGGATACCGGCCAACAGCGCACCGGTGTCGATGCTCGACAGTGAGGTGCCACTGAACGAGAACACCGCGAACTCGCCGCCATTGATGCCGTTGACCGGCTGGCCTCGCCCTCCGTCCGAATCGAAGCTCAGTTCGGACGAGAACGACACCGCGTTACCCCCCGGCAGCGCGCCAGGAGAAGCACCCGGCGAGAACAGCACGCCAGCGCTCGACAGCCCGGCATTGAAGCTGGCGGCCATTCCGCTGCTCACATCGAAATAGACCTCCGCCACATAACCGCTGCCGCTGTTGGCGATCGTCAGGTTGCTGCCATCCCAGTCCCACGACAAGGTCGACTCGCCTTGAGTGCACGAGGCGGCGCTGTTGTTGGTGATGCAGTCGAAAGAGCCCGAGGTCTGCGCCGACACGACCGGAGCAACGGCGACCAGGGCTGCGAAGACGATCGAAGACAAGCGCTCAAGCATTTGGACACCTCGAGCCACAAATGGGCTGATGGCTCAAATTATCCATTTGTGTCCACTTGTACACAGCCCCGCCCGCCCCCGCGCATCGGGGGTACCCCCCTCGGTCGCGCTGGTGGCGAGCGGCGAATCCGGCGAGCCGGGACGCGCGGGCGACGCGACCTAGAATCTCGCTCCCTCGCCCTGTATTGGAGTCCCGCATGTCGATGCACGACCGCGACGGAAAGATCTGGATGGACGGCCGCCTGGTCGAATGGCGTGATGCCCGCATCCATGTGCTGTCCCACACACTGCACTACGGCTGCGGCGCTTTCGAGGGAGTGCGCGCTTACAACGCCAAGGGTGGAACGGCCATCTTCCGGCTGCGCGAGCACACCGAGCGCCTGTTCAACAGCGCCAAGATCCTGCGCATGAAGATCCCGTTCTCGATCGAGCAGGTGATGGCGGCGCAACGCGAGGTGGTTCGGGTCAACCAGCTGGAAAGCTGTTACATCCGACCGCTGACCTGGATCGGCTCCGAGAAGCTGGGCGTCTCGCCCCGGGGCAACACCATCCACCTGATGGTCGCAGCCTGGTCCTGGGGCGCCTACCTGGGCGAGGAAGGCCTGAAGCGCGGCATCCGCGTCAAGACCTCGAGCTACACGCGCCACCACGTCAACATCACGATGACGCAGGCCAAGGCGGTGTCGAACTACACCAACTCGATCCTGGCCAACATGGAGGCGCTGGACGACGGCTACGACGAAGCACTGCTGCTCGATGCCTCGGGCTTCGTCAGCGAGGGCGCGGGCGAGAACCTGTTCGTCATCAAGGGCGGCGTGGTCTATACGCCCGACCTGTCGGCCGGCGCGCTCAACGGCATCACGCGCAATACCGTGTTCGCGATCTGCCAGGACCTGGGCCTGAAGCTTGTCGAAAAGCGCATCACCCGCGACGAGGTCTATATCGCCGACGAGGCCTTCTTCACCGGCACCGCGGCCGAGGTCACGCCGATCCGCGAACTCGACCGCATCGAGATCGGGCACGGCTCGCGCGGCCCGATCACCGAGAAGATCCAGGCCGCCTTCTTCGACATCGTCAACGGCCGCAACCCCAAGTACGCCGAATGGCTGGACCGCGTCTGATGAACCAGGACACTGCCACCCCTTCCGTCTCGTCTTCCACCGTCACCGTGCAGGCGAGCGAGTTGCACGGCCCCGGCGTCGTCTTCTGCCCGAATCCGAAGATGCCGCTGTGGAGCAACCATCCACGCGTGTTCATCGACGTGGCCTCCAGCGGCGAAGGCCAGTGCCCGTACTGTGGCACACGCTACCGCCTGGCCGGCGGGCCCGCGCGCGGCGGACACTGAGGCCCCGCTACAGCTGCAGCTTGCCGGCGTAGACCACCGGCCCTGTCGGCGTGCCGGTGGGCGAGCCCCCCGGCGGCTCGACGCTGACCGCCAGCGCGGCCGTGCCACCCTTGAGCAGCGACGCCGGCAGGCGCTCGCGCGCGATCACGGTCGCGCCAGACGACGAGATCAGGCCCAGCGAGCGCGGTGCGCCCTCGGGCGGCACCGACCACAGCTCGAGCACGCGGTCGGCTTGCACCGACACCGGCATCAGCGGCCGCGTCACGAGCGCGCGGCCATCGCCGCTGACGCTGGCCACGAAGGTGTTGACGCCCTCGGCCGTGCCGCCGGTGCCTTGCAGCACGACGACCACCGGCGGCTGCGCCCGTTCGGGCAGCGCAAGCACGAGGGCCATCGCCAGCGCGGCCGTCGATGCAAAGGCCGTGAGCCCGCGCCAGGGCGCGAGGCGCTGCCACCAGGGCAGCACGACGCTCGCGGGCACGTCGGGCCACAAGCGTGCCACCACGCGCTGCCACACCTGCGGCGAGGGTGTCTCGGGCGACAGCGCGGCGGTCAGCGGCATCAGCCGCTCCTGCCAGCGCTGGTGCGCGGCGCGCAGTACCGGATGGCTCGGCAGCAGCGCCTCATAGCGCCTCCGCGCGCCGCCGCGCAGCGTGCCGGCCGCGTACTGCGCCGCCAGGGCATCGACTCGTTCAGGTCGGGCGTAGTCCATCGCGTTCAGCCTCCCTGCGCTGCGGCGTCGCGGGCGACCGCGGCATCAAGGCAGCCGCGCAGCGCGAGCAGGGCACGACGCAGCCAGGACTTCACCGTGCCCAGCGGCTGCTGCAGGTGCTCGGCCACCTCGGCATGCGACAGGCCGTCGTAGAACGCGAGCGCGACGCTCTGGCGCTGCGCCGGCGCCAGGCCGTCCATGCAGCGGTGCAGTTCGCGCGCATCGCCGGCGCGTTGCAGCAGGTCGATCGGGCCCGGCCCTTCGTCGGCATGGCGCTCGACCGTGTCCGGGCCATCGTCCTCGTCGTCATCCTGCGGCGTGGCCGACAGCAGCATCGGCTGCGTCTGCTGGCGCCGCAGGCTGTCGATCGCGCGGTTGCGCGCGATGCTGGTCAGCCAGGTCAGCGGCTGGCTGCGCGTGGCATCGAAGCTGGCCGCGGCGCGCCACACGTTGACGTAGATCTCCTGCAGCAGGTCCTCGGCCAACGCGCGGTCGCGCTGGATGCGCAGCACCACCGCAAACAGGTGGCCGCTGGTGCGGTCGTACAGCCGCGCGAACGCAGCGCGGTCGCCGAGCGCGGTGCGCGCGAGCAGCGCCGCCACGTCGCGGCTGCGCTCGCTCCAGTCGTCTGCGGAAGGTCTGGCCATGGTGTTCATCCCGTCGTCGAGGCTAGCGTGAGCCCCCGGTCCCTACAATCCCGCGCATGCCGCAAGCCAAAGCCCGCGCCGCTGCCCTGCTGGCCTCGGCCGACGACGTCGAGGCGCAGTTCTACGAGGCGCTGGCCAGCGGCGACATCGAGCGCCTGATGGCCCTGTGGTCGGAGGACGACGAGATCGCCTGCGTGCACCCGGGGGGGCCGCGCGTCGTCGGCCACGCGGCGGTGCGTGCGAGCTTCGCGGCCATCTTCGACAACGGCGCGATCCCGGTGCGGCCGCAGCAGGTGCAGCGCGTCGAGTCCGGCGGCGCCGCGGTGCACCACGTGCTCGAGCGCGTGGACATCAGCCGCGCCGAAGGCCCGCAGACGGCCTGGGTGATCGCCACCAACGTGTTTTTCAAGACGGCGCTGGGCTGGCGTCTCGTGCTGCACCACGGCAGCCCGGGCTCGATGCGCGAGGCCCGCGAGCTGGCCGTCGAGGCGCCGTCGACCCTGCATTGATGCCGGCCCTGGCGCACTACCGCGCGCCGGCGTGGCTGCCGGGCGGCCAAGCGCAGACGGTCTGGCCGGCGCTGGTCTCACGCCGCTTCTCCGGCGCCGCGCCCTGTTATGAGCGCGAACGCTGGACCACCCCCGATGGCGACTTCATCGACGTCGACCTCCAGCGCGCGCCGCGCCCCGACGCGCGCTGGCTGATCATGTTCCACGGCCTCGAGGGCTCGTCGCGCAGCCAGTACGCCGAAGCCTTCGCGCGCGAAGCCGCGGCCGCAGGCCTGCACTTCGCGGTGCCGCACTTCCGCGGTTGCTCGGGCGAGTTGAACCTGGCGCCGCGCGCCTACCACTCGGGCGACTTCGAGGAGGTGGGCTGGATCCTCGACCGCCTGCGTGAGCGCAGCGGCGCGCCGCTGCTGGCTGCCGGCATCTCGCTCGGCGGCAATGCGCTGCTGCGCTGGGCCGAGGAGGCCGGCGACGGCGCGGCGCGCGTCGCGGCCTCGGTCGCCGCCGTCTGCTCGCCGGTGGACCTGGCCGCCGGCGGCCACGCGATCGGGCGCGGCTTCAACCGCCTCGTCTACACGCGCATGTTCCTGGCCACGATGAAGCCGCGCGCGCTGGCGCGCCTGGCCCGGCACCCGGGCCTGTTCGACGCCGAGCGCATGCGCGCCGCGCGAGACCTCTACGAGTTCGACAACCTGTTCACCGCTCCGCTGCACGGTTTTCGCGACACCGAGGACTACTGGGCGCGCGCCTCGGCCAAGCCGCACCTGCACCGCATTCGTATTCCCGCCCTCGTGCTCAACGCGCGCAACGACCCGTTCGTGCCGGCCTGGAGCCTGCCGGTGGCCCACGAGGTCGGTGAGCACGTGACCCTGTGGCAGCCGCCACACGGCGGGCATGTCGGCTTTCCCGCTGGCACGCCGCCGGGCCATGTGCAGGCGATGCCGGCCGCCGTGCTCGGCTGGTTGCAGGCGCACGCCTGAAGCGCCAAGCTGCGCGCCATGGACCCGATCGTCGAAGCCGCGCTGAAGAAGTGGCCGAACGTGCCGGCCTGCCATGGCTGGCTCGCGCTCGACGCGCGCGGCGACTGGTACATGCGCGACGATCGCGTGCAGGCGGCGGGGCCGTTCCCGCAGGTCAAGGGCAGCCGCATCCAGCACGACAAGTTGCGCGCCTTCATCGAGCGCAACTACGCACGCGCCGACGACGGTGCCTGGTTCTTCCAGAACGGCCCGCAGCGGGTGTATGTCGAACTCGAGGCGGCACCGCATGTCTGGCGCATCGCACCGCACGACCTTTCGCTGGCCAGCCACAGCGGTGCGCCGGCACAGGCGCGCAGCGCCTGGCTCGACGAGCAGGGGCGCCTGTTCCTCGACAGCGAGCTCGGGCTGGGCATCGTCCACACGCAGGACATGCACGACGCGGCGCGCGCAGTCGAGGCCGGGCTGTGGCAGCCGCAGCCGTTGCCCTTTGCCGACATGGCGGCACGCTTCGGCCATGTGCTGAGCCCGGCAGCGGCGCATCGACACGCCCACAGGCAGGGTTGAAGCGACGGGCGCAAGGCGGCTCATCCCTCCTGCTACGAAGCCGCAGCCGGATCGGATGCGCGAGGGGGTCGCCCCAAAAAGCAAGAAAGCCGGCACGAGGCCGGCTTTCGAGCCGCAGCCAGGCCTGCCTTACTTGACCGTGCCCACCATGTAGCTGACCGCGGCCTTGATGTCGGCGTCGGCGGCCGCCATCGCGCCACCCTTGGGCGGCATCGCGCCCTTGCCCTTGATCACACTGGCGGTCAGGCCGTCGACACCCCCGGCCAAGCGTGGCGCCCAGGCCGCCTTGTCGCCGAGCTTGGGCGCACCGGCCACACCCGCGGCATGGCAGACGGCGCAGGCTTGCGTATACAGCGCCGGCACCGCATCGGCTTTGGCTGCCGCGGGTACTGCTGCCGCCGCCGTCGCCACCGCAGCGGGTGCCGGGGCGGGAGTGGCCGCCGGAGCCGCCGCGGCCGCTGCTGCCGGTGCCGCCGGCATCTTGGGCTGGTCGAACTTGCCGCCCGACTGGTTGACCAAGTGGACCACCGCGCGAGCGATCTCGAAGTCGCTGAAGTCGCCGCCGCCTTGCGCCCCCATCGCACCCTTGCCCTTGAGCGCGGACGCGAGCAGCGCGTCGTAGCCGCTCTTCAGGCGCGGCGCCCAGGCCGCGGCGTCGCCGAGCTTGGGCGCGCCGGCCGCACCGCTGGCGTGGCAGGCCACGCACTGCGCGGCATAGACCTGCTCACCGCTCTTCAGCGACGCCGGGTCGGACACGTCCTTGATCTCGATGCTTCCAACCGGCTGAATGCGTCGCGCCACCGCCTCGGCGGCCATGCCGTCGCTGCCTGCGGCCGGCTGGTTGCCTGCCGTCACGTAGTTGACCAGCAGGATGATCGCGATGATCGGCACCACGAAGGCCAGCACCACGGCCCAGATGAGCTGCTTGGGCGTCTTGATCGGGCCTTCGTGCGGCAGGTCGTGGTCGTCGTCGTGAGCGTGAGCTTGGCTCATGGGCGTCTCTTGTCGGGCGCGCGCGGCGCAAAAAACAATGCGTGCCGGGGCACGCGAAAGGCGCCGGATTATAGCGAGCGCCCCCCGCGGCCCCGGCAGGCGCCGAGGGCGCGGCAGCTAGAATCGCACCCCTCGCGCCCGTAGCTCAGTGGATAGAGTATTGGCCTCCGAAGCCAAGGGCCGCTGGTTCGATTCCAGCCGGGCGCGCCAGCTTGGGCCTTACCTTGGCCCGCGGCGCGCGCAGGTGCTCATCAAGCGCGGCGCGTGCGCACACGCCCAGCGCGTTCAGATCGACGACTGACGTTCGCTCAGCCCAAGGGCTCGGCGAAATAGAACCACTCGTGGCCCGGCCGCGCCGACGGGTCGGGGAACACGACGCGGCCGTCGCGCGGCGCGCGCCAGAACGTTCCGTCGGCTCGCTCGGCCACCGGCTCGCCAGCGCGCAGTGCATCGAAGCTGGCCCAGGGCCGCACGAGACGGTCGTTCGCATGCTCGCGGTCGACCACCGTCGCCAGGCGCAGACGCTCGAAGGCACCTCCGCGCGGCAGCGGTTCGAAGTCCGGCCACTCGGCCAACCCGAGCAGCGCCACCGCGCGCCGGATCGCGTGGTACGCCACCTGGGGCGCCGCGGGGTCCTCGTGCTGGCCGCATTCGAGCGTGACCGCGTAGCCCCCCTGGCTGCGCATGTATTCGGTGGTGCCGATGCCGTAACTCGCGTCGGCGTCGTCCTTCATGCCACATGCACGGCGCCGCGCCGCGCCCTCGGCATACACCGTCATCCAGCCTTCGACGATGCGCGTCGGCCCCAGGCACTCGGCGAGCCGACCTTCAGCCACTGCGTGTGCGAAGGGCTCGAGCGTCCCGTCGTTGTCCGGCGGCCCGCGCAGCACGAAAGGCTCGCCGGGGCCCAGAAATGAGTGCAGATCGAGCAGCACGTCGTGCGCCGCGAGCCAGGGGCACAGCAGGTTGGCGAGCTGGTCCTCGTATTCGCGCGGCGCGTCGGTCGGCAGCAGGCGCCGGTTCAGGTTGCGTTCGCCGTTGCGCGTGCCGTTCGCGTACGCCAGCGGGTTGGCCACCGGCACCAGGCTCAAGGCGCCACGCCGCAGCTGCCACCGCCCGGCCTCGAGTTCGGCAAGCACGCGTTCGATCGCCCGCGTGCCACAGACCTCGTTGCCATGTACCGCGCCGAGCACGATCAGACGCGGCCCCGGCGCGAGGCCGGCAAAGTGGTGCGCACGCAGCATCGAGTGTGCCGTGGTCGTGGGTCTCATTCGAGCAGGTCCTCGTCGAGCGTGAGCGTGCCGGCCTGCGCGTCGAGCGTCGCACGCACGCCCAGCGGCAGCGGGTGGTTCGGCCGCCCGTGGCCGGCCGGCCAGCCGGCGAGCACGGGCTTGCCCAGCGCGCCGAGGTGTTCGCGCAGCACGGCGCTGGGGTCGTCGCCGCCCTCGGTGAAGCTGCCGAGCACGAAGCCCTCGGCCGCGTCGAGCACGCCCGCGAGGCGCAGCTGCGTCAGCAGGCGATCGACGCGGTACGCGGCCTCGCTCACGTCTTCGAGGAACAGGATCGCACCCTCGGGCGGCAAGGCCCAGCGCGTGCCCAGCAAGGCCGCCACCAGGCTCAGGTTGCCGCCGACCAGGCGCCCGCTC
>JALHQP010000045.1 GCA_022841885.1 Aquincola sp. | reverse complement strand
GAGCGCCGCGCCGGCCGTGGTCGGCGGCGGTGCCGCCGGCGCGACCTCGGCAGCGGCCGCGCCGATCCAGGCCAGCCAAGGCCCGTCCACCGGCGGCTTCATCCAGGCCGACCCATCGACCAACTCGCTGATCGTCACCGCGGCCGAGCCGCTGTACAAGCAGGTGCGCGCGATGATCGACCAGCTCGACACGCGGCGCGCGCAGGTCTACATCGAGAGCCTGATCGTCGAGGTCAGCGGCGACAACGCGGCCGACTTCGGCTTCCAGTGGCAGGGCCTGATCGGCAAGGACGGCGACAAGAACGTCGGCGTGGTGGGCACCAATCTCGGCAACAACCGCGTGCCGAGCATCATCGACATCAACACCTCGGCCGCCTCCGGCACGGTGGCGGTGGGCGCGGGCCTGAACATCGGCCTGATCCGCGACTTCGGCGGCCAGTACGCGCTGGCCGCGATCGCGCAGTTCCTGCAGACGCAGAGCAACACCAACATCATGTCGACGCCGAACCTGATCACCCTCGACAACGAGGAGGCCAAGATCGTCGTCGGCCGCAACGTGCCCTTCATCACCGGCCAGTTCACGAGCACGGGCACCGGCACCACCAACCCGTTCCAGACCGTCGAACGCAAGGACGTGGGCCTGACGCTGCGCCTGAAGCCGCAGATCGGCGAAGGCGGCACGGTGCGGCTGACGATCTTCCAGGAAAGCTCGGACGTGATCGCGCAGGCCACCGGCACCAGCGGCACCGGCCCGACGACGAGCAAGCGCTCGATCGAGTCGAACGTGGTCGTCGACGACGGCTCGATCCTGGTGCTGGGCGGCCTGATCGAGGACCGCTTCGAGGACAGCAAGAGCAAGGTGCCGCTGCTGGGCGACATCCCGGGCATCGGCCACCTGTTCCGCAGCGAGTCGCGCACCAAGCGACGCACCAACCTGATGGTCTTCCTGCGCCCGATCGTGATGCGCACCGCCGACGACGCCAAGAAGCTCTCGCTCGACCGCTACGACCTGATCCGCGCGCAACAGAAGGACGCGCAGCCGTCCAACCACATCCTGCTGCCGGTCGGCGAATCGCCGCTGCTGCCGCCGCAGCGTGCGCCGCAACCCGCCTCGGCCCCCGCGTCCGCAGCGCAGTAGACCGATGGGCGCGCGCCACCCCCTGCCCTACGCCTTCGCCAAGGCGCACACGCTGCTGCTCGAGGACGACGGCCAGCAGCTGACACTGTGGGCCGGCGAGCACGCGTCGGCCACCGCGCTGTCGGAAGTGCTGCGCGTGTTCGACGTCAAGCGCTTCGAGCGCGAGCCGGTGGGCACGCTGGCGCAGCGCATCGCGGCGGCCTACGCCGGTGGCGAGGGCAGTGCCGCCGCGGTGGTCGGCGAGGTCGAGAGCGCGGTCGACCTGTCGCGCATGATGCAGGACCTGCCCGCGGTGGAGGACCTGCTCGAGGCCGCCAACGACGCGCCGATCATCCGCATGCTCAACGCGCTGCTGACGCAGGCGGCCAAGGACGGCGCGAGCGACATCCACATCGAACCCTACGAGCGCAACTCCTCGGTGCGTTTTCGCGTCGACGGCACGCTGCGCGAGGTGGTGCAGCCCAACCGCGCGTTGCACGCGGCGCTGATCTCGCGCCTGAAGATCATGGCCGAGCTGGACATCGCCGAGAAGCGCCTGCCGCAGGACGGGCGCATCAGCCTGCGCATCGGCGGGCGTGCGATCGACGTGCGCGTGTCGACGCTGCCCAACGCGCACGGCGAGCGCGCGGTACTGCGCCTGCTGGACAAGGGCGAGGCCAAGTTCTCGCTCGAGTCGCTCGGCATGAGCGGCGAGGTGCGCAAGAAGTTCGGCCAGCTGGTGCAGCAGCCGCACGGCATCGTGCTCGTCACCGGCCCCACCGGCAGCGGCAAGACGACCACGCTGTACGCCGCGCTGCAGACCCTCGAAACCTCGACGACCAATGTGCTGACGGTCGAAGACCCGATCGAGTACGAGCTGCCCGGCATCGGCCAGACCCAGATCAATACCCGAATCGACCTCACCTTCGCGAAGGCCCTGCGCTCGATCCTGCGCCAGGACCCGGACGTGATCATGATCGGCGAGATCCGCGACTTCGACACCGCGCAGATCGCGATCCAGGCCTCGCTGACCGGCCACCTGGTGCTGGCCACGGTGCACACCAACGACGCGCCGTCGTCGGTGACGCGCCTGGTCGACATGGGCGTCGAACCCTACCTGCTGTCCTCGTCCCTTCTCGGCGTGCTGGCCCAGCGCCTGGTGCGCAAGCTCTGCAACACCTGCAAGCGGCGCGACGAGCGCGGCCGCTGGCACCCGGTGGGCTGCGAGGACTGCGGCAAGACCGGCTACAAGGGCCGCACCGGCGTCTACGAGCTGATGACGGCCGACGACAAGGTGCGCGCGCTGATCCACAGCCGCGCCGCCGAGAGCCAGCTCTTCGTCGCCGCCGAGTCGGCCGGCCTGAGGCCGATGCGCGAAGACGGCGAGCGCCTGGTGGCCGAAGGCATTACCTCGCCGGAAGAGGTGATGCGCGTGACGCGCGAATAGGCAGCTTCAGGTGCCCGCCTACAAGTTCGAAGCCCTCGACGCCGACGGCCGCTCGAAGACCGGCCTGGTCGAGGCCGACAACGCCAAGGCTGCGCGCGCGCAGCTGCGCGCCCAGTCGCTGGTGCCGCTGGACGTGGCGCCGGTCTCGCAGGCCGCCAACGACGCCCAGGCCGCGCGCTTTGCGCGCCGGGTCTTCACCAGCACCTCGCTGGCGGTGTGGACGCGCCAGATGGCCGGCCTGGTCGGCTCGGGCCTGCCACTGGAACGCGCGCTGACCGCACTGATGGAAGACTGCGAGGACCCGCGCCAGCGCGAGCTGATCGCCCACCTGCGCAGCGAGATCAACGCCGGCAGCACCTTCGCGCGCGCGCTGGCCACCACGCCGCGCGAGTTCGACGACGTCTACCGCGCGGTCGTCGCCGCCGGCGAGCAAAGCGGTGCACTCGGCCCCGTGCTCGAGCGCCTGGCCGACGACCTGGAGGCGCAGCAGGCGCTGAAGTCCAAGCTGATCGGCGCCACGCTCTACCCGCTCATCGTGTCGCTGATCGCCGTGCTGATCGTCGTCTTCCTCGTTACCTACGTGGTGCCGCAGGTGGCCAGCGTGTTCGAGGGCAGCAAGCGCGCGCTGCCGCTGCTCACGGTGCTCATGCTCGCCCTCAGCGCCTTCGTGCGCAGCTGGGGCTGGCTGGTGCTGCTGGCACTGGCCGGTGCCGGCTTCTCGCTCGCGATGGCGCTGCGCAGCGACGACTTTCGCGAGCGCTTCGACGCCTTCTGGCTCACGCTGCCGCTGATCGGGCGCCTGGCGCGCGGCTACAACGCAGCGCGTTTCGCCGGCACGCTGGCGATGCTGGCGGGGGCCGGCGTGCCGATCCTCAAGGCCCTGCAGGCAGCCGCCGAAACCCTGTCCAACCGCGCCATGCGTGCCGACGCGATGGCCGCGCTGGTGCAGGTGCGCGAAGGCGCGCCGCTGGCCAACGCGATGGCGTCGAAGAAGCGCTTCCCGGGGCTGCTGGCGATGTTCGCGCGCCTGGGCGAGCAGACCGGCACTCTGCCGAAGATGCTGCAGCGCGCCGCCGACCAGCTCGGCAGCGAAGTGCAGCGCCGCGCGTTGGCGCTGGCCACGATCCTCGAGCCGCTGCTGATCGTCGGCATGGGCGGCGTGGTGATGCTGATCGTGCTGGCCGTGCTGCTGCCGATCATCCAGCTGCAGAGCTGGGTGCGCTGAGCGCGCCTGCCGATCGTCAGGCCAGCGGCGGCACCACCGCGAAGGCCACGCCGATCAGGGCCACGGCCAGCGGGGCCCCGTTGACCAGCCAGCCGAGCGAGCGCTGCGACAAGGCGGGGGTCTGCTCGACGAACTCGAGAATGTCCTCGGCGAACGCCTCGCTGCGCAGCGGCACGGGCAGCGGGGCTGAGCGGGCGGGGGTGGCGTTCATGGCAGTTCTGTCGGACGGCGCGGCGATGGCAGTCAGCGTAGGGGCCGTGCGTGTCAGGCGCGTGTCGGCCGTGTGGTCGTATGTTTCAAACGCAACGAAGCAGGGGCATGCCGCCCGCTCAGGCGCGCTGGGCCGTCGAGGCGCCGGCCAGCAGCGGCGCGTGCTCGGCGTCGGCCAGGTGACCGATGCCGGCGAGCATCGCCAGCGTGACAACGAAGGCCGCGGCCAGGGCGTTGAGGCGGGCAGCGCGGGTCGGCGTGGGCAGCGAGGTGTGCATGGTGGGCTCGGTGTCGGGTGTCATGTCGGTGTCGATGGCTGGACTGTCGGCGTTCGCCGCTTGCAGCGCGAGCGCCTTGCGATCGAACGCCGGCAACGGGCGACGAAACGCCGCCGGCGCGGACGGACCGGGCGCGACTTGCTGCACGCCGGCACGGTTTGGGGGCGCAAGTCGGGCCAATTCCGGGCTTGCGCGGGCACGCCAAGTGCTTCAATGATTTCGCCCATGGCCATTCGGAGGTCTGAATGACGGCTGCTGCCACCCCTTCGTCGCCCGCGCTCGGCATCGCGCAGATGCGCAGCGTCTACCGCTGCGCCGACGTCGAGAAACGCCTGTCCCGGCTGCCGGCGCAGGAACACGAACCCTTGCGTCACACCTACGAGCGCATGCTCGAACGCGGGCCCGAGCGCTTCCAGGTCAAGCCGAGCGGCCTGCCGGCGATGGACCGCCTGTACGAGGACCTGCCCAATTTCCACGCCGTGCTCGACGACCTGAAGCGCCAGCTCGCGCTGACGCACGACAGCGGCGACGCCCTCGAGATCACGCCGATGCTGCTGCTCGGCCCGCCCGGCATCGGCAAGACCCACTTCGCGCGCGAGGTGGCAGCCTTGCTCGGTACCGGCATGGGCTTCGTGGCGATGAGCAGCCTGACCGCCGGCTGGGTGCTGTCCGGCGCCTCGAGTCAATGGAAGGGCGCGCGCCCCGGCCGGGTATTCGAGACCTTGGTCGACGGCAGCTACGCCAACCCGGTAATGGTGGTCGACGAAATCGACAAGGCCCGCGCCGAGCATGCCTACGACCCGCTGGGCGCGCTGTACAGCCTGCTCGAGCACGACACCGCGACCGACTTCACCGACGAGTTCGCCGAGGTGCCGATCGACGCCAGCCAGGTGATCTGGATCGCCACGGCCAACGATCAGCGCGCGATCCCCGAGCCGATCCTCAACCGCGTCAACGTCTACGAGGTGAGCGCACCCGACCGCGAGCAGGCGCGCACCATCGCACTGCGCCTGTACGGCCAGTTGCGCGCTGGGCACCGCTGGGGCGAGCGCTTCCCCGAGCAACCGTCCGAGGCCGTGCTCGAGCGCCTGGCCGAGCTGGCGCCGCGCGAGATGCGCCGCGCCTGGACCACGGCCTTCGGCAATGCGCGCCTGGACGGGCGCGACGCGATCGAGGAACGCGACCTGCCGGCGGCCGCCGGCAAGCGCGGGCCGATCGGTTTCGTGCAGTAAGGCCCACCCCCGTAGCGGCCTGCGGCCGGACGCCCTCGGAGGGGGTCGACGCCTATGATCTGTCCATGCCCGCTTCGCTCGACGGCTGTCTGGTGGTCGCCATCTCCTCGCGCGCGCTGTTCGACTTCGAGGAAGAGAACCGCGTGTTCGAGGCGCACGACGACCGCGCCTACATGCGGCTGCAGCTCGAGCGCCTGGAGCGGCCGGCGCGGCCGGGCGTGGCCTTTTCGCTCGTCAACAAGCTGCTGGCGTTCAACGCGGCCGCCAAGCGGCGCGTCGAAGTCGTGATCCTGTCGCGCAACGACCCGGTGTCGGGCATGCGCGTGTTCCGCTCCTGCCAGCACTACGGCCTGCCGGTCGAGCGCGGCGTGTTCACCCGCGGGGAGAGCCCGTGGCGCTACCTCAAGCCGCTGGCGGCCAACCTGTTCCTGTCGACCAACGAGGCCGACGTGCGCCAGGCGCTGGCCGCCGGCGTGCCGGCGGCGCGTGTGGCGGCGCATTCGGCGCGCGCCACCGACACGCACCCCAACGAGGTGCGCATCGCCTTCGACGGCGACGCTGTGCTGTTCTCCGACGAGAGCGAACGCGTGTTCCAGAGCGATGGCCTGGCCGCCTTCCAGGCGCACGAGCGCGACCGCGCGTCGCTGCCGCTGGCGCCCGGACCGTTCAAGCCCTTCCTCGAAGCGCTGCACCGGCTGCAGCGCGAGCCGGCGGGACCGATGCGCATCCGCACCGCGCTCGTCACCGCGCGCAGCGCACCGGCGCACGAGCGCGCGATCCGCACCCTGATGGCCTGGCAGATCGACGTCGACGAGGCGATGTTCCTCGGTGGCCTGCCCAAGGGCGAGTTCCTGCGCGAGTTCGAGCCCGACTTCTTCTTCGACGACCAGACCGGGCATGTCGACAACGCCGCGCCCCACGTGCCGGCAGGGCATGTGGCCGCAGGCGTCAGCAACCTGGCCTGAAGTTCAGTCCGGCCGCGCCTGCTGCAGCGCCGGCAGGTCAAGCACACGCACCCCGCCGTACTCGACGCGGATCCAGCCGCATGCCTGCAAGCGCGTCAGCGCCTCGTTGACACGCTGCCTGGACAGGCCCACCAGGTAGCCGAGTTCCTGCTGCGTGATGCGCAGCACCTCGCCCACGCCCGGGTACAGCACCGGGTGGAACAGCGCGCCCAGGCTTCGCGCGACCTTGGTGTCCGGGTCGGCCATGCGGTCGATCTCGCGCGCGGCGATGAACTGGCCCAAGCGCTCGTTGAGCTGGTTCATCAGGTAGCGGTTGAAGGGGATGCTGCGCTCGAGCAGCCAGTCGAAGGTGGCGATCGGCAGGCCGGCCACCACACTCGGCCGCAGTACCTCGATGTTGTAGCGGTAGACCTCGTGCTTGAGCAGCGTGCCCTCGCCGAACCAGGCACCCGAAGGCACACCGGTGAAGGTGATGGGTGCACCGAGCGCGCTGTCGTTGCTCATCTTCAGCAGGCCCTGGACGACGCCGAGCCACAGCGTGGCCGGGCGGCCGATGCGGCACAGGTACTCGCCCGGCTCGGCGTCGGCCACCTGAATGTCGGCGGCCACGCGCTCGCGCTGCGGCGGATCGAGCACCAACCACCAGGGCACGCGCTCCAGTTCGTCGGCCGTGGCCGCGCGCACGCGGTGGCGCAGGGAGGTATTGGAAGGCAGTTCGTGGGCCGGCATGCGCTCGCAGGTTGACGGCGGGCTGACAGTGCCGCCCCGGGAAAGTCCCTGCCGGGGCGACCCTAGGATTGTCGTCAGAACGACAACCGGGCGTCAAACTTCTCCCTAGCATCCCGCTCTCAGATCACGCCCCCCGCGACGAGGAGACTTCTCGGTGCAGACCACCTTCCCCCGCCTGTTGCTCGAGCACGCGAAAGCGCGCCCGGATGCGCCGGCGCTGCGCGAGAAGGAGTACGGCATCTGGCAGACGCTCTCGTGGAGTGCGCTGGCGACGCTGGTGCGCCGTATCGCGGGCGGCCTGGCCAGCGCAGGACTGCAGCGCGGGCAGCACGTGGTGGTGATCGGCGAGAACCGGCCACGCCTGTACGCGTCGATGCTGGCGGCGCAGTCGCTCGGTGCGATACCGGTGCCGCTGTACCAGGACGCGGCGGCCGCCGAGTTCGTGTTCCCGATCGTCAACGCCGAGGTCGCGTTCGCGATCGTCGAGGACCAGGAGCAGGTCGACAAGCTGCTCGAGATCCGGCCGCAGTGCCCGGGCCTCGCGCAGATCTGGTATGACGATCCTCGCGGCCTGCGCAACTACAGCGAAGCGGGCCTCGCCAGCCTGGACTCGTTGCTGGCTGAGGGCGACGCGCACGCTGCTGCGCACCCCGGTTCGTTCGACGCCGCGGTCGCGGCGGTGCAACCCCCCGACGTGGCTGCGATGTTCTTCACCTCGGGCACCACCGGCAACCCGAAGGGCGTCGTGCACACGCACTTCACGCTGCTCGACCGCGCCGCCGCAGGCGCGCGTTTCGACAAGCTGACCGACAAGGAAGAGGTGCTGGCCTACCTGCCGCCGGCCTGGATCGGACAGAACATCTTCTCGTACGCGCAGTGGCTCGCCTGCGGCTACGTGGTCAACTGCCCCGAGAGCGCGGCCACCGCGTCGATCGACCTCAAGGAAGTGGGACCGACCTACTACTTCGCGCCGCCGCGCGTCTTCGAAGCGCTGCTGACCTCGGTGACGATCCGCATGGAAGACGCCGGTGCGATCAAGAAGTGGCTGTACAAGCACTTCATGGCGCTCGCGCAACGCGTCGGCCCGGCGCGCATGGACGGCAAGGCGCTGTCCGTCGGCGATCGGCTGCACTACGCGCTCGGCAACCTGTTCGTTTACGGGCCGCTGCGCAACACGCTCGGCTTCTCGCGCGTGCGCGTGGCCTACACCGCCGGCGAAGCGATCGGGCCGGACCTGTTCACCTTCTACCGCTCGATCGGCATCAACCTGAAGCAGCTCTACGGCTCGACCGAGACGGCGGTCTTCGTCTGCCTGCAGCCCGACCACGAGGTCAAGGCCGACACGGTGGGCGTGCCGATCGACGGCGTCGAGATCAGGGTCGACGACCGCGGCGAGCTTCTGGTGCGCAGCCAGGGCCTGCTCAAGGGCTACTACAAGAACGAGGCGGCGACACGCGAGGTGCTCACCGCCGATGGCTGGTACCGCACCGGCGACGCCGGCTTCCTGGACGCGACCGGGCACCTGAAGATCATCGACCGCGCCAAGGACGTCGGCCGCATGGCCGACGGTTCGATGTTCGCGCCCAAGTACATCGAGAACAAGCTCAAGTTCTTTCCGTACATCAAGGAGGCGGTGGCCTTCGGCGACAAGCGCGACAAGGTCTGCGCCTTCGTCAACATCGACTTCGAAGCGGTGGGCAACTGGGCCGAGCGGCGCAACCTGCCCTACGCCGGCTACACCGACCTGGCGGGCAAGCCCGAGGTGCTCGAGCTGGTGCGCGACTGCGTGGCGAAGGTCAACGCCGACCTCGCGGCCGACGAGCGCCTGGCCGGCTCGCAGATCAGCCGCTTCCTGATCCTGCACAAGGAACTCGACGCCGACGACGGCGAAATGACGCGCACGCGCAAGGTCAAGCGCGGCGCCATCAGCGACAAGTACCAGGTGCTGGTCGACGCCCTGTACGGCGGCAAGACCGAGCAGTTCATCGAGACCGCGGTCAGGTTCGAGGACGGGCGCAGCGGCAGCGTGTCGGCCACGCTGCCGATCGTCGACCTGGCGGTGAACACACCGCTGAGGGCGGCCGCATGAACACGATGGCCGAGTCGATGGCCATGACGGCGCCGGCCGCGCCGGCGCGCCGCATCGGCGAGGTGATCCTCGAGGTCAGGAACATCAGCCTGGCCTTCGGCGGCGTCAAGGCGCTGAGCGACATCAGCTTCGACGTACGCGAGCACGAGATCCGCGCCATCATCGGCCCCAACGGCGCCGGCAAGAGCTCGATGCTCAACTGCATCAACGGCGTCTACACGCCGCAGCAGGGCTCGATCACCTTCCGCGGCCAGACTTTCGCCCACATGAACTCGCGCCAGGTGGCCGAGATGGGTGTCGCGCGCACGTTCCAGAACCTGGCCCTGTTCAAGGGCATGAACGTGATCGACAACATCATGTCGGGCCGCAACCTGAAGATGAAGACGAACCTGTTCCAGCAGGCGATACGCTGGGGCGCGGCCGAGCGCGAGGAGACCGCGCACCGCGCCTTCGTCGAGCGCATCATCGACTTCCTCGAGATCCAGGCCTGGCGCAAGACGCCGGTCGGCCGCCTGCCGTACGGCCTGCAGAAGCGCGTGGACCTCGGCCGGGCCCTCGCGATGGAGCCGCAGGTGCTTCTGCTCGACGAACCGATGGCCGGAATGAACGTCGAGGAGAAGCAGGACATGTGCCGCTTCGTGCTCGACGTCAACGACGAGTTCGGCACCACCATCGTGCTGATCGAGCACGACATGGGCGTGGTGATGGACATCAGTGACCGCGTGGTCGTGCTCGACTACGGCAGGAAGATCGGCGACGGCACGCCCGACGAGGTGCGCGCCAACCCCGACGTGATCGCCGCCTATCTCGGCACCTCGCACTGACATGAAGCCCCCACGCTCACTCCGTTCACTGTCCCCCGAGGGGGCGCCTCAGTTCCTTGGGACGGCCCGGCGGCACTGACATGGGCTTCTTCCTCGAAACCACGATCGGCGGGCTGATGTCCGGCATGCTCTACAGCCTGGTGGCGCTGGGCTTCGTGCTGATCTTCAAGGCCAGCGGCGTCTTCAACTTCGCGCAGGGCGCGATGGTGCTGTTCGCGGCGCTGGCGATGGCGCGCTTCTCGGAGTGGTTCCCGGCGCTGCTGGGCTTCGACAGCAAGCTGCTGGCCAACCTGCTGGCCTTCGCGGCCGCCATGGCGGTGATGGTGATCGTGGCCTGGCTGATCGAGCGGCTGGTGCTCGGCAAGCTCGTCAACCAGGAGGGCATCACGCTGCTGATGGCCACACTGGGCATCACCTACTTTCTCGACGGCTTCGGCCAGACCCTGTTCGGCAGCGACATCTACAAGATCGACATCGGCCTGCCGAAGGACCCGCTGTTCCTTCTCGAGAGCGTGTTCCAGGGCGGCGTGCTGGTCAACAAGGAAGACCTGTTCGCCGCCGCCATCGCCGCCGCGCTGGTGATCGCGCTGTCGATCTTCTTCCAGTACACCGGCACCGGGCGCGCGCTGCGCGCGGTGGCCGACGACCACCAGGCCGCGCAGTCGATCGGCATCCCGCTGTCGCGCGTCTGGGTCATCGTCTGGAGCGTCGCCGGTTTCACCGCGCTGGTGGCCGGCATCATCTGGGGCAGCAAGCTCGGCGTGCAGTTCTCGCTCTCGCTGCTGGCGCTCAAGGCGCTGCCGGTGGTCATCCTCGGCGGGCTGACCAGCGTGCCCGGCGCCATCATCGGCGGCCTGATCCTCGGCGTGGGCGAGAAGCTGTCGGAGGTCTTCCTCGGCCCGCACATCGGCGGCGGCATCGAGATCTGGTTCGGCTACGTACTCGTGCTGTTCGTCCTGCTGGTACGGCCACAGGGCCTCTTCGGCGAAAAGATCATCGACCGGGTGTAGGACAGGAGCGCAGCATGTTCTACCGCGAAAACGGCCAGTTCAAGACCAGCTACCGGGCGGACCAGCAGATCTTCCCGATCGCACAGGACCGTGTCGCGATCATCGCGTTGCTGGTCGCCGCCATCGTCGTCGTGCCGCTGCTGGCCGACGAGTACCTGATGCGGGCGATCTTCATCCCCTTCCTGATCCTGTCGCTCGCCGCACTCGGCCTGAACATCCTGGTCGGCTACTGCGGGCAGATCTCGCTGGGCACCGGGGCCTTCATGGCGGTGGGCGCCTACGCGGCCTACAACTTCACGGTGCGCATCGACGGCATGCCGCTGATCGCGGCGCTGCTGCTGGGCGGCGTGTGTGCCGCGGTGGTGGGCGTGCTGTTCGGCATCCCGTCGCTGCGCATCAAGGGCCTGTACCTGGCGGTGGCCACGCTGGCAGCGCAGTTCTTCTGCGACTGGGCCTTCCTGCGCGTCAAGTGGTTCACCAACGACTCGGCCTCGGGCTCGGTCAACGTGTCCAACCTGTCGTTCTTCGGCCTGCCGATCGAGACACCGCACGCGAAGTACCTGTTCTGCCTCGGCGTGGTGATGGTTTTCGCGCTGATGGCCAAGAACCTGGTACGCGGCCACGTCGGCCGCGAATGGATGGCGATCCGCGACATGGACGTGGCCGCCGCCGTCATCGGCATCCGCCCGGTCTACGCCAAGCTCACCGCGTTCGCGGTCAGCTCGTTCATCGTCGGCGTGGCCGGCGCGCTCTGGGGCTTCGTGCACCTGGGGGCCTGGGAGCCCGCCGCGTTCTCGATCGACCGCTCGTTCCAGCTGCTGTTCATGATCATCATCGGTGGCCTCGGCTCGATCTTGGGCAGCTTCTTCGGCGCTGCCTTCATCGTGATCCTGCCGATCTTCCTGAACCAGGCGCTGCCGGCACTCGGCAGCCTCGTCGGCCTGAACATCGGCACCGCCTTCGTCTCGCACGCCGAGTTCATGATCTTCGGCGCCCTGATCGTCTTCTTCCTGATCGTCGAGCCGCATGGCCTCGCGCGCCTGTGGTCGATCGGCAAGGAGAAGCTGCGTCTGTGGCCCTTCCCGCATTGACATTGATTCACGCACCGCAGAGTGCGCCACCCTCGTTGATCCCACCCAGGAGACAAGCAATGAAACTCAAGTCCCTCTCGATCGCGGCGATGTTGGCCGCCGCTGGCCTGGCGAGCGTGGCGACCACCGCCTTCGCGCAAGCCAAGGAGCAGTTCTTCCCGGTGCTGTCGTACCGCACCGGGGCCTACGCGCCCAACGGCGTGCCCTGGGCCAACGGTTACGTCGACTACCTCAAGCTGACCAACGCACGCGGCGGTGTCAACGGCGTCAAGATCTCGTTCGAGGAATGCGAAACCGGCTACGCCACCGACCGCGGCGTCGAGTGCTACGAGCGCCTGAAGGGCAAGAACGGCGGTGCCACCGTGTTCCACCCGCTGTCCACCGGCATCACCTTCGCGCTGACCGAGAAGGCGCCGGGCGACAAGATCCCGCTCATCACCGCCGGCTACGGCCGCAGCGAAAGCACCGACGGCAACGTCTTCAAGTGGAACTTCCCGCTCACCGGCACCTACTGGGACGCGGCCGACATCCTGCTGCAGCATGTGGCCAAGAAAGACGGCGGCTGGGACAAGTTGAAGGGCAAGAAGATCGCCCTCGTCTACCACGACAGCCCGTACGGCAAGGAGCCGATCCCGCTGCTGGTCGAGCGCAGCAAGATGCACGGCTTCGAGCTCAACGCGATCCCGGTCACGCACCCGGGTGTTGAGCAGAAGGCCGCCTGGCTGCAGATCCGCCAGAACCGTCCCGACTACGTGTTCCTCTGGGGCTGGGGCGTGATGAACGGCACGGCCCTCAAGGAAGCGGTGGCCACCGGCTACCCGCGCGAGAAGATGTACGGCGTGTGGTGGGCCGCGGCCGAGCCGGACGTCAAGGACGTGGGCGACGGTGCCAAGGGCTACAACGGTCTGGCACTGCAGCACGGCGCCGAGCCGAACGCGGCGGTGGTCAAGGAAGTGCTTGCCAAGCTGCACGACAAGGGCCAGGGCACCGGGCCGAAGGAAGAGGTCGGCAGCGTGCTCTACATGCGCGGCCTGTCGCAGGCCATGCTCGGCGTCGAAGGCGTGCGCCGCGCGCAGGAGCGTTACGGCAAGGGCAAGGTGATGACCGGCGAGCAGGTGCGCTGGGGTCTCGAGAACCTGGCGCTCGACCAGAAAAAGCTCGACGCGCTCGGCTTCGCCGGCGTGATGCGGCCGATCTCCACCTCCTGTGCCGACCACCGCGGCGCCACCTGGGCCCGCGTGCACACCTGGGACGGCAAGAAGTGGACCTTCTCGAGCGACTGGTACCAGTCTGACGAGGCGGTCATCAAGCCGATGATCAAGGCCGCCGCCGACAAGTATGCGGCCGAGAAGAAGATCGAACGGCGGACTCCGCAGGACTGCCAGAGCTGAGCTTCGGCATGAGCACCACCCTTCTGAACGTCAATGGCATCGAGGTCATCTACAACCATGTGATCCTTGTGCTCAAGGGCGTGTCCCTTCAGGTTCCGGAGGGTGGTGTCGTCGCGCTCCTGGGCGGCAACGGCGCGGGCAAGACGACCACGCTGCGCGCGGTGAGCAACCTGCTCGCCGGCGAGCGCGGCGAGGTCACCAAGGGCTCGATCGAGCTGCGCGGCGAGCGCATCGAGAAGCTCTCCACCGCGCAGATGGTCGACCGCGGCGTGATCCAGGTGATGGAAGGGCGCCACTGCTTCGCCCACCTGACGATCGAGGAGAACCTGCTCACCGGCGCCTACACGCGGCGCGATGGCAAGGCGGCGGTCGCGGCCACGCTCGAGAAGGTCTACAACTACTTCCCGCGCCTGAAGACGCGGCGCACCAGCCAGGCCGCCTACACCTCGGGCGGCGAGCAGCAGATGTGCGCGATCGGCCGTGCGCTGATGGCCAACCCGAAGATGGTGCTGCTCGACGAACCCAGCATGGGCCTGGCGCCGCAGATCGTCGAGGAGGTGTTCGAGATCGTGAAAGACCTGAACACCAAGGAACGAACGACGTTCCTGCTGGCCGAGCAGAACACCAACATGGCGCTGCGCTACGCCGACTACGGCTACATCCTCGAGAACGGCCGCGTCGTGATGGACGGGCAGGCCAAGGCACTGCGCGAGAACGAGGACGTCAAGGAGTTCTACCTCGGCATGGGCGGCGGCGACCGCAAGAGCTTCCGCGACGTCAAGAGCTACAAGCGGCGCAAGCGCTGGCTGGCATGAGCAACGACGACAACTGGAGCCTCCCGACGCCGCCCTTCCGGGCCGACGAGGCGCTGGTGGCATTGAAGCGCACGCTGCGCGACCTGAAGCTGGCCGAGCGCGGCAACGCCTACGAATTGCGCGGCAAGCGCGTGGTCGAGCTTGCACTCGACGAGGGCGTGATCAACGCCCGGCTCGCGCGCCGCCTGATGCTGACGCCCGAGTGGGACCGAGTGGCCGTCAAGTCCTCGGCCGAGCAGCGCAAGCTGGTCGACGAGGTGAAGAAACGCCTCGCGCGCTGGCAGGACGAGGAGTAGGCGAGGAATGAGTTCCTACGACGCGCTCGAGACGCGCGACCCGGCCGCGCGCGAGGCCGCGCTGCTGGCGGCGCTGCCGGCGCAAGTGGCGCACGCGCAGGCGAACACCGGCGCCTTCGCCGAACTGCTCGCCGGCGTGGACCCGGCCACCATCACCAGCCGCGCCGCGCTCGCGCGCCTGCCGGTCATCCGCAAGGGCGAGCTGCTCGAGCGCCAGAAGGCGCAGCGCAGCAGCGATCCGTTCGGCGGCTTCTCGGCCATCGGCTGGGCAGCGCTCAAGCGCTGCGGCCCGGCCGGTCGCGTGTTCCAGTCGCCCGGCCCGATCTACGAACCGGAGGGCACCGCGCGCGACTACTGGCGCCTGGCGCGCGCAATGTTTGCCGCCGGCCTGCGTGGCGGCGACCTGGTGCACAACAGCTTCTCGTACCACCTGACGCCCGGCGGGCTGATGATGGAGTCCGGCGCGCATGCACTCGGCTGCACCGTCTTTCCCGGCGGCGTGGGCAACACGGAACTGCAGCTGCAGGCGATCGCCGAGCTCCGGCCCAACGCCTACCTCGGCACGCCGAGCTTCCTGCGCATTCTGGTCGAGAAGGCCGCCGAGAGCGGCACGCACATCGGCTCGCTGAAGAAGGCGCTGGTCGGCGGCGAGGCCTTCCCGCCGAGCCTGCGCGACTGGCTCGCCGAACGCGGCATCTCGGCCTTCCAGAGCTACGCCACCGCCGACCTCGGCCTGATCGCCTACGAGACGAGCGCACGCGAAGGCCTGGTGCTCGACGAGGGTGTCATCGTCGAGATCGTGCGTCCCGGCAGCGGCGATCCGGTGCCCGTTGGGGAGGTCGGCGAGATCGTGGTCACCACGCTCAACCCCGACTACCCGCTGATCCGCTTCGGCACCGGCGACCTGTCGGCGGTGCTGCCCGGGGCCTGCCCCTCGGGCCGCACCAACGTCCGCATCAAGGGCTGGCTCGGCCGCGCCGATCAGACGGCCAAGGTGCGCGGCATGTTCGTGCACGCGAGCCAGGTGGCCGAGGTGGTCAAGCGCCACCCCGAGATCGCGCGCGCGCGCCTGGTGGTCGAAGGCGAGATGGCCGACGACCGCATGACATTGTTCGCCGAGCTCGCCGGCACCGAGCCGCAAGGCCTGACCGAGCGCGTCGCACAAAGCGTGCGCGACATCACCAAGCTGCGCGCCGCCGTGGCCTGGAAGCGCCCGGGTGAGCTGCCCAACGACGGCAAGGTGATCGAGGACGCGCGCAGCTACCGCTGAGCGCGGGCGCCTCAGGCGGCGGCGAGCGCGGCGGCGGTGCGCCGCGCGCAGGGCAGCAGTGCCGCAAAGCGGTCGGGCTGCGTCAGCGGCGCCATGTGGTCCGCGCCGGGCCAGCGGATCAACTCGGCCCGCGGCACCGCCGCGGCCAACCGCTCGGCGACGCGCCGCGCCGGCCACGGCGACTGCGTGCCGCTGACGATGCGCAGCGGCATCGCGAGCGCTCGGTAGGCCTCGATCGGCACGTCGTCGGCAAACAGCGCCTCGAACTCGGCCTGCACCTTGGGCATGCGCTGCGCGACCGCCGCACGGCGCGCGCCCGACAGGCGCTGCCAGGCTCCCGTGCCGCTCCAGTAGTCGACGAAGGCCTGCGCCGACGCGTCGAACCGGCCCTCGAGGGCCAGCGCGCCGATGTGCCGGCCCGCGCCGACGATGTCGCGCCACAGCGGCGCATCACCGTGCTGCAGCAGCGCGAAGCGCACGGGCTCGTACACGGTGACGCTGGCCACCCGCTGCGGCCAGCGCAGGGCCAGCTGCAACGCCACCGTGCCGCCGTATGAGTGCCCGACCAGATGGACCGGTGCGTCGCCGGCCGCGTCGAGCACCGGCGCGACATGCCGCGCCTCGGCGTCGATCGACGTCAGCTGGCCCACCGGCCACGACGCGCCGGCCCCGTAGCCCAGCAGGTCGGCCGCGATCCAATGCCAGGCCGGGTCGACGAGCGCGGGATAGGCCTGCCACTGGCGCGCTCCCGCGCCGCTGCTGTGCAGGGCGAGGACGGCGGGGCGGGGATCGGGACGGGACATGCGAGGCTCCGCAAGACAGGCCTGCACTGTGCGCAGCCCCGGTATCGGCGCGATGTCGCGCGCGGGCCCGGCGCGTTTCGATCGTCGTGCTCATGTATCGCCCATGTATCGCGCCGGCAATCGCCGCACGCGCGCGACCGGCGCGCCTAGACTCCGGGCGCATGAGCGTCGACCCCGCCAGCCGCGCCGCCAGCCGGCCGCCGATGCACGAGCAGATGCAGGCGCTGCGCCGGCTCGCGCTGGCGGCCACGCGGCCCGCCGGGCCGGAGATCTGCCAGGAGCTGGTCGCCGAGGTGGCCCGTGCGCTGCAGGTCACGCTGGCGATGGTGGCCGTGTTCGCCGACGAGCAGCGGCGCACGATGCGCACCCTGGCCATCGTGCTCAATGGTGAGCCGGTGCCCGAGAGCGTCGAGTACCCGCTCGCGCAGTCGCCCTGCGTCGAGGTCGTCGGCAAGGGCTACTGCTTCATGCCGGGCGGCGTGATGGCGCGCTACGGGGTCGACAAGATGGTCACCGACCTCGGCCTTGATGCCTACGCGGCGTTCCCGATGAACGACAGCCGCGGTCAGCCGCTCGGGCTGGTGGCAGCGCTCGACCGGCGCGCGATCGCCGGCGGCGACGCCGACCACGCCGAGGCGGTGCTCAAGATCGCCGCGCTGCGGCTGGGCGCCGAGCTCGAGCGCAGCGCGGCCAACGCGGCGTTGCGGCGCTCGGAGGCGAGCTACCGCGCGATCTTCGAGGCCGCCGAGGACAGCATCTTCATCCACGACTGGGACAGTGGCCGCTTCGTCGACGTGAACCCGAAGGCCTGCTCGACCTGCGGCTACGCACGCGAGGAGCTGCTGCGGCTGACCGTGGCCGACGTGAGCTCGGGCGTGCCGCCCTACACCGCGCAGGACGCGCAGCGCTGGATGGCGCTGGCGCGCGAGGGCCGCTGCCCGCCGTTCGAATGGCAACGCCGCAACCAGGACGGCAGCCTGCACTGGGACGAGGTGCGCCTGAAGCCGGTCACCATCGACGGCCGGCCGCACGTGCTGGCGGTGACGCGCGACATCACCGAGCGCAAGGCGGCCGAGACCCGGCGCTTCGCCCTCGAATCGCAGCTGCGCCAGGCGCAGAAGATGGAAGCGATCGGCCAGCTCACCGGCGGCATCGCGCATGACTTCAACAACATCCTCACCAGCGTCATCGGCTACCTGGTGCTGGCGCAGGAGCGCGCGCAGGGCATCGGCGACGCGGCGCTGCTGCGCCAGCTCGGCTCGGCGCAGGCCGCCGCGCAGCGTGCGCGCGAGCTGATCGCGCAGATGCTGGCCTTCGCGCGGCGCCAGCGCGGCGACCGCCGCGTGATCGCGCTGGCGCCGGCGGTGCGCCAGGGGCTGCAGCTGCTGCGCTCGACGCTGCCGTCGTCGGTCGTGCTCGACGACCACGCGCTCGACGACGCCGACGCGCTGCCGCCGGTGCGCGCCGACGCGGTGCAGATCGAGCAGGCGCTGTTCAACCTGTGCCTCAACGCGCGCGACGCCATGCCGCGCGGCGGTTGCATCACGGTGCGGCTGACCGAGCAGCGCGAGGCCACCCTGCGCTGCACCTCCTGCGGCAGCGACGTCGGTGCCGGCCATTGGCTGCGCCTGGCCGTGTCCGACACCGGCACCGGCATCGACCCGGCCGTCGTCTCGCGCATGTTCGAACCGTTCTTCACGACCAAGGAGATCGGCCGCGGCAGCGGCATGGGCCTGGCGATGGTGCACGGCATCGTGCACGAGCACGACGGCCATGTCGTCGTCGAGTCCGAACCCGGCGGCGGTGCGCACTTCCATGTGCTGCTGCCGGTGGCCGACGGCGAGATCGATGCGCCGGTGGCCGCCACGCCCGTCGCCACGGGTGGGCGGCGCCTGCGCGGCCGCGTGATGGTGGTCGAAGACGAGCCGATGGTCGCGGCCTTCATGCGCGAGCTGCTCGAAGGCTGGGGGCTCGAGGTGATGGTGCCGCCCGACGCGCTGTCGGCGCTGCGCTGGTTCGACGACCCGGCGCAGCCGCTCGATCTGCTGATCACCGACCTGACGATGCCGCAGCTCGGTGGCCTGGACCTCGCGCACCACGTCAGCGTGCTGCGACCGCAGCTGCCGGTGCTGCTGTACAGCGGCGACGCCGACGCCGTGGACGCCGACGCGCTGCGCCGCGCCGGGGTGGCCGCGGTGCTCGGCAAGCCGGTCGACCCGCAGGCCCTGGCCGCGCAGTTGGGTCGCTGGTTGCCTGCGCGCTGAAGAGCGCAACGCGCGATCACACGACGGCTCGCGGCCCTCGGCAGCACTGCGCTGACGGCCTGCGTCAGAGGAGTCCGCGGATCTGAGGCCTGGTCGGAGCGCTGTGGTCGCATCATGAACCTGCCCCGCGTGTGAGCGCGGCGCAGCAACAGCGCGGCCGCCACCGCCCACACCAGCAGTGCCGTGGCAGAGGCCTCGAGGGGCGGGGCTGGCCCGGCTGGCCGGGAGCTATCGGGTGTGGGAAGCATCGGAAGGGGCGTCCATGGTTTGGCGGGCGCAATCGATTCACCCTCGCTTCATCAATCCCCACAGGGCCGACCGCGCACCGCCGTCCAGGCTGCCGCGACCGGCCTGGCTGCTTTGGTTGTTGGCGCGAAAGGCCAGGACGCAGCCCACGATCGCGGCGGCGGTCACATCGAACGTCAGGCAGAAACCCGGCCAGCCCTTCGGAACACCGGTGTTGTGCACGAGCGCGTCGTGGAAGACGTCCATCACCCCGTGCCCCACGAGAGCGGCCACGACGAACCACAGGTTGCGCTTGAACCCCACCACGGCCAGCACCAGGAAGGGCGCAGCCATCGCCACCTCGGACCAGAGGGCGGCTTGACTCCCATCGACGACAGCGAACGCCACGTAGTACGAGGCGGTGGCGATGAGAACCGCCGGGTAGAAGACGCGGTCGCGGTCCAGTCCCAGCAGTGCGGCGGCGCCGCAGACGAACGATGCAAGGGCGATGCCCACGAAGAATTCCATCGGTTGGTCTCCGGTCAGCGGCGTGCGACGTCGATGCAGCGTTGGAGGTCGGGAGGCACGGGCATCGGCTTGAATCCGCTGACGCTGGCGCCGCCGGTGTTGCCGGTGGGCACCCAGAGCCATGTCTTCAGCAGCGCGCCGGCGATGCGCCACGCCTGGCCAAAACACTCGCCGGCCGCGTTGCGCCGTACAGCCCAGCGAAGCATCGCCCAATGGACCCGGACATGCTCGACCGTGGAGGCCTGAGCGAGCACGTGAGCGCGCTCGAGATGGCCAAAGGCCGAACTGAACTCGCCGCGAGACTCGCGCCGCGCGGCGGCATCGAGCTCATACCGGACGAACGGTCGGATGCGCCGGGCGTAGCGAGGTGAGAGGTTCATCGTGCAACTCCTGCAAGGGCCGCTGGGATGGGGGCGATTCTGGAGATTCGCTGGCGCGCAGACTTGAACGAAGCGGCTGACTCAGGATGTAGAACGGCAGCATCCCAGCGCCCAGGCCCCGCCGCGGGCGTCGATCGCCCACCAGCAGGCCGTGGCCGGCCACCGCGCCGGCTGCCGGCCACGGCGCACCACCTCAGGCCGCCATCGGCAGCGCCACGTCGGGCTGCTGCGGCACGGCGTACATCAGCGGCGCCAGCGCGCGCTGCACGCGCCCGGCCTGCTCGTCGTTCAGCAGCGAGAACAGCGCCTTCTGGAAGCGCGGCTCCATCACGCCCGAGACGATGTACTGCCAGCGGTAGGCCTTGAGCACGCCGGCGTGCAGCTGCGCCGCCTCGTCGTCGCTGAAGTCGCGGCCCGCGATGGCGATGAAGTAGTCGGCGTCGGCGCGCGCCTGCGCCTGCAGGATGCCGTCGACCGCGCCGACCAGGCCGATCAGCTGGTTGACCGCGGCGTCGCGCTCGGCCGGCGTGAGCTTGCGGTCCTCGGCCGCCAGCTCGATCTCGTCGAGGATGGCGTGCTGCGACTCCTCCTTCCAGTGGTAGAGGAACACGTCCTTCCACAGCGGGCACAGGCTGGCCTGCGACTCGATGCTGGCGCGGTAGTGCGCCTGCGTGAAGAGTTCGATGTCCAGCGTCAGCGCGAGCACGGCCCAGGTGGAGCTGGCCAGCACCGCCTGCGCCACCGCGTTGGCGTCGGCAGTCTGGGTGTAGCCGGGCGGCATGTCGGCGCCGATGGCGCGTTCGATGCGGCGGAACATCTCCTGGTGCTTGAGCTCCTCGTCGGTCATGCGCACCAGTGCCTCGAGCGCGACCTGGTCGCCGAGCCAGTGCTCGCGGCTGATCTCCAGCACCTTGGCGCCGATGAAGCGTTCGACCAGGCCGAAGATGTAGGCGTAGGTGCGGCCCTGCACCTGGCTGAGCAGGCGCTTGTCGTCGACCGACAGGAACGGCAGCTCGTTCACCAGCGACAGGCCGCTGGGCAGGAAGGTGCGCTTGAAGTCGAAGCTGCGGCCGCGGAACACGTCGCGTTCGATCTCCCAGCGCACGCGCTTGGAGACTTCGATCACCTTGGCGTAACGCGGGTCGGTGGCGGGGGGGGTGGTCATGGAGGGGTCCTCGATGGGTTGAGCCCGGCAACCCGATGTCGCCCGGCGTGCAGGGCACTGTCGGTGACGCCGGTATCCGCCGCGTGGCCGGTGGCGCGCGGCGTGTCGTGGTCATGTATCGCCCGCGTATCGCGCCACGCACGGCAGCGGCCGGCATGTTGCGATCGGGAATCGGCGCATGGGAAAGCGGCCGGCGTCATCGCAGAATCACGCCATGGAGCCCGTTGCCCAGCTGCTCGTGGTCGATGACGACGCCTCGGTGCGCGAGATGCTGGCCGAGTACCTGGGCACGCACGGCTACGCGGTGCGCACCGCGGCCGATGGCGCGGCGATGCGCGCCGCGCTCGAGGCCGAGCTGCCCGACCTGGTGCTGCTCGACCTGCGCCTGCCCGGAGAAGACGGCCTGACGCTGGCGCGCTTCCTGCGCGAGCGCTACGACCTGGGCATCGTGATGGTCACCGCCGCCGGCGACACGATCGACCGCGTGGTCGGGCTCGAACTCGGAGCCGACGACTACGTCGCCAAGCCCTTCGACCCGCGCGAGCTGCTGGCGCGCGTCAAGAGCGTGCTGCGCCGCATGCAGGCGCGCCCTCAGGGCCCGGCCGCGCCGCCCGCAGCGGCGCAAGGCGCACCGGCGCGCCAGCGCTTCGGGCGCTGCGAGGTCGAGCTCGAGTCGCGCCGCCTGTTCGACCTCCTGGCCGATGGCGCCGAAGTGCCGATGACGGCCATGGAGTACGAACTGATCCGCGTCTTCCTCGCCAACCCGAACCGCGTGCTGTCGCGCGATCAGCTGCTGATGCACACGCGCAACCGCGAGTGGGAGCCGTTCGACCGCTCGATCGACATCCGCATCGGCCGCCTGCGGCGCAAGGTCGAGCCTGACCCGAGCGGCGAGCCGCGCTGCATCCGCACCGTGCGCAACGGCGGCTACATGTTCGTGCCCGGCGGCTGAGCCCCCGCCTCGTCGCCGGACAGCCACTGCGCCGCCGCGCTGCGGATCTGCGCCAGCTGGCGCTCCACTTCGCGACAGTCACCACAGCGCACGAGGTGCCAGCGCAGGCGCAGGCGCTGCCAGCGCCCGAGTGGCTCGTCGCGCTGCTGCGACATCAGTCGCGCGGCCTCCTCGCAGGCGGGTTGCGTCCAGCTCATGGGAGTCCTTCGTATCAGCGGTACCGGGGACACACGGCGCCCCGTCGGGTTGGTCGTGCCGCGGCACCGAAACGTGACACCTGAAATCGGATCGTCGTACCGCGTAATGCGCTCGCACGCGAGGCGACCAACCATCGCCTGCACGGAGACCACGTCATGAGCATCGACACCCTGTCGCGGCCGCCGGCCGCCCACCTGCCCCCTTCCGACCTCGCGGCGCTGCGCCAGCGCCTGCTGCGCCAAGCCCGGCTGGCGGTGCACGACGCGGCGCTGGCCGAGGACCTGGTGCAGGACACGCTGATCGCGGTGCTGCAGCCGAACGCCGGCTACCGCGGCGACGCCGCGCTGTCGACCTGGGCCATCTCGATCCTGCGCCACAAGGTGGCCGACTGGTACCGCTCGCCGGTGGTGCGGCGCGAAACGCAACTGCCCGATGCCGAGGCCGGCGCGCTCGACGAAGCCCTGGCGGCACAGTTCGACGAGTCCGGCCATTGGCGCGAGGCCGTGCCGGCCTGGGACGAGCCCGAGCAGCAGGCCGAGCGGCGCCAGATGATGGCCACGCTCGAAGGCTGCATGGGCTGCCTGCCGGCGCAGACGCGGCGCGTTTTCATGATGCGCGAATGGCTGGGCTTCGAGAGCGACGAGATCCGCGAACGCCTCGGCCTGTCGGCCGACAACGTGCGCACGATCCTGCACCGGGGCCGCATGGCGCTGCGCGACTGCATGCAGCGGCGCTGGTTCGGCTGCGGCAAGCAGGGTGCGGCACGCGCCTGAGGCGCGCGCCGCGGTTCGCGATCAGTGGCGGCTTTCGCCGAGGGACGCGGCGGCCATGCGTTGCTGGCGTACGGCCTCGGCACGCACCTCGGCGACCGAACGCTCGCTCATGAACACGCTGCGCGGCACCCAGGTGTCGCCCATGAACACGTAGTCCATCTGGGCCTGCGAAGCCTTGAGTTCGGCCACCACCTGGGCACGCGTCTTGGTCAGCGGCGCGGTGAAGGCCGGCGCCAGGCTGTCGCCCTGGAACACGTACTGCACGGGGGACTGGTTCTCGGCGGCGACCGAGGGCACGGCCTTCGCAAACGCGACGGCGGAGATCAGCGACAGGCTCGCGGCGGCGATGAAGGTCTTCATGGTGGTTCCTTGCAGATGAAGTGGGGGGAGGGGTTGTGAACAGCAGTGCTGTCGATGCGTGAGTCGCACGAGGCGTGCGAAACGTGACACGCTCACCCAGGGCCGCCGCGGCCACCTGTTCAGCTGCGCATGGCGCATGTCCGACGTACAGTGCGGCATGGCTGCCGCCAGCGTCCCCGGCTTCTTCGACGACCCGCGCCAGCTCGCGCCGCGGCGCACGGTGCGCACCGCACTCGGCGGCGGCGTCTTCACGCTGCACCACCCCGAGCCGCTGCAGCCCTATGCGCGCTGTGTCGGCGAATGGCTCGAGCGCTGGGCGCGCGACACGCCCGACGCGCCCGCCTGCGCCGAACCTGCGCCGGGCGGCGGCTGGACGGTGCTCGACTACCGCAGCCTGCGGCGCCAGGTCGGCGCGGTGGCGCAATCGCTGCTCGAGCTGCAGTTGCCCGAGGGGCGGCCGGTGGTCGTGCTGTCGGACAACACGCTGCACCATCTGGTGCTGTCGCTCGCCGCGATGCACATCGGTCGCGCGGTGTGCGCGGTCAGCAGCGGCTACGTGCGCCTCGCGCAGGGCGACTTCGGCAAGATCCACAGCATCCTGCGCGCGCTCGAGCCGGCGCTGGTCTACGCCAGCGACGCCGCGGTCTACGGCCCGGCCACGGCCGACTGCGGCGTGCCCAACGCGCTGCGCGTGTTCAGCCGCGGCGCCGACGCGGTGCCCGGCGCCCGGCCCTTCGAGCCCTGGCTCGCCGCCACCGAAACGCCTGCAGTGCGTGCCGCCTTCGACGCCATCACCCCCGACACCGAGGCCAAGTACCTGCTGACCTCGGGCTCGACCGGCACGCCCAAGGTGGTGATCAACACCCACCGCATGCTGTGCGCCAACCAGCAGATGCTGGCCCAGGCCTGGCGCTTCCTCGAGCACGAGAAACCGGTGTTGCTCGACTGGCTGCCGTGGAGCCACACCTTCGGCGGCAACCACAACGTCGGCCTCGTGCTGCGCCACGGCGGCACGCTGTACATCGACGACGGACGGCCCCTGCCGGGCCTGGTGGACAAGACCATCGCCCACCTGCGCGAGGTGCAGCCGACGCTGTACTTCAACGTGCCGCGCGGCTACGAAATGCTGCTGCCGGCGCTCGAAGCCGACCTCGACCTCGCGCGCCGCTTCTTCGGCCCGCTGAAGATGCTGTTCTACGCCGGCGCCGCGATGCCCGAGGCCACCTGGCGCCGCCTCGAGGCGGTGGCGTCGAAGGTCCGCAGCGATCCGGTCTGGTTCACCACCTCCTGGGGTTCGACCGAGACCGCGCCGGCCATCACGACGGCAAACTGGCGCCTCGACCGGCCGGGCGTGATCGGCCTGCCGCTGCCGGGCGCGCGCATCAAGTTCGTGCCCAACGGCGACAAGCTCGAGATGCGCATCCGGGGCGACCACATCTTCAGCGGCTACCGCCACAACCTGGCCGCCACGCGCGAAGCCTTCGACGAGGACGGCTGGTACCGCATCGGCGACGCCGGCTTCCTGCTGCAGGACGACGACCCCAGCGCGGGCATCGTCTTCAACGGCCGCGTGGCCGAGGACTTCAAGCTCGGCAGCGGCACCTGGGTATCGGTGGGTACCTTGCGCACGCGCGTCGTCACCGCGCTGTCGCCGCTGGCCACCGACGTGGTGGTCACCGGCCACGACCGCGCCGAAGTCGGCGTGCTGATCTTCCAGAGCGAGACCGCACGCCAGCTCGACCCCGAGGCGCTGCGCGACAAGGTGCGCGCCGCGCTGCGTGCGCTCGCGGCCGAGGGCGGCGGCACGTCGCAGACGCCACGGCGCGCGCTGCTGCTGCCCGACGCACCGAGCCTGGCCGCCGGCGAGATCACCGACAAGGGTTACCTCAACCAGCGCCTCACGCTGCAGCGCCGCGCCGCCGACGTGGCGGCGCTCTACGATGCCGATGCGCACGAACCGCGCGTGATCCGCGCCTGAGGCGCGCTTGCGCTAGGCTGCGCCCCCTGCGCCCGCGCAAACCGCACCGGGAACTTGTGGCGCAAGATGTGCGTCAAGGTTCGATCGTGAACAAACCCCTCCCCCCCGTCCTCACCCGCCCCGACCGCCGCTCCGGCGGCGACCGCCGCAAGGAAGACAAGGGGCCGCCCAAGGGCATGCGCGACCGCCGCATCAACCTCGAGCCGCGCAAGCCCGAGGTGCGGGAGGTGGAGATCAGCCCGTCCGACTGGGCCAGCCTGACCGACCTGCCCCCGCCGCCGCCCAAACCGCCCAAAGTCCCGACATGAGAACTGCCTGGCCGGTGCTGCTGTTCGCCGCACTGGCGGGTGGCCCGGGCCTGGCCCAGGAGCACGGCCGGCTCGACAGCCCGGCCTGCCAGCGCGCATTGGCGACGCTGGACGCGCGCGAAAGCGCTGCCGCCAGGGACCGCGGCGCCAAGGGCGCGCTCGACGCGGCACGGCGCCAGGCCGCGCTGGCCTGCCTCGGAGG
>JALHQP010000044.1 GCA_022841885.1 Aquincola sp. | reverse complement strand
CGGCCGACCTCGCCGTCGCGCGCCCCCGCCGCCTCGGGCAGGCGCGGAAGCCGCGCGCGCGTGGCCAGGGCCTGCGCCACCAGCACCGGCGACAACATCAATTTGGCAGCGAGGCTCATCGGCAGGGTCTCAGAATTTCGAGAAGTCGGGTTTGCGCTTTTCGAAGAACGCGGCGAAGGCCTCGCGCGCCTCGGGGCTGGTCAGGCGCGCGCCGAAGGCTTCGCCCTCGGTCTGGATCGCGGCCAGCACCGCGTCCCGGTGCGGCGCGCGCATCAGGCGCTTGGCCTCGCGCACCGCGCCGGGCGGCAGCGCATTGAAGCGCTCGGCCACGCGCCGCGCGTGCGCCATCACCTCGCCGGCCGGCAGTACCGAGCTCGCAATGCCGCACTCGACCGCCGCCTCGCCGGTGAACGGGTCGCCCATCAGCAGCTTGTCGGCCGCGCGGCGCGAGCCCATCAGCTGCGGCACCACGAGGCTGGACCCGAACTCGGGCACCAGACCGAGGCTGACGAAGGGCATCGCCAGGCGCGCGTCGTCGGCCACATAGACGAAGTCGCAGTGCAGCAGCATCGTGGTGCCGATGCCGATCGCCGCGCCAGTGACCGCGGCCACGACCGGCTTGTCGCAGTCGAGCAGCGCACGCATGAACAGGAACACCGGCGAGTCGAGGCCCTGGCGTGGCCGGCGCATGAAGTCCTCGAGGTCGTTGCCGCTGGTGAAGATGCCAGGCTGGCCGGCGATCAGCACCGCGCGCACCGCGGCATCCTCGCGCGCGGCATTCAGCGCGTCGGCCATCGCCTGGTACATCTCGACCGTCAGCGCGTTCTTCTTTTCGGGGCGTGCGATCTCGATGGTCGCGACGCCGTTCAGGGTGGCGGTCTTGATGCTCATGGGGAACTCTCCATCGTGGAAGGGTCGGCCAGGTGCCGTCGCAGCGTGACGTCGAAGCGCCGCGCCGTCGGCTTGATCAGCGGGCGGTACAGGTGACGCAGCAGCCAGCCGGGCAGCCACTGGCCCCGCTCTTCGAGCGCGACGCGGGCACGCGGGTGCTCCATGAAGCGCAGGCCGACCGGGTGGTAGTCCACGCCGCTGCGTCGCAGTTCGATGCGGTGCAGGTGCTTGATGCTCTTGTAGCCGTAGTGCGCCGGTGCCACCAGGCGCAGCGGCGCGCCATGCGCGATCGGCAGCGGCTGCCCATCCAGGCGATCGGCCAGCAGCACGTCCGGCGCCAACAGGTCCTCGAGCGGCAGGCTGGTGCGCGCGCCGTCCTGGCCGTGCAGCACGACGAAGCGGGCATCTTCCGCTGCGCCGGCCAGCGGCCGCACGACCTGTTGGTAGAAGTCGGTGAAGCGCACGCCGCTCCAGTGCAGCGCGCGCCGGCTCCAGGTGGTCACGCAGTGGAAGTCGCACACCTGCTCGGCACGCGGCAGGCGCGCGAGCGCCGCGCCGGCATCCAGCGGTGCGGCCACCTCGCCTTCGACGCGCAGACTGACGCGGTCCGTGACGCGCGGGAAGCGCTCGGCGAACGGGATCAGGCCGAAGCGCGGCATCGCGTCCACCTCGCGCTGGCCGGGCGGCAGCGGCGTGGCCCTCACGCGGCCGCCGCGCCGAAGCCGCCCAGCAGGCTGGCCACGCGGGCCCACAGCGTGGCCTCGAACTGGGCGCGGAAGAAGCCGAAGTGGCCGATGCGGCGGGCCTGGGCGTCCTGCGGGGCGATGCGGTGCAACTCGCGCGGCGCGTTCTCGTAGCAGTCGATCAGCACGCGCGTGCCGCGCTCGGTCATCAGTTCGTCGTCGGTCATCGACAGCGCCACCACCGGGAAACGGGCCGACGCGAACTTGGCGCGCAGCGCCTCGCCCTCGGCGCCGACGTGGTAACGCGGGTGCATGCACCAGCGCCGCCACTGCAGGATGACGCCGCGCGGCAGGTCGCCCACCTTGCGCAGGCGGGCGCCGGGAAAGTAGCCGCAGGCCCAGGTGGCCACGGGCACCAGCACGTGCCAGAAGTACAGCACGAAGCGCTTCAACGGCGGCGCGTTGTCGCGCCAGTAGCCGCTGCCCGCCGCCACCGACACCAGGCCGGCGATGCGGTCGCGGTGTTTCAGCATGCCGGCCAGCTGCGCGCCCAGGCTGTGGCCGACCACGAGCAGCGGTTGCCCCGGCGCCAGCGCGAGCAGGCACTCGATCGCGGCGTCGGTGTCGTCGGCCCAGTCGAACAGGTCGGCGTCAAACTCGCGCAGCGAGCGCAGGCCGGCGGGCCGCGAACGACCGATGCCACGGTAGTCGAAGGTCAGCGCGTGATAGCCCTGGCCCGCGAGCCAGGCCGCGAAGTCGGCGTAGTAGTTCTGCCGCACGCCCATCGCGGGCGCGATCAGCACGGCGCCGCGCACCGCCCCGACGGGCGGGAAATGATTGGCCGCCAGCGACGGGCCCTCGTCGTGATTCAGTTCGATCGCTCGCATGCGCGCGGACTCCTCCTCAGGCGCGGACCACTTCGGTCCAGTGATTGGCCAGGTGCATCAGGTGCGCGCGCAGGTACTGGCCCTTGTCCAGCGCGCCGTAGGCGAAGTGCGGTGCGAGGGCAGCTTCATGCGCCTCGAAGCGCCGCAACGCCGCAAGCAGGCGAGCCTTGGCAGGCTCGAGCGCGGCACGCTCGTCGAGCGTGGGCGCGCCCGGGATCGGCTCGCTCAGGGAATGGCCCATCTTGCCGCGCGCCTCGAACACCGCGAAGGCGACGCTGCCGATCGCCCAGCGGAACAGCGCGGACCTCAACTCGGGATAACCGTCGATCGAGAACTCGACGCTCTGCGCCAAATGGTGGAGTACCTTAGGCAAGGGCCACTCACCGTCGGTGCGGTCGCGCGGGCCCAGGGCATCGACCGCCGCAACCGCAGCGGCCAGGGTCGGAAAGGTCCTGACCTCGGCAATGCCGCAGCCCGCCAGCGGGGCCGCGGCAGTAGCGATGGCAAAGCTCCGGCGCCGCATGGCCGCGGGGCGCTTCGTCGTCAGACCCGCTCGAAGATGCCGGCGGCGCCTTGCCCCATGCCGACGCACATGGTGACCATGCCGTACTTCAGCTGCTTGCGCTGCAACGCGTGGACCACGGTGGCTGCGCGGATCGCGCCGGTGGCACCCAGCGGATGGCCGAGCGCGATCGCGCCGCCCATCGGGTTGACCCGCGCCGGATCGAGCCCGCAGGTCTCGATCACCGCCAGCGCCTGCGCGGCGAAGGCCTCGTTGAGCTCGAACCAGCCGATGTCGTCGAGCTTGAGGCCGCCGGCCTTGAGCGCCGCGGGGATCGCCTCGATCGGGCCGATGCCCATGATCTCGGGCGGCACGCCACGCACCGCGAAGCTGACGAAGCGCGCCAGCGGCTTCAGGCCGAACTGCTTGACCGCGCGCTCGCTGGCCAGGATCAGCGCGCCGGCGCCGTCGCTGGTCTGCGAACTGTTGCCCGCGGTCACGCTGCCCTTGGCAGCGAACACCGGCCGCAGCTTGGCCAGCGCCTCGAGCGTGGTGTCGGCACGCGGACCTTCGTCGAGCTGGACCGTGCGGGTCTTGGTGCCGACCTCGCCGGTGGCGAGGTTCGGGAAACGGTCGACGATGTCGATCGCCGTCATCTCGTCGCCGAACTCGCCGGCCGCCATCGCGGCCAGTGCCTTCTGGTGCGAAGCCAGCGCGAAGGCGTCCTGCTTCTCGCGCGAGACCTTCCACTTCTCGGCCACCTTCTCGGCGGTCAGGCCCATGCCGTAGGCGATGCCCACGTTCTCGTCGCGCGTGAAGACCTCGGGATTGAAGCTCGGCTTGTTGCCGCCCATCGGCACCATGCTCATGCTCTCGGCGCCGCCGGCGATCATCACGTCGGCCTCGCCGACACGGATGCGGTCGGCCGCCATCTGCACCGCGGTGATGCCGCTGGCGCAGAAGCGGTTGACCGTCACGCCGCCCACTGAATGCGGCAGGCCGGCGATCACCATCGCGGCGCGCGCCATGTTGATGCCCTGCTCGGCCTCGGGGAAGGAGCAGCCGATGATGGCGTCCTCGATCGCCTTCGGGTCCAGGGTGGGCACCTGCGACAGCGCGTGGCGCACCGCGGCGACCAGCAGGTCGTCGGGACGGGTGTTGCGGAACATGCCGCGCGGCGCCTTGCCGATCGGCGTGCGGGTGGCGGCGACGATGTAGGCGTCTTGAACTTGCTTGGTCATAACGTCGCTCCTCGATCAGTTGCGAACCGGCTTGCCCGTTTGGAGCATGCCCATGATGCGTTCCTGCGTCTTCGGGTGCTCGAGCAGCGCGCAGAAGCGGTCGCGCTCGAGCGCCATCAGGTACTCCTCGGTGACCAGCGAACCGGCGTCGACATCGCCGCCGCACACCACCTCGGCGATCAGGGTCGCGATGTGGAAGTCGTGTGCCGAGGCAAAACCGCCGTCGCGCAGGTTGGCGAGCTGGCCCTTGATGGTGGCGATCGCATTGCGGCCCGCCACCGGGAACAGCGCCTTGGGTGGTGGGCGGTAGCCTGTGGCCGCCATCGCCTGGACCTGCGCCGTGGCCACGTGCAGCAGCTCGTCCTTGTGCGGCACGATGACGTCGCCATCGATCAGGTAGCCCAGCTTGCGGGCCTCGAGCGCGCTGGTGCCCACGCGGGCGGTGGCGGCCGAGGTGAACGGCTCCTTCAGGAAGGCGAACAGATCGGCGCTGGCGCCGGCGGCCGACGCCATCTCCGCGGCGCGGCGCGCGGCATAGGCCAGTCCACCGCCGCCCGGGATCAGCCCCACGCCCACCTCGACCAGACCGATGTAGCTTTCCATGTGCGCGACGCGGCGCGCGCAATGCACCGCCAGCTCGCAGCCGCCACCCAGCGCGAGACCGCGCAGCGCGGCCACCACGGGCACCTGCGCGTAGCGGATGCGCAGCATCGCGTCCTGCAGCTTCTTCTCCTCGGGCTTGATGCCCTTGGCGCCAAGCTTCATGAACACCGGCAGCAGCGACTCGAGATTGGCGCCGGCCGAGAACACGTCATCGGGCGACCAGATCACGAGGCCCTGGTACTTGGCCTCGGCGATCTCGACGGCCTTCAGCAGCCCCTCGGTCACGGCCGGGGAGATCAGGTGCAGCTTGGCGGTGATCGACGCGATCAGCACCTCGCCGTCGGCCGACCAGACACGGATCTCGTCGTTCCTGAACTCCTCGGTGCCGGTGTCCAGCGCCTTGGCCGCACCTGAACCGAGCACGTTCTCGCGGAAGGCCTGGCGTGCGTAGACCGGCAGGTTGCTGAGCGGCAGGTACTTGTTCTGCGACGCGCTCCACGAACCTTCGGCCGTGTGAACGCCGTCGCGTCCGTCGGTCACCCAGGCCGGCAACGGCGCACTCGACAGCGTCTTGCCGGCGGCGATGTCCTCGGCGATCCAGCCGGCCACCTGCTTCCAGCCGGCGGCCTGCCAGAGCTCGAACGGGCCCTGCTGCGAACCGAAGCCCCAACGCATCGCGAAGTCGACGTCCCGCGCGCCGTCGGCAATCTCGGCCAGGTGCACCGCGCAGTAGTGAAAGCTGTCGCGCAGGATGGCCCAGACGAACTGGGCCTGCGGGTGGGTCGACTCGCGCAGCAGCTTCAGGCGCTCGGCCGGCGCCTTCTTCAGCATGCGCTCGACGATGGCCTCGGCCTTGGCACCGCTGGCCACGTACTCGCCCTTGGCGGGGTCCAGGCGCAGGATGTCCTTGCCGGCCTTCTTGTAGAAGCCCGCACCGGTCTTCTGGCCCAGCGCGCCCTGTTCGATCAGCTTGGCCAGCACCGCGGGCGTCTGGTAGGTGGCATAGAACGGGTCGGACTTCAGGTTGTCCTGCATCGTCTTGACCACATGCGCCATCGTGTCCAGGCCCACCACGTCGGCGGTGCGGAAGGTGCCGCTCGACGCGCGGCCCATCTTCTTGCCGGTGAGGTCGTCGACCACGTCGAACGACAGGCCGAACTTTTCGGCCTCGATCATCGTGGCCATCATGCCGGCAATGCCCACGCGGTTGGCGACGAAGTTCGGCGTGTCCTTGGCACGCACCACGCTCTTGCCGAGCGCCGTGGTCACGAAGGTCTCGAGCTGGTCGAGGATCTCCGGCTGCGTCGTCGGCGTGGCGATCAGTTCCACCAGCGCCATGTAGCGTGGCGGGTTGAAGAAGTGGATGCCGCAAAAGCGCGGCTTGATGGCCTCGGGCAGCGCTTCGCCCAGCTTGGTGATCGACAGGCCCGAGGTGTTGGACGCCACGATCGCCTGCGGCGCGACGAAAGGCGCGATCTTCCTGTAGAGGTCGAGCTTCCAGTCCATGCGCTCGGCAATCGCCTCGATCACCAGGTCGCAGCCCTTCAGCAGGTCCAGGTGCTCCTCGTAGTTGGCGGCCTGGATCTGCGCCGCCTCGTCGGCCACGCCGAGCGGAGACGGCTTGAGCTTCTTCAGGCCCTCGATGGCCTTGATGGCGATGCCGCTCTTCGGCCCTTCCTTGGCCGGCAGGTCGAACAGCACGACGGGCACGCGCACGTTGACGAGGTGGGCGGCGATCTGGGCGCCCATCACGCCGGCGCCGAGCACGGCGACCTTGCGAACTTGGAATCGGTTCATCAACTTCTCCTGGGAAATCAGAACAGGGCTTCTTCCATCGCCATCAGCGGCGCGACGCCGGCACGCGCGCTGCGGATCAGCGACGCGGTCTCGGGCAGCAGCTTGGCGAAGTAGAAGCGCGCGGTCGCGAGCTTGGCGGTGTAGAACGGATCGCCCGAGCCCTGCTTCTCGAGCGCGATCTTCGCCATGCGGGCGAAGAAGTAGGCGAAGCACAGGTGGCCGACCACGCGCAGGTAATCCACCGCGGCGGCACCCACCTCGTCGGCGTTGCCAAAGGCCTTCATGCCGAGTTCGGTGGTCAGCTTCGTGACCTTGTCGCCCAGGTCGGCCAGCGGGTTGACGAATTCCTGCATGGCCTCGTTGACGCCCTCTTCCTCGACGAAGGCGGCGATGCGCTTGCCGAAGGCCTTCAACTTCTTGCCGTTGTCGCCCAGCACCTTGCGGCCCAGCAGGTCGAGCGACTGCACGGTGTTCGTGCCTTCGTAGATCATGTTGATGCGCGCGTCGCGCACGAACTGCTCCATGCCCCACTCGGCGATGTAGCCGTGGCCGCCGTAGACCTGCATGCAATGCGAGGTGGCGAGCCAGGCGTTGTCGGTGAAGAAGGCCTTGAGCACCGGTGTCAGCAACGCCACCTCGTCGGCGCACTCGCGCTTCAGCTCCTCGTCGTCGCTCTTCAGCTCCTGGTCGAGCAGCAACACCGTGTGCAACGCCAGTGCGCGCGCGCCCTCGGCGTAGGCACGGGCGGTCAGCAGCATCTTGCGCACGTCGGGGTGCACGATGATCGGGTCGGCCGGCTTATCCGGGGCCTTGACGCCCGAGAGGCTGCGCATCTGGATGCGGTCCTTGGCGTAGACCACGGCGTTCTGGTAGGCCACTTCGGTCAGGCCGAGCGACTGGTTGGCCACGCCGATGCGCGCCGCGTTCATCATCACGAACATCGCCGGCAGGCCCTTGTTCGGCTCGCCGACCAGCCAGCCGAGCGCGCCGTCGAGGTTCATCTGGCAGGTGGCGTTGCCGTGGATGCCCATCTTGTGCTCGAGCGCGCCGCAGGTGATGCCGTTGCGCGCGCCGAGCGTGCCGTCGGCCTTCGGCACGAACTTGGGCACCACGAACAGCGAGATGCCCTTGCTGCCCACCGGCGCATCGGGCAGGCGGGCGAGCACCAGGTGCACGATGTTCTCGGCCAGGTCGTGCTCGCCGGCCGAGATGAAGATCTTCTGGCCGGTGATGCGGTAGCTGCCGTCGGCCTGTGGCTCGGCCTTGCTGCGCAGCAGGCCGAGGTCGGTGCCGCAATGCGGCTCGGTCAGGCACATCGTGCCGGTCCACACACCGCTCGACAGCTTGGGCAGGTAGAGCGTCTTCTGCTCGTCGGTGCCATGCTCGTGCAGGCATTCGTAGGCGCCGTGCGACAGGCCGGGGTACATGGTCCAGGCCTGGTTGGCGCTGTTGAGCATCTCGTAGAAGCACTGGTTCACCAGGTGCGGCAGACCCTGGCCGCCGTAGGCGGGGTCGGTCGACAGCGCGGGCCAGCCGCCCTCGACGTATTGCGCATAGGCCTCCTTGAAGCCCTTGGGCGTGCGCACCTCGTGCGTCGCCTTGTCGAGCGTGCAGCCTTCCTGGTCGCCCGGGATGTTCAGCGGCTGCAGCACCTGGGCGGCGAACTTGCCGCCCTCCTCGAGCACCGCGTTGATCGTCTCGGCATCGAGGTCGGCGTAGGCCGGAATCTGCTTCAGCGTCGGCACCGCGTCGAGCAGCTCATGCAACACGAACTGCAGGTCCCGGATCGGCGGCGTGTACTGGGCCATGGTGTGGACTCCCCTTGGAAAACGTGTCGGTGATCAGCGGCGGCGCGGCTTGCCCTCGGGCAGCGCACCGGTCATGTAGCGGGCGAGCACATGCTCGAAGGCCGTGTGGGCGCGGGCCAGCGCGCCGTTCTGGCGCAGGAAGCGCGCGTCGTGGTGCAGTGCGAGGATCAGGCCATGGATCTCGAACAGCATCTGCATCACGTCGGTATCGGGCTTCAGGTGCCCCTCCTCGACCGCGAGGCGGATCGCGCGCTCGAGCGCGGCGTGCCAGGCGCGCACCATCGAGGCCAGCGCGTCGCGCACGGGGCCCGGCCGGTCGTCGAACTCGACGGCGCCGCTGATGTAGATGCAGCCCGAGTCGATTTCCACCGACACGCGCTTGACCCAGCGCTCGAACAGCGCGCGCAAGCGCGGCAGGCCGCGCGGCTCGCGCAGCGCAGGGTAGAACACCTCTTCCTCGAACTTGGCGTGGTACTCGCGCACCACCGAGATCTGCAGTTCCTCGCGCGAGCCGAAGTGGGCGAAGACGCCCGACTTGCTCATCTGCGTCACCTCGGCCAGGGCGCCGATCGACAGGCCCTCGAGGCCCATGTGCGAGGCCAAGCCGAGCGCGGCGTCGAGGATGGCGGCGCGGGTCTGCTGGCCCTTGTGGGCGGGCTTGACGGGACGGGAGGCGGTGTCGGTGGGCACGGTCAGCCGAAATCGAACGTTCGTGCTATTTTGCAGCCTCCACCGGTGACCGTCTGTTCATTTTTCCCGCATTTCTAGGTGATGCCGCCTAGTGCAGCGGGGCCGGCAAACGCCGGTTCCCGGCGCGCCGTACGGCCTGTCATTGAGGCGTCAGCGCGGATTCGTTTACTCTTCGACCGTGGACGTGCTGCAACTCGATGTCTCTGGACGACCGCAAGCCTGGATCACCCCCAAGGAAGCGGCGGTGATCTACGCCAGCGACGGCGTGGCGTGGACGCTCGGCGACACCTGCCATGTATTGCGCGGCGGCACGCAGCGCGCCACCGGCCGTCAGTCGCGCATCGAGGTGCACCCGATCATCGCGGTGCGCGGCTCGATCCCGAGCCGCGCCTGGCGCGCGGTGCCGACCATCACCAACACCAAGTTGTTCGTGCGCGACCGCAACATCTGCGCCTATTGCGGCGGCCGTTTCGTCTTCGAGGACCTGACGCGCGAGCACATCGTGCCGGTGTCGCGCGGCGGGGAGGACGCGTGGATGAACTGCATCACCGCCTGCCGCTCCTGCAACGGCCACAAGGGCAACCGACTGCCGGAAGAGGCGCGCATGTCGCTGCTGTACCTGCCCTACGTGCCCAGCCTGCACGAGGACATGATCCTGCGCGGCCGTCGCATCCTGGCCGACCAGATGGAGTTCCTGCTGGCCAGCGTGCCGCGCAGCTCGCGCCTGCACGCGTAGGATTCCCGCGCCGCAACGATTCTTTACGCGCCGCGGCGGAACCGCCGGCGCCGTCTTGCGTCAACCTTTGCGCTTCGGCCCGCGTTGGCCGGCCTGATGCCCCGGAGACACGCATGTTCAAGACCCTGACCGCCGCAGCGGCCCTCGCCTTCCTGGCCGCCTGCACCACCACCAGCCCGGACGTGATCCAGCGCGGCGACGCGCAGCGCCTGTCCACCGTGCAGGACGCCACCGTGCTGTCGGTGCGCGACGTGACCGTGGACGGCAACCAAAGCGGCGCGGGTGCTGCCACCGGTGCCGTGGTCGGCGGCGTGGCCGGGTCGACGCGGTCGTCGGGCCGCGAGTCGGCGGCCATCGCCGTGGTCGGCGCGGTGGCCGGTGCCGTGATCGGCAACGCAATCGAGCGCGGCGCCACGCGCGAGGACGCGGTCGAGATCCTGCTGCAGATGAAGAACGGCGACCGCCGAGCCATCGTGCAGGCCAAGGCCGGCGAGGCTTTCCAGCCGGGCGACCCGGTGATCCTGGTCACGACCGGCGGCAAGACGCGTGTGACGCGCGCGCCCGCCGGTACGCAGCCGACCCAGCCGCTGCCGGCGCCGGTGCAGTCACCGTCCCGCGGCTGATCAACCGCCCAGAAGGCCCTTCTTCAGGTCGCCGTCGGCCGGCTTGTCGCCGAGCCAGATGCGCAGCATCGCGGCGTAGAAGTCCTCGCCGGGGATCGACGCCCCCTTCTGCTGGCCGTTGTGCGTGATCCGGGTGCCGCTGTCCGGCAGGTACTCGATGTGGATCGTGTCGCCCTTCTTGGCCTCGTCGATGGCCTTGATGGCGGCGTTGAGCACGTCGATCTGCGGCTTGAAGGATGCGAACTGGGCCTCGCTGTGGTTGTTGCGCAGGCCGTCGACCAGCGGGCCGGCGAAGGAGTCGGCATCGACGTTGCGCAGCATCGTCAGGCTCAGCCGGCGCGGGCCCTTCTGCACCAGCAAGGCCGCCGGGTTGTTGCTCTTCTGCGGCACGTAGAGCGCGCCGACATAGACCTTGAAGATCGCGCGCGTGCGCACGCCCGCGCCGTTGAGCTGCAGCGTGGCATTGCCCACCTGCGCCAGCGGCTCGAGCTTGACACCCTCGCGCTCGACCGGCTGGGCCGATGCCGCCACACCCGCCAGCGCACAGGCCGACACCACCATCGCGGCCGACAGCCGCCCCCACAAGCGCTTCATGTCCCGTCTCCTGGTTGGTCTCATTGGTCATCCGGCACCGGGTCCGGCCCGAGCCAACCCAGTGTGCCAGACGCCAACGCGCCAGCCGAGCGCGGCGCCGACCTGACTACTTGACCAGCCGGTTCAGGCGCTCGGCGTCGAACTGCTCGCTGGTCTGCGCGTCCTGCGGCACGCAGTCCTCGGTCGGCAGCTCGCGCGCGCGGTGCGACAGCTTCTCGATCGCCTGCCACAGCAGCGCGATCTGGTGCTCGTGGCCCGAGGCGTTGTCGATCAGGCCCTTCATCGCCAGCGCCACCGGGTCGTCGCCCTGCGTCACGCCGTAGGCCGAGAAGCCCATCTTCGCCGCCACGGCCTCGCGCTGCGCGTCGGCGTCGGCGGCGATGATGCGCGCCGGGTTGCCCACCGCCGTGGCACCTGCCGGCACCGGCTTGACCACCACCGCGCCCGAGCCCACGCGCGCACCGTCGGCCACCGTGAAGCCGCCTAGCACCTGCGCGTTGGCCCCGACGATCACGCCGCGGCCGAGCGTCGGGTGCCGCTTGGCGCCCTTCACGAGCGCCGTGCCGCCGAGCGTGACGCCCTGGTAGATCGTGCACTCGTCGCCGATCTCGGCCGTCTCGCCGATCACCACGCCCATGCCATGGTCGATGAAGACGCGGCGGCCGATGGTGGCGCCGGGGTGGATCTCGATGCCGGTGACAAAGCGCGCCACATGCGAGATGAAGCGGCCGAGCCAGCGCAGCCCTGCATGCCAGCAGGCCGCCGCCCAGCGGTGCATCACCAGCGCGTGCAGCCCCGGGTAACAGGTGAGCACCTCCCACGTCGAGCGCGCGGCGGGGTCGCGCTCACGAATGCAGGCGATGTCTTCACGCAGGCGGCTGAACAGCATGGTGTCTCAGCAGGTCGGAGGAGCACCCAGTGTAGGCGGCGGCCTCATTTCCTGCTCGCCGCACGGGCGATCCCGCGCAGGATGTGGACTTCCTCGTCGGTCGGCTGGGCGCGGTTGAGCAGCTGGTTCAGGCGCGGCAGCAGCTTCTTCGGCGCCGCGGGGTCGAGGTAGCCGATCTCGACCAGCACCTCACGCCAATGCTCGAGCAAACCCTGGATCGCGCGCGCATCGGCCGGCGCCGGCTCGGCCGTGCGCGCCTCGATCTCGAAGCCGCCGAGCGCCATGCGCCACTCGTAGGCGATCAGCTGCACCGCCTGGGCGAGGTTGAGCGAGCCGTAGTCGGGCGCGGTCGGGATCGAGAGGCACACATGGCAGCGGTACACGTCCTCGTTGGCCAGGCCGAAGCGCTCGCCGCCGAACACGAAGGCGATGCCGGCCGGCCGCTCAGCGGCCAGCGACTGGAAATGCCTGCGCGGCGCGGCGGTGGGCGGGCCGAAGTCGCGCGGCGTCATGGCGGTCGCGCAGACATGGGTGACGCCGTCCAGCGCCTCGGCCAGGCTGCCGACGATACGCGCCGATTCGAGCACGTCGGTCGCGCCGCTGGCCATCGCCACGGTCTCCTCGCGGCGCAGCACGTCGCTCCAGCGCGGCGCCACCAGCACCAGGTCGTGAAAGCCCATCACCTTGAGCGCACGCGCGGCCGCGCCGACGTTGCCGGCGTGGCTGGTGTGCATCAGGACGAAGCGGGTGGGCACGACAGGTAAAATCACGGTCCTTCGCGGACGACGCATTGTCGCCGCGCGCTCTTTGCCACCGCCGATCGATCCCACCCCTCACCGAGCCCTGCGCCGCCCATGTCCCAGCAAACCCTGCACCCCATGCTCAACATCGCCGTCAAGGCGGCGCGCGCGGCCGGATCGATCATCAACCGTGCGGCACTCGACGTGGAGCGGCTCACCATCACCGCCAAGGGCGTCAACGACTTCGTCACGGAGGTCGACCAGGCCGCCGAGCAGGCCGTCATCGACACCCTCCTCACCGCCTACCCGGGCCACGCGATCCTGGCCGAGGAATCCGGCCGCGCGCATGGCGCCAAGCACAGCGAGTACCTGTGGATCATCGATCCGCTGGACGGCACCACCAACTTCATCCACGGCCTGCCGGTGTACGCGGTGTCGATCGCGCTCGCCTTCCGCGGCAAGGTCGAACAGGCCGTCGTCTACGACCCGTCGCGCAACGACCTGTTCTACGCCAGCAAGGGCCGCGGCGCCTTCCTCAACGACCGGCGCCTGCGCGTGTCCAAGCGCATCCGCCTGGCCGATTCGCTGATCGGCACCGGTTTCCCGTTCCGCAAGGGCGACAACTTCAAGCGTTATGTCGAGATGTTCGAGCAGGTGATGCAGCACTGCGCCGGCGTGCGGCGCCCGGGCGCCGCGGCGCTCGACCTGTGCTACGTGGCGGCCGGCTGGTACGACGGCTTCTTCGAGACCGGGCTGAACCCCTGGGACGTGGCGGCGGGGTCACTGATCATCACCGAGGCCGGTGGCCTGATCGGCAACTTCACCGGCGAGGCCGACTTCCTCTACCAACGCGAGGCCGTGGCCGGCAACCCGAAGGTCTACGCCCAGCTGGTGCAGATGCTGGCGCCCTATTCGCGCGCGATCAAGTCCGACGAGGCGCCGCCCGCGGCGCCGCACGCGCCGACACCCGAGGAGGCCCTCGCCGCGGCCATGGCCGAGGGCGCAAGCGCCACGCCGCGCAAAACGATCACGAAGGCGCCCGCGAAAGCCTCCGCCCACACCGCGGCCCCGAGACCGAACCGCGTGCGCAAGGTCAGCTGAGCCGGCGCGCCTACAGGCGCGCCATCTCCTTGAGCACCTTGCGCGCAGTGCGGAAGCTGTCCAGCGCGGCCGGCATGCCGCAGTAGACGGCCGTCTGCAGGAAGACTTCGCGCATCTCGTCGACGGTGACGCCGTTGTTGACGGCGCCGCGCACGTGCAGCTCCAGCTCGTGCGGCCGGTTCAGCGCGGTGATCATCGCCAGGTTCAGCAGGCTGCGCGTGCGCCGGTCCAGGCCCGGCCGGTGCCAGATCTCGCCCCAGGCGAACTGGGTCACCAGTTCCTGCATCGGGCGGTTGAAGTCGTCGGCATTGGCGATCGAGGCATCGACGTACTCGGCGCCGAGCACCTCGCGGCGCAGCTTGAGGCCGCGGTCGAACAGGTCCTGGTTCATGCGTGGCTCCTTGTCGTGGAGGTCAGATGGTGCGGCCGCCATCCACCGGCAGTTCGACGCCGGTCAGGAAGGCCGCCGCGTCGCTGGCGAGGAAGACCGCTGCCGCGGCCACGTCGGCCGGCGTCGAGAAGCGGCCGATCGGGATCGTGGCCATGAATCTGGCGCGGTTCTCCGGTGTGTCCGGCGCGCCCATGAACTGCTCGAACAGGCCGGTGATGCCCATCACCGGGCAGATCGCGTTGACGCGGATCTTCTCCGGCGCCAGTTCCACCGCCATCGACTTGGACAGCACGTTGACTGCGCCCTTCGATGCGTTGTACCAGCTCAGACCCGGTCGCGGCCGCAGGCCCGCGGTGGAGCCGATGTTCAGGATGACCCCGCCCTGCCCGCGCTCGCGCATCGGTGGCAGCACCGCGTGCGTCATGTGGAAGATCGACTTCACGTTGACCGCGAACACGCGGTCGAACATCGCCTCGTCCACGCCCAGCATCGGCTGGTTGCGGTGCGTGGTGCCGGCGTTGTTGACCACGATGTCGGGCGTGCCGAAGGTGGCCTGGCAGTGCGCGACCAGCGCCTTCACCTGCGCGCCATTCGACACGTCGCAAGCAAACGGCGACGCGGCGGCGCCCAGGCTGGCCGCCACGCGCACGGCCGCCTCGCCGTTCAGGTCGGCGATCACGACCTTGGCCCCCTCGCGCACATAGGCCTGCGCGATGCCTTCGCCGAAGCCGCCGGCCGCGCCGGTGACGATCGCGACCTTGTTGTCCAGTTGACCCATTCGCTGCCTCCTTCTTGCCTGATGCCGGCGTTCAGACCGCGCCTGACGCCCTGAGCGACGCCACTTCGTCCGCACCGTAACCCAGTTCGGCGAGGATCGCCTTGCTGTGTTCGCCCAGTGCGGGCACCGGGTCCATGCGCGCGTCGGCATCGTCGGGCAGACCGGAGGGCTTGAGCGCCGGCAGCGCACCCGCGGGCGAGCCCACCTGCGTCCAGCGCTTGCGTGCGGCGAGCTGCGCGTGGTTCCACACCTCGGCCATCGTATTCAGCCGCGCGTTGGCGATCTGTGCACCATCGAGCCGCTCGACCACCTGCGCCGCCGTCAGGGCGGCAAAACACTCGCCCACCAGCGCGCGTAGCGCGGCGCGGTTCGCATTGCGCCGCGCATTACTTTCGAAACGCGCGTCGCGTGCCAGCGGCGGCTGGCGCAGCACCTGTTCGCAGAACACGAGCCACTCGCGCTCGTTCTGCAGCCCGAGCACCACGGTCTGGCCGTCGCCGGTGGGGAACGGCCCGTAGGGGTAGATCGTCGCGTGCGCCGCACCCGCGCGCGGCGGCGCCTCGGCCCCGTCGAGCGCGTAGTACAGCGGGAAGCCCATCCACTCGACCATGCTCTCGAGCATCGACACCTCGACATGCGAACCACGCCCGGTGCGCGCACGCAGCAGCAGCGCGTCGAGGATGCCGGTCACGGCGCTGACGCCGGCCGCGATGTCGGCGATCGAGATGCCGGTCTTGACAGGCTCGTCAGGCGTTCCGCTCACCGACATCAGTCCCGCCTCGGCCTGGATCAGCAGGTCATAGGCCTTCTTATCGCGGTACGGCCCGTCGACGCCGTAACCCGAGATGTCGCAGACGATCAGGCGCGGGTGGCCCTCGCGCAGCGCCTCGAACGACAGCCCGAGCCGCGCCGCAGCGCCAGGCGCCAGGTTCTGCACCAGCACGTCGGCCCGCGTCAGCAGGCGTTCGAGCACCTCAGGCGCGGCGGCATGCTTCAGGTCCAGCGTCAGGCTCTCTTTCGAGCGGTTGGTCCAGACGAAGTGCGAGGACAGGCCGCGCGCCCGTGTGTCGTAGGCGCGCGCGAAGTCGCCCACACCGGGGCGCTCGATCTTGATCACCCGCGCGCCGCGGTCGGCCAGCGCGCGCGTGCAGTACGGCGCGGCGATCGCCTGCTCCAACGCGACCACGGTGAGGCCGTCCAGCGAGCGCGCCATCTTCAGTACGACCGCGGCAGGCCGAGCACATGCTCCGCGACGTAGGCGAGCACCATGTTGGTCGACACCGGTGCCACCTGGTACAGCCGCGTCTCACGGAACTTGCGCTCCACGTCGTAGTCGGCGGCGAAGCCGAAGCCGCCGTGCGTCTGCAGGCAGGCGTTGGCCGCTTCCCACGAGGCCTTGGCCGCCAGCAGCTTGGCCATGTTGGCCTCGGCACCGCAGGCTTGCTGCGCGTCGAACAGCTCGCAGGCACGCCAGCGCATCAGGTCCGCCGCCTCGACCTCGATGTGCGCTTCGGCGATCGGGAACTGCACGCCCTGGTTGCGTCCGATCGGCCGCTCGAACACCACGCGCTGGTTGGCGTAGCGTGTCGCGCGATCAACGAACCAGCGCCCGTCGCCGATGCACTCGGCAGCGATCAGCGTGCGCTCGGCATTCAAGCCGTCGAGGATGTAGCGGAAACCCTGGCCGGCTTCGCCGATCAGCTGCTCGTGCGGGATCTCGAGGCCGTCGATGAAGAGCTCGTTGGTCTCGTGGTTGACCATGTTCTCGATCGGCCGCACCGTGAGGCCCTGGCCGATCGCGTCGCGCAGGTCGACGAGGAAGATCGACAGGCCCTCGCTGCGCTTGGCCACCTGCTCCAGCGGCGTCGTGCGGGCCAGCAGGATCATCAGGTCCGAGTGCTGCACGCGCGAGGTCCACACCTTCTGCCCCTGCACCACCCAGCGATCGCCGCGCTTCGTGGCCGTGGTGCGGATGCGCGTCGTGTCGGTGCCGGCGCCGGGCTCGGTGACCGCCATCGACTGCAGGCGCAGCTCGCCGCGCGCGACCGGCGGCAGCCAGCGCTGCTTCTGCGCGGCCGAGCCGTGACGCAGCAGCGTGCCCATGTTGTACATCTGGCCGTGGCAGGCACCGGCGTTGCCGCCGCTGCGGTTGATCTCCTCCATCACCACCGAGGCCTCGGCCAGGCCCAGACCCGCGCCGCCGTACTCGGCCGGGATCAGCGCGGCCAGCCAGCCCGCCTTGGTCAACGCATCGACGAAGGCCTCGGGGTAGCCGCGCTCGCGGTCGATGCGACGGTGGTACTCGTCCGGGAACTCGGCGCACAACGCGCGCACCGCATCGCGCAGTTCAGGGAAGCGTTCGGGGGCGCGACGCATGCCTAGGCCAGCCCGGCACTCGCCTGCATCGCAAGCGCACCCTCGTGGTCGCGCGCCCACAGCGCGATCCGCCCCGCGCCGTCGTCGCGCCCGCAGACGGTGAAGCGATGGATGTCGAACAGCGGCCGCAGCGCCTTGAACTCGAAACGCGCCACGCGCGCCGCCGGCCGCTCGCGCCGCAGCAGGTCACACAGCAGCGTCGCGATCAGTGGTCCGTGCACGATCAACCCCGGGTAGCCCTCGACTTCGGTCACGTAGCGGCGGTCGTAGTGGATGCGGTGGCCGTTGAAGGTCAGCGCCGAGTAACGAAACAGCAGCACCGGATCGGGCGCGATCTCGCGCTCGAAGCGCGGATTCGTGGGCGCCGCGATCGACGGCGGCAGCGCCGCACCGGGCGCCGGCGCCTCGCGATAGACGATGTCGTGCTCTTCCGTCAGCGCGAGGCCGCGCGGCCCTTGGACCTGGTGCGAGACGGTCACGAACACCAGCGAGCCGCTCTGACCCTCCTTGGCATCGATCCGCTCGATGCGCGAGACGCGACGCATCGGATCACCCACACGCAGCGGCTCGTGAAACAACAGCCGGCCGCCCGCCCACATGCGCCGCGGCAGCGCCACCGGCGGCAGGAAGCCGCCGCGCTTCGCATGTCCGTCGGGCCCGATCTCGCTCTGGCGCGCCAGCGGCAGGAAGTACAACCAATGCCACAGCGGCGGCACCGGATCTCCCGCTCGCGGCAGCGGGTCGTCGCGGTCCAGCGTCGCCGCCAGCGCCGCGAGCGGCGCCTCGGTCACGACGTCGTGCCGCTCTTCGGTGCGGCCGACCCAGGCCTGCAGCGTGTCGAACTCCATCACTTGCCGTGGTACTGCACGATGGTCTTGATGGTGCAGAACTCCTGCAGCGCGATGAAACCCTTCTCGCGCCCGTGCCCGCTCCTCTTGACGCCGCCGAACGGCAGCTCGACGCCGCCGCCGGCGCCATAGCAGTTCACGTACACCTGCCCGCACTGCATGCGCTTGGCCACGCGGATCTGGCGCGCACCGTCGCGGGTCCAGATCGCGGCGATCAGGCCGTAGTCGGTGGCGTTGGCCAGGCGCACCGCATCGTCCTCGTCCTCGAACGGGATCACCGACAGCACCGGGCCGAACACTTCCTCGCAGGCCAGGCGGTGACCGCGCGGCACCGGGCCGAACATCGTCGGCGGCACGTAGTAGCCACCGGGCGGCACGCCCGCAGCGACCTTGCCCTGCGCCAGCAGCGGCACGCCGGTCTCGCGCGCCTCGCGCAGGAACCCCTCGACGCGCGCCTTCTGCGCCGCGTTGATCAGCGGCCCGCAGTCGCGGTCCATCTCCGGCGTGCCGGCCACCGACTGCTCGAAGCGCGCCGCCACCTGCTGCACGAAGCGGTCGTGGATCGACTTGTGCACCAGCAGCCGGCTGCCGGCCGAACAGGTCTGGCCCGCGTTCTGCGTGATCGCCTTCAGGATGAAGGTGGTGGCGCGCTCGAGGTCGGCGTCCTCGAACACGATCTGCGGCGACTTGCCGCCGAGCTCGAGCACGCACTTGGCGACGCGCTTGCCGGTGGCCTGCTGCACGATCGCGCCGACCTCGGGCGAGCCGGTGAAGGTGACCAGGCGCACTTCCGGGTGCGCGGTCAACGCCGCACCCGCCTCTTCGCCGAGACCCGTGACGACGTTGAGCACGCCCTCGGGCAGACCCGCCTCGGCCGCGATGTCGCAGAATGCCAGCGGCGTCAGGCAGGCATCCTCCGAGGGCTTCAACACCGGCGCGTTGCCGGTGGCCAGCGCCGGCGCGATCGAGCGGCCGAACATCTGCGCCGGGTAGTTCCACGGCAGGATGTGCCCGGTCACGCCGTAGGGCTCGTGCAGCATCACGACCTGGAAGTCCTCCAGGTAAGGCACCACCTCGCCGTGCAGCTTGTCGGCCGCCGTCCCGTAGTACTCGAAGTAGCGCGCGGCCACCTGGATGTCGTTGCGCGCCTGGCTCATCGGCTTGCCGGTGTCGCGCGCCTCGAGCTTCGAAAGTTCCTCGGCACGCGCCAGCGTCAGCGCCGACATGCGCTGCAGGATGCGCCCGCGCTCGGTGGCCGTCATGCGGCCCCAGGGGCCGTCGAGCGCGGCGCACGCGGCAGCGATCGCGCGCTCGACGTCGCGCGCGTTGCCGCGCGAGAGCGTGTCGAAGGCCTCGCCCGTGCTCGGGTCGATCACGGCCAGAGTCTGGCCGGAGTCGCCGTCGACCCAGCGGCCACCGATGAAGTGCTGTTTCATGCTGCATGCCTCCTGTTGCGGCCTACTCCGGCTCGATCTTCGCAGCTCGGATCACATCGCCCCAGCGCTTGATCTCGCTGGCCAGCAGCGCGTCCTGCTCGGCCGGTGAACTCGCCGCGAGGCGCATGCCGAGCTTGCCCAGCTTGTCCTGCACGCCGGGCGAGGCCACGGCCTCGCGCGCGGCCCGGTTCAGCGTGGCGATCACCTCGGCCGGTGTGCCCGCCGGCGCGGCCAGCGCATTCCACGAGGCCACGTTGTAGCCGGCCACGCCGGCCTGCTGCACGGTGGGCACATCGGGCAGTGCGGGGTTGCGCTTGTCCGACGACACGGCCAGTACCTTGACCACGCCGGCCTGCACCTGCGGGATCATCGGCCCCGCGATCTCGAACGCGACGTCGATCTCGCCGGCACGCAGCGCGGTCAGCACGGCCGGGCTGCCCTTGTACGGCACCACGAGCGCGTCGATGCCAGCCACGGTCTCGAACAGCTTGGCCGCCAGCTGCTGCGTGCTGCCCACCGCGATGGTGCCGACGTTGAGCTTGCCGGGGTTGGCCTTGGCGAAAGCCACCAGGTCGCGCAGGCTCGAAAAGCGCGAGCCCGAAGGCACGAACAGGCCGATATCGAAGTAACCCAGCGTGCTGATCGCCGCGAAGGCTTTCTGCGTGTCGTAGGGCAGCTTCTTGAACAGGCCGACGCTGACCGCATTGCCGTTGCTCATCAGCAGCAGCGTGTGGCCGTCGGGCTTGGCCGCCGCCACCGCCTGGCTGGCGACGATGCTGCCGGCACTCGGCTTGTTCTCGACCACGATCGGCTGGCCCAGGCGCTGGCTCATCACCTCGGCGACCGCGCGTGCAGTCAGGTCGGCGATGCCGCCAGGCCCGAAGGGCACCAGCAGCTGGATCGGCCGCGACGGGAAGCGCTCCTGCGCGCGCGCAAGCCCGGCGAGGCTGGGCACGGCCGACGCGCCAAACCAGCGCAGCACCGCCCGGCGATCGAATGAGAACGGACAGGTCTTGTTCATGGCTCGCAGCATCTCCTCATGGCGGTCGAGCCCTGCGGACCCTCGGCGACAATGCGCGGCCCCACCATGCACGCCTCGCTTCGCCGTCCGCCGCCGGACTTCTCGGCCCACACGCCAATGATGCAGCAGTATCTGCGCATCAAGGCCAAGCATCCGGACACGCTGGTGTTCTACCGGATGGGCGACTTCTACGAACTGTTCTTCGACGATGCGCGCAAGGCCAACCGCCTGCTCGACATCACGCTGACCACGCGTGGCCAGAGCGCCGGCGAGCCGGTGGTGATGGCCGGCGTGCCGGCGCACTCGGTCGAGAGTCATCTCGCACGCCTGATCAAGCTTGGCGAGGCGGTGGCGATCGCCGAGCAGGTGGGCGACGTGGCCACGGCCAAAGGGCCGGTCGAACGCCAGGTCACGCGCGTGGTGACGCCGGGCACCGTGACCGACGGTGAACTGCTCGCCGAGCGCCAGGACGCGCTGCTGGTGGCGCTGGTGCCCGACGCCACCCGCGGACGCGGCGCCTGGGGCCTGGCGTGGCTGGGATTGGCCAGCGGGCGCCTCGGCCTCACCGAATGCGGCGAGCGCGAGCTGCCGGCGTGGCTGGCGCGGTTGGACGCGGCCGAGATCCTGTGCGCGGACCGCGACGCGCTGCCGGCCGCGGTCACGGCCACCGGTGCGGCGATCACCGAGCGCCCCGCGTGGCAGTTCGATGCCGCGCTCGGCGTGCGCAAGCTGTGCGAGCAGCTGCAGGTCGCTCACCTGGCCGGCTACGGCGCGCAGGAACTGTCGCTGGCCCACGCCGCGGCAGCGGCGCTGCTGGCCTTTGCCGAGCACACGCAAAGCCGCGCGCTCGCGCATGTGGTCACGCTCGACGTCGAGCGCAGCGGCGATCTGATCGAGCTGCCACCGGCCACGCACCGCAACCTCGAACTCACGCTCACGCTGCGCGGCGAGACGCAGCCGACGCTGCTGTCGCTGCTCGACACCTGCCGCACCGGCATGGGCAGCCGCGCCTTGCGCCACTGGCTGACACACCCGAGGCGCGCGCGCGACGAGGCGACTGCGCGCCACGACGCAGTCGAGCGTCTGACCGCGCAAGGCTTCGCGGCGCTGCGCGAGCAGCTGCGCGGCATCAGTGACGTCGAGCGCACCGTCGCGCGGGTCGCGCTGCGCCAGGTGCGGCCGCGCGAGTTGGCCGGCCTGCGCCAGTCGCTGGCCGCGCTGCCGGCGTTGCGCGGCGCGTTGCCTGCGGGCACAGCGCTGCTCGATGCGCTGCGCGCCGACCTGCAGCCGACCCCGGCCATCGCCGCGCTGCTGGCCGCGACGATCGCCGAAGAGCCGGGCGTGATGCTGCGCGACGGCGGCGTGATCGCCCCGGGCCACGACGCCGAGCTCGACGAGCTGCGCGGCATCACCGCCAATTGCGACGCCTTCCTGATCGACCTCGAAGCGCGCGAGCGCGCGAAGAGCGGGATCCCCAACCTGCGCGTGCAGTTCAACAAGGTGCACGGCTTCTACATCGAGGTCACGGCGTCGCATGTCGGCAAGGTGCCGCTCGACTACCAGCGCCGGCAGACGATGAAGAACGCCGAGCGCTACATCACGCCCGAGCTCAAGGCCTTCGAGGACAAGGCGCTCGCTGCCGAGGAGCGCGCGCTGGCGCGCGAGAAGTGGCTCTACGAGTGCCTGCTCGACGCACTGCAGGGCCACCTGGCGCCGCTCGGTGCGGTGGCGCGCGCGCTGGCCGCGGTCGACGCGCTCGCCACGCTGGCCGAACGCGCCACGACGCTGGGCTGGACTCGACCGCAGTTCGTCGCCCACCCTTGCCTGGAGATCGAGGCGGGCCGCCACCCGGTGGTCGAAGCGCGCTTGCAGGAGACTGGCGCCGGCCCCTTCATTGCCAACCATTGCCGACTCGACGCCAAGACGCGCATGGTGGTGCTGACCGGCCCCAACATGGGCGGCAAGAGCACCTGGATGCGCCAGGTGGCGCTCGTCGTGCTGCTGGCCTCGATCGGCTCCTTCGTACCCGCGGCCGCCTGCCGCCTGGGGCCGATCGACGCCATCCACACCCGCATCGGCGCCGCCGACGACCTGGCCAATGCGCAGTCGACCTTCATGGTGGAGATGACCGAGGCGGCGGCGATCGTGCATGCCGCGACCGAACACTCGCTGGTGCTGATGGACGAGATCGGCCGCGGCACCTCCACCTTCGACGGCCTGGCGCTGGCCGGCGCCATCGCCAGCCACCTGCACGAGAAGAACCGCTCGTTCACGCTGTTCGCGACGCACTACTTCGAGCTCACCGCCTTCCCGGAGAAGCACGCCGGCGCGGTGAACATGCATGTCTCGGCGGTCGAGGGCAGCGGCCACGACATCGTCTTCCTGCACGAGGTGCAGCCCGGCCCCGCGAGCCGCAGCTATGGCGTGCAGGTGGCGCGTCTGGCGGGCATGCCGGTGGCCGTCGTGCGTCAGGCGCGCGCGGCGCTGGAGGCGCTCGAGGCGAACCAGCGCGCGGCCGACGCGCAGGTGGACCTGTTCGCCGCGCCGCCAGCGGCCGCTGCGCCGGCGCCCTCGCCGCTCGACGACGCGCTGGCCGACATCGATCCTGATAGCCTGTCGCCGCGCGAGGCGCTCGACGCGCTGTACCGACTCAAGAAGCTCCAGAAGGACGCACCATGACCTACTGCGTGGGCATCCGGCTCGATGCCGGGCTCGTGTTCCTGTCCGACTCGCGCACCAACGCGGGCATGGACCACATCGCGAGCTTTCGCAAGATGATGATCTACGAGCAGCCCGGCGAGCGCTTCATGGTGCTGCTATCGGCGGGCAACCTGTCGGTCTCGCAGTCGGTGCGCGAGCTGCTGCAGGTGGAGAAGATCGAAGGCGGGCCGGACGGCGAGGGCCTGACGATCTGGAACTGCACATCGATGTTCGACGTGGCGCGCGTGCTCGGCAGCACGGTGCGCCGTGTCTATGCGCAGGACGGCGCGGCGCTGAAGAACGCCGGCATCGACTTCAACGCCAGCTTCGTCATCGGTGGCCAGATCCAGGGCGAGGCGATGCGCATGTTCCTCGTCTACTCGCCGGGCAACTTCATCGAGGCCACGCGCGAGACGCCCTACTTCCAGATCGGCGAGAGCAAGTACGGCAAGCCGATCCTCGACCGCGTGATCACGCCGGCCACGCCGCTGGCCGAGGCCGCCAAGTGCGCGCTGGTGTCGATGGACTCGACGCTGAAGTCCAACCTGTCGGTGGGCCTGCCGCTGGACCTGCTGGTCTACCGCGCCGGCGAGTACCGCAGCGACGACTTCGTCTGCATCGACGAGCACAACCCGTACTTCCAGATGATCCGCAGCAGCTGGGGCCAGAAGCTGCGCGAGGTGTTCGAGAGCATCGACGACCCACAGTGGAACGAGGCCGGCGGCGGCAGCGCGGCGCACCCGCTGCGCGCGGCGTCCAAGCGCTTCACCGCGATGAAGAAGATCTCTCACCCGGGCGAGAAGATCGTCTGAACCCGCGGCGGGCGGTGGCCGATTGGCTGCCGCGGGCCAGCAGAATGGCCCTTGTCGGCTCGCGGGGGCCTGACCATGATCGCGGCCACGATGACGCTCGACGCCTCGACCGCCACCCTGGGCCTGCGCAACGTGGCCGTGCCGCGCTTCGACGAGCGCTTGGTCCCGATCGCCCTGCGGGCCGCGGCGCCTTCGCGACTCGTGCTCTTTGTCGGTGCACCACCCCGACCGGACGTGACGGCGCTGCTCGCCGCTGACGGCATGCGCTGCCTGTCGCTGGCCAGCCCGGCGGCGGCGCTCGACGCGGCGCGCCTGGCGCGCTTCGACGCGGTGGTGCTGCACGCTGCCGCGCTCGGTGCGGCGCAGGCCCATGAACTGGCGCGGCTGCGCGCGGCGCTGGGCTGCCCGCTGCTGGTGGGGGCCGGGCCGGACGACGAGGCCGACGAGATCATCGCGCTCGAACAGGGCGCCGACGCCTGGCTGCCGCAGCCCATGGCGCCGCGTCGCCTGCGCGCACACCTGCTGGCGCTGCTGCGCAGCCACGCCCCGGCGCCGGAGGTTGCGGCCGACGAGCCGCTGCGATGCCGCTGGCGCATCGACCGGGTGCACAACCGCCTGCATGGCGCAACGCCGCGCCCGGTGGCCCTGACCGAGGTTCAGGCCGCGCTGCTGCAATGCCTGGTCGACGCCGACGGCCGCGTGGTGCCGCGCGCCCGGCTCGCCGAGGCCCTGGTGCCCAGCCACGGCCACGCACTGCAGGCGCGCAGCATCGACGTCTACGTGCACCGCCTGCGCAGCCGGCTGCGCGAGGCGGCTGCCGCAGGCTACGAGCTCGAGGCGGTGCGCGGTCGCGGCTACCGGCTCTGCGCCCCGGCCGATCACGCTGCGCTCGCGGACTGAGCCCGAGGCGACAGCGTACCGGCCAGCGCGCCGCCGACAATGGCGGCCGTGCCCGTTCCATCGCCGCTTCCCCCCATCGTCTTCTCGCACGGCAACGGCTTTCCAGCCGGCACGTATGGTGTGCTGTTCGACGCCTGGCGCCGCGCCGGCCACGCCGTGCACGCGGTCGAGCGCTTCGGCCACGATCCGCGCTGGCCGGTCACGAGCAACTGGCCGCACCTGCGCGACCAGCTGATCGCCTTCATCGAAAGCGAGGCCGGCCAGCCGGCGCTGCTGGTCGGCCATTCGCTGGGCGGCATGCTCAGCGTGATGGTCGCGTCACGCCGACCCGACCTGGTGCGCGGCGTGGTGCTGCTCGACTCGCCGGTCATCGCCGGCTGGCGCGCACACGGCTTGCGCATGGCCAAGGTCACCGGCCTGCTGCCGCGCCTGGCGCCCAGCCGCATCGCACGCGTGCGCCGCCACCACTGGCCCACGCGCGTCGCGGTGCACGAGCACTTCGCGGCCAAGAGCGTGTTCGCGCGCTGGGACCCGCGCGTGCTGGACGCCTACATCGCGCATGGCGTGGTGCGCGACGGCCGCCAATGGGCGCTGGCCTTCGACCGCGAGGTCGAGGCGCGCATCTACGAGACCCTGCCGCACCACCTCGGCGGCCTCCTGGCGCGCCACCCGTTGCGCTGCCCGCTGGCCTTCGTCGGCGGCCGCCAGTCGGTCGAGTTGCGCAAGGCCGGCGTGGCGCTGACGCACCGCCTGGCAGGCGAGGAGCGCTTCGAATGGACGGCCGGCACGCACCTGTTCCCGATGGAGTACCCGGACGAGGCCGCTGCGCTGGTGCTGAAGATGATCGGGCGGATGGCTGCATAGCGGCTCGTGGCCCGCGGCCGGAAGTGGTCGGCCCGCGCCCACGCAATGGTCCTTGTGCCTGCGTAAACCTGGCGTTACACCGTCGCCATGATCGACTACGGGTCCGAGTGCATCGCCAGCGCGTTCTCGCCCGCGGCGGGCCACGCCGGTGCGACGGCGCTGCCGCGCATCTGGGTGCTCGCAGACCGGGCGGGCCATGCCGATGCCTGGTGCGAGGCGCTGCGCGGCGAGGGGCTGCAGGTCGAGTGCAGCGCGCAGGCCGCGGCGGAGCCGGGC
>JALHQP010000043.1 GCA_022841885.1 Aquincola sp. | reverse complement strand
GCACGTTCGAGCCGCTCTGGCACCGGCTCGCCGCGCACCGGGTCGAAGCGCGCGCGCAGCGCATCGCGATCGGCGGCCCACAGGCGTACACGCGCGGCCGCTTCGGGATGCTCGCGCAACCAGGCCTCGATCGGCTCGCGCAGCGCGCTGTCGCCCTGGCCGTCCAGCCAGGCCGAGAGTTCGCTGTCGCTGAAGTCCCTGCGGTCGTTCGTGGCCATCACACCACCCTGCGCAACTCTGGCCGGCCGCTGCCACCGGCACGGGCACTGCCGTCGAGCCAGGCGCGCAGCACGACGCGGGCGCGGCTGACGCGCGACATGACCGTGCCTTCGGGTACCTGCAGCACCTCGGCGGCTTCGGCGTAGCTGAGCTGCTCCACCAGCACCAGCATCAGCGCGCTGCGCTGGTCGGGCACCAGGCGTGCCAGCGCGTCGGCCAGGTCGATCTGCAGGCCGACATCGGGCTCGTGGCCGCGCTGGCGGTCCATCACTTCGGCCACGCGCTCGGGCGACACCACGTCCAGGTGGCGGTCACGGCGCAGGGCGTCGAGCCAGGCGTTGTGCGCGATCGCGAGCAGCCACAGCACCAGGTCGCGTCGCGGGTCGAACTGATTCCAGTGGTTCAGCGCGCGCTCGAGCGCGCTCTGAACCAGATCGTCGGCAGTGGCCGCGTCGAACACCAGCGAACGCGTATAGCGCCGCAGGCGCGGGATCGCGGCGAGCAGTTGCTGGCGGAAGGCGGGCGGGGCAGGCATCAAAGGGGTTACGCGCGGCGGGGCGCCCTTCTTCCCAAGGCCGCCGATTCAGGTGGCGGGCACATCGACAAAGCGCCAGATGTCACGCATGAAGGGGTGGCGCCAGTAGTGGCGCGTGCCCGGCTGCACCAGGTCGAGGTAGACGCGATGGCCGTGCACCTTGAACGGCATATAGGCCACCAGCATGTCCTTGGCCTGGCGCATCACCGCCTCGCGCTGCGGGCCGTCGGGCAGCACGAGCTGGCGTTCGTAGAGGCGGTCGAACGCGGCGAGCTGGAAGCGCGGGTCGTTGGCCTCGCTGGCGTTGGGGCCGTAGGCGATCGCCAGAAAGAAGCCGCCGTCGGGCGAGGCGGCCTGCCACGCATAGCCCCACATCATCAGCGTGCCGGCGCGGCTGCGCTTGAGCAGCTCGGGCCAGGTCGCGATGTCGAACTCCATCTTCAGGCCCACGGCCGCCATGCTGCGTTGCCAGAGCTCGTTGCTGGTACGTGAGCGCTGGTCCGACTGGGTGGCGAGCCGCAGCACCAGCGGCTGGCCGTCGGGCTGCTCGCGCCAGCCGTCGCCGTCGCGGTCGACATAACCGTACAGGTCGAGCAAGGCCTTGGCGCGCGCCGGGTCGAAGTCGCTCATCTCGCTTTTGTAGGCCGGGTCGTAGCCCGAGGTGAAGGGCGAGATCGTCGACTGCGCCGGGATCGCCAGGCCGCCGAGCACGTGGCGGATGTAAGCCTGGCCGTCGAAGGCCAGGCCGATCGCGCGCCGCAGCGCCACCTTGTCCGGCGTGTAGCCACCGACCAACGGATGTTCCATGAAGAAGAAGGTCATGCCCATGTCGGGGCGCAGGCTCTTCTGCAGGCGCACGCCCTTCTTCTCGAGGAAGGGCGCCAGCTCACCACGGGGAGCCGCGATCGAGGCGTACGGCCCCGGCACCGGCAGCCAGGCATAGCTGCCGTTGAGGAAGGTCAGCCAGCGCGGCTGGTCCTCCTCGACCACGTCGAGCACCACTTCGTCGATCAGCGGCAGGGCCTTGCCGGCCAGCCCGGCGGCGATCTCGCGCGCCAGCGGCTCGTCGGCCGGCGTGCCGGCGTAGGGCGTGCCGCGATAGCTGGGCGAGCGCTCGAGCACGGTGCGCGAGCCGCGGCGCCAGCGCTTGAGCCGGAAGGCGCCGGTGCCCACCGGGTGGGCGCCGATCTCGTCGCCGTAGTGCTCGACCACCTCGCGCGCCACGGCGCCGAAGTACACCGGGTCGGCCATCTGGTAGACGAAGCGCGGGTTGGCCACGCCGAGCGTGACGCGCAAGGTGTAGCGGTCGAGCGCGCGGATGCCTTCGACCTCGGCGTCGTAGTCGAACGGCCGTTTGCCCTTGATGGCGCGCTCGCGCAGCTCGGTCAGGCCCGGCAGCTTGAGCGATTCGTACAGGTAGAGATCGCTCGAGTTGTACTTCGGGTCGTAGAAGCGCTTGATCGCGTAGACGTAGTCGGCCGCGGTGAGCTCGCGACGCCGGCCCTTGAACGCCGGGTCATCGGCGAAGTGGATGCCCGGTGCTATCTTGACGGTGAAGATCTTGGCGTCGGCCGACATCTCGGGCATCGCGGCGGCGGTGGCCAGCGCCAGGCGGGCCGGCCGCGCGAGGTAGTCGAAGGCCAGCGGCGCTTCGAAGATGTTCGACAGGATCGTGCCGGTGTTGAGGTCGCTGTTGGTCTGTGCCGGGTCGAAGGTCGTCTCCGGGGACACGAGCGCCAGGCGCAGCACCTTGCGCGGGCCGCCCGTGGGCGTCTGCGCCAGCGCGGCCGCGCCCAGCGTGCCGCCGGCCGCCAGCAGGCCGCGCCGCGTCAGCTTCACCGCGCCGGCTTCTTCGACAGGTCGATGTCGACCATCTGCCACCACTCCTGCCCGAACAGCGGCCGCCGCACGCCGTCGACCCAGGGATGCCACATGTCGGTGGAGATGCGGTGCACGTTGCTCTTGTACGGCATCCAGGCAGCCGCCAGCATCTGGGCACGCCGGAACAGGGCCTCGCGTTCGGGCCCGTCGGGCAGGGCCGAGAGCTGGCGGTAGACCGCGTCGAACTCGTCGCGCTTGAAGCGCGCGAAGTTCTGGCTGCCCCACTGCGTGCTGTCGAAGCGCATCAGTCCGTCGATCCCGTCGGGGTTGCTCGAGGTGCCGCCGAGCGCCCAAACCTGCAGCTTGCCGGCGCGCGCCTGCTTCAACTGCTCGGGCCACTGGCCGACGCTGGACTTGGTGCGGATGCCCACCTCCTGCAGGTCTTTCTTCCAGAGCGCCTCGAACTCGCGGCTCACCTGGTCCGGCTGCGAGGCGCGGTCGAGCGCAAAAGGCCGGCCGTCGGGCAACTCGCGAAAGCCGTCGCCGTCGACGTCCTTGTAGCCGAACATGTCCAGCAGCGCGCGTGCGCGCGCCGGGTCGTGGTCTCCCATCTCGCTCTTGAACTGCGGGTCGTAGCCGGTGGCGTGCGGCGCGATCGGGCCCTGCGCGGGAATCGCCTGACCGCGATAGCCGATGCGGATCAGCTTGTCGACATTGGTGGCCAGGCCGATCGCGCGCCGCAGCGCCACCTTCTCGGGCGTGTAACCGCCGACCACCGGGTCCTCCATGTTGAAGTAGACGTAGGTGATGTCGGCGTTGGCCTGGCGGCGCATCTGCAGGCCACGTTTGGCCAGGCTGGGGGCCAGTTTGCCGTGCGGCGCGGCCTGGTTCACGTACTCCCCCGGTACGGCGCCGGTCTTGGTGACCGCGGTGTCGATCTCGGCGTTGAGGAAGGCGAGCCAGAACGGCTGTGCCTCCTCGATGATCGAGATGCGCACTTCGTCCACCATCGGCAACTTGCGGCCCTTGAAGCGCGCGAGCATGGCCTGCCCGTCGGCGTCGCCGGCGGCGGGCTCGGCGTCCCAGCGCTCGTCGCGGTAGTCGGGATTGCGTTCGAGCACGATCTGCGAGCTGCGCCGCCACTGCTTGAGCTTGAAGGGGCCGGTGCCCACCGGGTGGGCGTCGATCTTGTCGCCGTAGAACTCGACCACCTCGCGTGCCTGCACGCCCTGGGTCTCGGGCCGGGCCAGCAGGTAGGGGAAACGCGGCCGCGGTTCGCGCAACGTGAAGCGAACCGTGTAGCGGTCGACCGCCTTCATGCCGGCCACGGGCGCGTCGTAGTCGAACGGCTTCTTGCCGTCGAGTGCGGCCTGGCGCACCTCGGCCAGGCCGACGAAACCGGCCGACGCGTCGAGCGGGCCCCAGGTGGGGCTCTTGTTGGCCGGGTCGGCGATGCGCTGGAAGGCGTAGATCAGGTCCTGCGCCACCACCTCGCGCCGCTTGCCCTTGAAGGCCGGGTCGTCGGCGAAGTAGATGCCGGGGCGCAGCGTCACCGTCCAGGTCTTGAAGTCGGCCGAGGACTCCGGCATGCCGATCGCCAGGCGCGGGCGGATCTTCGCGGGGTTGGCCAGGTAGTCGTAGGCGTAGGGTGCCTCGAAGATATGCGCCGTGACGGCGATCGAGTAGATGTCGTAGACCTTGGCCGGATCGAAGCTCGTCTCGGCGGTGCGGAAGGCGAGCTTGAGCACCTTGGGTGTCGCAGGCGTGGCGGCGCCGGGCGGCGTTTGCGCGCCCACGCCGAGCGCGGCGCAGGCCAGCAGGATCGACAGGGCGTGTCGCAGCATCGTCATTTCGGCTTGCGTTCGAGGTCGATGTCGGCCATGTGCCACCACTCCTGCCAGAACAGCGGGCGCCTGTAGCCGATGACCCAGGGATGCCACATGTCGGTCGAGATGCGGTGCAGGTTGAACTTGTAGGGCACGTAGGCGGCGGCGATCAGCTTGACCTTGCGGAACAGCTCTTCGCGCTCGGGCCCGTCGGGAATCACCGACATGCGCTGGTACAGCGCGTCGAGTTCGGCGTTCTTGAAGCGCGCGAGGTTCTGGCCGCCGAACTGCGTGCTGTCGTAGCGCGCCAGCGCGGTCTGGCCGTCGGGCTGCGCCGACGAGCCGCCGAGCGCCCACACTTGCAGCTTGCCGGCCCGCGCGCTCTTGAGCTGCTCGGGCCACTTGGCCACCGAGGTCTTGGTGCGGATGCCGATGGCCTGCAGATCCCGGCTCCACAACGCCAGCAGCTCGCGTGCGGATTGCTCCGGCTGCGATGCGCGGTCGATCAGCAGCGGCGAGCCGTCGGGCTGTTCGCGCCAGCCGTCGCCGTCGCGGTCGACATAGCCGAACAGGTCGAGCAGGGCCTTGGCGCGCGCCGGGTCGTGGTCACCCATCTCGCTCTTGAACTTCGGGTCGTAGCCCGTGGTGTGCGGGTTGGTCGGTGCCTGGGCCGGCACCCCTTGGCCGCGGTAGCCGATGCGGATCAACTTGTCGACGTCGGTGGCCAGGCCGATGGCGCGTCGCAGCGCCACCTTGTCCGGCGTGTAGCCGCCGACCACCGGGTCCTCCATGTTGAAGTAGACGTAGAAGGCGTCGGCGTTGATCTGGCGACCCATGCGGATGCCGCGCTTGGCCAGGTTGGGCGCCAGCTTGCCGTTGGGGGCCGCCTGGTTGACGAACTCGACCGGCACGTCGTTGGCCTGGCCGCCGATGAAGTCGGTCTCCTCGTTCAGGAAGGCGAGCCAGCGCGGCTGCTGCTCCTCGATGATCGACACCTGGACCTCGTCGATCATCGGCAGTTTGCGACCCTTGAAGCGCGCCAGCAGGGCCAGGCCGTCGGCGTCGTCGGCGGCAGGCTCGGCGTCATAGACCTCGCCGCGGTAGTGCGGGCTCTTCTCGAGCACGATCAGCGAGGAGCGGCGCCACTGCTTGAGGCGGAACGGCCCGGTGCCCACCGGGTGGGCGTCGATCTTGTCGCCGTAGAACTCGACCACTTCGCGCGCCTGTGCGCCCAGCAGGTCCGAGCCGGCGATGGCTTCGACCAGGCGCGGGCGCGGCTCGCGCAGCTTGAACTGGATCGTGTAGCGGTCGAGCGCCTTCAGCCCCTCGATCGGTGCGTTGTAGTCGAAAGGCTTCTTGGCATCGAGCGCGGCCTTGCGCAACTCGGCCAGCCCGGCCACGCCGATCTGCGCGTCGAAGTAGCCCCAGTTCGGGCTGCGGTTGGCCGGGTCGGCATAACGCTGGAACACGTAGACGAAGTCCTGCGCCACCACCTCGCGCCGCTGGCCCTTGAACGCCGGGTCGTCGGCGAAGTAGATGCCCGGGCGCAGCTTGATGGTCCAGGTGCGGAAGTCGGCCGACACCTGCGGCATGCCGTCGGCCAGCAGCGGCTTGATCTTCACCGGCCGCGCCAGGTGGTCGTACTGGTACAGCGCCTCGAAGATGTGCGGCGTGATCGTGCGCGAGTAGATGTCGTTGACCTTGACCGGGTCGAAGCTGGTCTCGGCCACGCGCAGGGCCAGCTTGAGCACCTTCTTCGGCGGCGACTCGTCCTGCGCCCCCGCACCCAGGCATGCCAGGACCAGCAGCGCACCGGCCAGCCGCTGCATCATGGCCGCGGCGGCTTGATCGCCATGTCCACGTCGACCATGTGCCACCACTCCTGCCAGAACAGCGGGCGGCGGTAGCCGATCACCCACGGATGCCAGATGTCGGTGCTGATGCGGTGGCTCAGCGCGCGATACGGCATGTAGGCCGCGCCGATCATCTTGGCCTCGCGGAACAGGGCTTCGCGTTCGGGGCCGTCGGGCAGCATCGACAGCTGGCGGTAGACCTCGTCCATGCGCGCGTTCTTGAATCGAGCCATGTTCTGGCCGCCGGCCTGCGTCGAGTCGAAACGCTGCAGCGAGCCCTGGCCGTCGGGGTCGGCTGCGCTCCCGGCGAGCGACCAGACCTGGAACTTGCCGGCGCGGCCGGCCTTCAGGTTCTCGGCGAAGGACTGGACCTGGAACGTGGTGCGCAGGCCGACCGCATCCAGGCTCTTCTTCCACAGGGTGTCGAACTCGCGGTTGATCTGCTCGGGCTGCGTCGAGCGCACGATCAGCAGCGGCTTGCCGTCGGGCTGCTCGCGCCAGCCGTCGCCGTCGCGGTCGACATAGCCGAACATGTCCAGCAGCGCTTTCGCGCGCGCCGGGTTGTAGTCGCTCATCTCGCTCTTGTAGGCCGGGTCGTAGCCGGTGGTGTGCGGCACGATGTTGGACTGCGCCGGAACGGCCTGACCGCGGCGGATGATGCGGATTTCGCGCTCGTTGTCGTAGGCCAGCGAGATGGCGCGCCGCAGCGCGATGCGCTCCGGCGTGTAGCCGCCGACCACCGGGTCGTCCATGTTGAACATCAGGAAGCCGACGTCGGAGTTGACCTGGCGCACCGCCTGGATGCCGCGCTTGGCCAGGTTGGGCGCCAGCTTGCCGTTGGGCATCGCCTGCGTGGTGAAGCCACCGGGCAGGCTGCCGGTGTTGGTCGCCGCGATGTCGGTCTGCGCGTTCAGGAAGGCGAGCCAGAAGGGCTGCTCCTCGGGCACGATGGAAACGCGCACCTCGTCGACCATCGGCAGCCGGCGGCCCTTGAAGCGGGCCAGCAGGGCCTGGCCCTCCGCATCGTCGGCCGCCGGCTCGGCTTCGTAGAAGCGCTCGCGGTACTCGGGGTTGCGCTCGAGCACGATCAACGAGGTGCGGCGCCACTGTTTGAGGCGAAACGGCCCGGTGCCCACCGGGTGCTCGTCGATCTTGTCGCCGTAGAACTCGACCACCTCGCGCGCCTGCGCGCCGAGCAGGTCGGAGCCGACCAGCAGGCCATTGACCAGGCGCGGCCGCGGGTCGGCGACCTTGAGCTGGAAGGTGTAGCGATCGAGCGCGCGCACGCCCTCGATCGTGCGGTCGTAGTCGAAGGGCGCCTTGGTGTCGAGCGCGGCCTTGCGCGCCTCGCCCAGGCCGAGGATCTTGTAGGTGTCGATCCAGCTCCACAGGGGGCTCTTGTTGGCGGGGTCGGCGATTCGCTTGAAGGGATAGACGAAGTCCTCCGCGGTCAGCTCGCGCTTCGCGCCCTTGAAGGCCGCGTCGCTCTGGAAGTAGATGCCGGGCCGGACCTTGACGGTCCAGGTGCGGAAGTCGGGCGAGGCCACCGGCATGCCGTCGGCCACCAGCGGGCGCACCTTGCTCGGCCGCGCCAGATGGTCGTACTGATAAAGCGCCTCGAAGATGTGCGGCGTCAGGCCGCGCGAGTACAGGTCGCTGATCTTGATCGGGTCGAGGCTGGTCTCGGCGCTGCGGTAGGCGATGTGCAGCACCTTGCGGCCGTTCGCATTGCCGTTTGCCTCAGGGGCCTGCGCCTGAACGGCCGTGGTCGTGCCCAGGGTGACGAAGGCGGCGAAGGCGGCGCGGCGCAGCACGCGCCAGGTCGGACAAGCAAGGGTCATCACGGGGCCGTCGATTCGATGTCCACGTAGCGCCACCAGTCGCGCATGAAGGGGTGGCGCCGGTAGCCCTGCAGCGGCGCGTGCATCAGGTCGGTGGCGATGCGGTGGCCGGTCACCTTGTAGGGCATGTAGGCCACGGCCAGCAGCTTGGCCTCGCGCATGACGGCCTCGCGCTCGGGGCCGTCGGGCAGCACGGCGAGCTTCTGGTACAGCGCGTTGAAGGCCGGCAGGTCGAAACGCGAGTGGTTGGCCTGGCCCTTGTTCGGGCCGTACAGCAGGTCGAGGTAGTACTGGCCGTCCGGGCTCACGCCGCCCCAGGCCACGCCCCACATCATCAGCTTGCCCGCGCGGCTCTGCTTCAACTGCTCTGGCCACTTGGCGATCTTGAAGTCCACGCGCACGTTGACTGCATCGAAGGACTTCTTCACCACCTCCTGCAGCTGGCGCGACAGGTTGTCGGGCTGCGAGCTGTACTCGAGCACGAGTGGCGAACCGTCGGGCTGCTCGCGCCAGCCGTCGCCGTTGCGGTCGATGTAGCCGTATTGGTCGAGCAGGGCCTTGGCGCGCGCGAGATCAAGGTCGCTCATCTCGGTCTTGAGTGCCGGGTCGTAGCCCGACAGCATCGGCGCGATCATCGACTGCGCGGGGATCGCCTGGTTGCGGCGCACCTGCAGGATCTCGCGCTGCACGTCGTAGGCCAGCGCGAGCGCGCGGCGCAGCGCCACCTTGTCCGGCGTGTAGCCGCCCACCAGCGGGTGGTCCATGTTGAAGAAGAAGAACGTGCTGTCGACCAGCGGCACGCGATCCATGTGCACGCCCTGCTTGGCCAGGTTAGGCGCCAGCCGGCCGTTGGGGATCGCGATCGACGCGAACTCGTTGGGCAGGCGGTCGAGCATGTCGTGCTCGCCGTTGAGGAAGGCCAGCCAGCGCGGCTGCACCTCCTCGATGATGCTGACCTCCACCCGGTCGACCAGCGGCAGCTTGCGCCCCTTGAGTTTGGCGGCGATCGCCTGCGAGGCCGCGTCGCCGGCCGGCGGCTCCTCGTCGTAGAGGTCGTCGCGGTAGTTCGGGCTGCGCTCGAGCACGATCTTCGCGCTGCGCTTCCAGCTCGCCAGGCGGAACGGCCCGGTGCCCACCGGATGCTCCATCGCGCGGCCGGGATAAGCCTCGATCACCTCACGAGCCACCGCGCCCATCACGGCGCCGTCGGCAAAGGTGTAGTGGAAACGCGGCGCCGGCCTGGCCACGCGCACTTCGAAGCTGTAGCGGTCGAGCGCGCGGATGCCTTCGACCTCGGTGTCGTAGGGGAAGGGCGTCTTGTCGGCCAGCGCCTTCTTGCGCAGCTCGGACAGGCCCAGGATGCCCGCGTTCTCGAGCTGGAACAGGTTCGGGCTCTTGTGCTGCGGGTCGTAGTGGCGCTTGACGCTGTAGACGTAGTCGGCAGCCACCAGTTCGCGCTTGGCGCCCTTGAACGCGGGGTCGTCCGCGAAGTAGATGCCCGGGCGGATGCGAAAGACGAAGCGCTTGAAGTCGTCGCTGATCTCTGGCAGCGCGGCTGCGGTCTGCGGCTTGACCTTGGCCGGGCGCGCCAAGTAGTCGTAAGTCAGCGGCGCCTCGAAGATGTTGGCGGCCACCGTGCGCGAGTACAGGTCGGAGATCTGCGCCGGGTCGAAGCCCGTTTCGGCGATCGGGAAGGCATAACGCAGCACCTTGACGGGCGCGTTCTGCGCCAGGCTGGGGCTGCTGCACGCCAGCGCGAGGCTCGTGGCCAGCGCCAGCAACAGGGTCGGTTTCATGGCCCGGGGAACAGCGTCGGAAAGAGCGGCAGTCTAGCGGCGCGCTCCGGGCGGCGGCAGCGGTAAGACCCCGTGCCGCCCTCGCCCTTCCTAGGGCTTTGCCCCTACCCGGGGCCCGTGCAAACGCTGGCCCGGCACTTGCACGCGGGACCCTACACTCGCGCCTCCCTCACGAGGGGTGACAAAGGAATCTCGCGACCATGGCGGCCTACCTGATACGGCGCCTGTGGCAAATGGTGCCGACCTTGATCGGCGTCGTGCTGCTGGTGTTCTTCCTCTTCAAGTACTTCGGCGGTGATCCGGCCGAAATTCTGGGCGGCCTGAACGCCACGCCCGAGCAGATCCTGGCGATCCGCCAGACGCTCGGCCTGGACCAGTCGGTCTGGGTCCAGCTGGGCATCTACCTGAAGGGCATCGTCAGCTTCGACTGGGGCAAGAGCTGGGCCACCAACGAGGCGGTCAGCAACCTGTTCGCGACGCGCCTGCCGGCGACGCTGACGGTGATGATCCCGATCCTGCTGCTCGACGTGCTGCTCGCGCTGCCGATCGCGATGTGGGTCGCCTACCGCCGCGGCTCGTTGACCGACCGCAGCATCATGGTGATCACCACGGTGGCGCTGTCGATCAGCTTCCTGGTCTACATCATCGTCGGCCAGTACCTGTTCGGTTTCCAGCTCGGCTGGTTCCCGGTGCAGGGCTGGAGCGACAGCGTCTGGACCAACCTCGTCACCTACACGCCGCTGCCGGTGCTGCTGGCGGTGATGGTGGGCCTGGCGCCGCAGACCCGCCTGTACCGCAGCTTCTTCCTCGACGAGCTCGGCCACGACTACGTGCGCACCGCGCGCGCCAAGGGCCTGACCGAGAACACCGTGCTGTTCAAGCATGTGCTGCGCAACGCGATGATCCCGATCCTCACCAACGTGGGCCTGGCGCTGCCGGGCATCTTCGTCGGCTCGTTCCTGATCGAGGTCTTCTTCTCGATCCCGGGCCTGGGCCGCGAGGTGCTGCTGGCGGTCAACCGCAGTGACTACCCGGTGATCCAGGCCGTCACCGTCTACCTGGCCGTCATCACGATGCTCATCAACCTGATCGTCGACGTGATGTTCAAGCTGGTCGATCCGCGGGTGGTCCTCAAATGAGCGCGGTGCTGCAACCCGGCACGGTGAACGTGCCAGTCGAACGCAGCGAAGGTGTCTGGCACGCCGCCTGGCGCCGCTTCAAGATGGACCGCGTCGGCCTGGTGTCGAGCGTGATCGTGATCGCCTTCCTGCTGCTGATCGCCGTCGCGGCGCTCGGCCTGGTGGCCAAGAACTGGCAGAAGGAAGTCGGCGTGCCCAATGCACCGCCGACCTTCGTCGGCCCGCAGCCGCCGGAGGCGATCGGCGCGATCGAGGTCCCCAAGGGCCCGAACGTGGACCTGTCGGCAATCGACCCGCTGGCGCCCCGCTACAAGGAATGGGACGAGCGCGCGGCCAAGTTCAAGACCGAGGAAGTGGTCAAGGCCGAGACCCTGCCGATGGGCGCTGACCGCTTCGGCCGCGACGTGCTGTCCAAGGCGGTCAAGGGCACGCAGATCTCGGTCTTCGTCGGCGTGATGGCCGCGCTGGTCGCCACGCTGATCGGCACCCTGCTGGGCGCGCTGTCGGGCTTCTTCGGCGGCAAGGTCGGCGACTTCCTCGAGTGGCTCTACAACGTGTTCGAGGCCATCCCCGGCATCCTGCTGATCTTCGCCTTCGCCGCGGTGTTCGGGCGCGGCATCACGACGGTGGTGCTGATCCTGGGCCTCACCGGCTGGTCGGGCATGTACCGCCAGGTGCGCAGCGAGTTCATCAAGCACCGCGGGCGCGAGTACGTGCGCTCGGCCGAGGCCATCGGCGCCTCGGTGTGGAGCCGCATCTTCGTGCACATCCTGCCCAACATGAGCCATGTGGTGCTGGTGCGCATGAGCCTGCTGGTCGTCGGCTTCATCAAGGCCGAGGTGATCCTGTCCTACCTGGGACTGGGCGTCGGCGTCGACGACGTGTCCTGGGGCACGATGTTGGCCGAAGCGCAGAGCGAACTGATCCTCGGCCACTGGTGGCAGCTCGCCGCCGCGACGGCCTTCATGGCGGTGTTCGTGACCGCCTTCTCGCTGATGACCGACGCGCTGCGCGACGCGCTCGACCCGAAGCTGCGCGGGCTGGAGTGAATTCGATGCTGCTTTCCATTCAAGACCTGCGCGTCGCCTTCCGCATGGGCAAGGTCAACGGCGTGGCCCAGCGCGCCGAGGCCGTCAGGGGCGTGAGCTTCGACATCGCCGAGAACCGCACCGTCGCCCTGGTGGGCGAGTCCGGTTCCGGCAAGAGCGTCACCGCGATGTCGATCCTCAACCTGCTGCCCGACAACGCCGAGCGCAGCGGCAGGATCCTGTGGCAGGGCAGGGACCTGCTGCACACGCCGCTGGCCGAACTGCAACACCTGCGCGGCAAGGACATCGCCTGCGTCTTCCAGGACCCGATGACCTCGCTGAATCCGGTCTTCACGGTCGGCGACCAGCTCTGCGAACCGCTGATCAAGCACATGAAGATGAGTGCGCGCGCGGCACTCGAGCGCGCCGAGCAGTGCCTGGTCGAGGTCGGCATGCCCGAGCCCAAGCGCCGCCTTGCGGCCTACCCGCACGAGCTGTCGGGCGGCCAGCAACAGCGCGTGATGATCGCGATGGCCCTGGCCTGCGAGCCCAAGCTGCTGATCGCCGACGAGCCGACCACCGCGCTGGACGTCACGATCCAGCGCCAGATCCTCGAGCTGATCGCCGAGATCCAGCGCAAGCACCGAATGAGCGTGCTCTTCATCAGCCACGACCTCGGCGTGGTGGGCGAGATTGCCGACGAGGTGCTGGTGATGCGCCACGGCATCCTGCGCGAGCAGGGTCCGGTGGCCGAGATCTTCGCTAACCCGAAGGACGCCTACACCCAGGCGCTGTTGGCCTGCCGGCCGAGCCTGGACCGCAACCCGGCGCGCCTGACCGTGATCGACGACCACATCGCCGGCCGGCCGGTGCAGGCCCAGGCCAAGCCCAAGGATCCCAACGCGCCGGTGATCATCGAAGTCAAGGCGCTGTCCAAGAGCTTCTGGATCAAGACCGGCCTGTTCGGCCGCCGCGAGTTCAAGGCGGTGCAGAACGTCAACTTCCAGCTGCGCAAGGGCCATACGCTGGGCGTGGTTGGCGAGTCGGGCTCGGGCAAGACGACGATGGGCCTGACCCTGCTGCGCCTGCACGAACCCAACACCGGGCCGATCACCGGCCAGGTGCTGTTCGACGGCAATAACCTGCTCGAACTGTCGGACCGCGAGCGCCAGCCGATTCGCCGCCGCATCCAGGTCGTGTTCCAGAACCCCTACGCCAGCTTGAACCCGCGCTTCACGATCGGCCAGACGCTGGTCGAGCCGATGGCCATCCACCGCATCGGCGCCGACCTGAACGAACGCGAGGGCCGCGCCCGCGCGCTGCTCGAGAAGGTGGGTCTGGACGGCCGCGCCTTCGGCAAGTACCCGCACGAGTTCTCGGGCGGCCAGCGCCAGCGCATCGCGATCGCGCGTGCGCTGACCCTCAACCCCGAGGTGCTGGTGCTCGACGAGGCGGTCTCGGCGCTGGACGTGTCGGTGCAGGCCCAGGTGCTGAACCTGCTGAAGGACCTGCAGGACGAGCTCGGCCTGGCCTATGTCTTCATCAGCCACGACCTGGCCGTCGTGAGATTCATCAGTGACGAAGTGCTCGTGATGAAGGACGGCGTGGTGGTCGAGCAGGCCGGCGCCGAGCAGATCCTGGCCGCGCCGCGCGAGGCCTACACGCAACGTCTGCTTGCAGCCGTGCCGCGGGGTTACCGGGCCGCAGTCTGAGCGCCGAACGAACTGCGACGGCCTTGTAACGCAAGGTTGGCCAGTGGACGCACCGCGTGCGCGCGGGGCAGGCGAGCTGTGACCGACTGCACGCGGCGACAGCAAAGCGGCCATGGCATGAAAGGTGCACTTCACGCGTGCCCGCAGCCAATGTTCTGATGTGCGGGCCTGCTGGAGAAGCTGACGTGACGAAGCCCGCACTGCCCCGACCGATGCCGATGACCCGACTGCGTCCCGCGGCGACGCGCACGCCGGGCGGCGCCTCGTCGCTGCTGCGGCTGTCCGCGGGTGGCCGCCTGCCATCGGGCGCCAGCCTCGGCGACTGGATCGACCGTGCGGCGCTGGCGCTGCGTGGCGACGAACCGACACTCACCCTCGGCCGTTCGGCCGCCTGAAGCGCGAGGAGATTCCCATGGTCCTGCACTCCCGCCCGATCACCAAGTCCGCTGCCGCCGCGATGGCCAGCCCGCAACCGGCCAGCCGCCCGGCCGCCACCACCAAGGCCAGCACGCCGCCGCGCGTGCTGCAGTCGGGCCACGCCCCGGCGCAACTCTGCTTTTTCTTCAAGCGCGGCTGAGCGGTTCGCCGATCGTGCCGATGTCACCCCGGTTTCGGACCCAAGGTTGACGTCCAAAGGGGAGCGGGCGCGGCGCTGGTGAGGAGAGCGCTCCGGCGCCAACCAACGTCCCGCTCCCCGTCTTTTTTCCCCACCCCCTGGCCCTACGTCGGCCTGCCCAGCTGAGCATCGGCAGCGGAGCGCCTAGATCGCCGGGTCGATCGCGGTTACCGCAGACCGTTGCCTGGCCGGTGTCACGAGTGGCCCGAGCACGCGCAGCAGGTCGGCTTCCGACACCGGCTTGGCGATGAAATCTGCCAGGCCGGCCGCACGCGCCTCGGCACGCTCCTGCTCGAGCACGGCGGCCGACAGCGCGATCAGCGGCAGCGCGGCGGCGGCGGGATCGCCGCGCAGCGCGCGCGCGGCGGCCAGCCCGTCCTGCACCGGCATGTGCAGGTCCATCAGCACGGCGTCGATCGCGGGCAGCGCGGCGCGCGCGCGCTGCACCGCAAGCGCCCCGTCCTCGGCCTCGAGCACGGACGCGCCCAGACGCTCGAGCAGGGTGCGCACGATCAGCATGTTGACCGGGTTGTCCTCGGCCACCAGCACCGTCAGGCCGGCCAGCGCGCGCGCGGCCTCGGCCTGCTGCAACGCGGCCTGCTGCGTGCCCGTGCCATGCGCCAGCGGCAGCTCGACCCAGAAGCTGCTGCCGTGGCCGAGTTCGCTTTCGGCGCCGACGCGCCCGCCCATCAGCACCGCGAGCTCGCGACAGATCGACAGGCCCAGCCCGGTGCCGCCGAAGCGGCGCGTGGTCGAGCTGTCGGCCTGCGAGAAGGGCTGGAACAGGCGGTCGCGCGCCGCTGGCGCGATGCCGATGCCGCTGTCGATCACTGCGAAGCGCACCGCGCCGGCCTCGCCCGGTTGGCATTCGAGCGCGATGCGTCCGCGCGGCGTGAACTTGAGCGCGTTGTTGAGGTAGTTGGACAGGATCTGGCGCACCCGCACCGGGTCGCCATGCACCTGGCGCGGCACGGCAGGGTGGATGCGGCAGTCCATCGCCAGCCCGCGTTCGCGCCCCAGCGGCGCGAAGGTGTGGAAGGTGCTCGTGACGAGTTCGTGCAGGTCGAACTCGATGTCCTCGAGCACCACGCGGCCGGCCTCGATCTTCGACAGGTCGAGCACGTCGGACACCAGGCCGGCCAGGCCTTCGGCGGCGCCGACCAGGTGCTGCAGGTAGTCGTGGCGGCGGCGTTCGTCGCGCTCGTCCTGCAGCAGGCGCGCCAGCCCGAGCACCGCATTCAGCGGCGTGCGGATCTCGTGGCTCATCGTGGCCAGGAAGGCGCTCTTGGCTTCGCTGGCCGCCTCGGCCTGATGCTTGGCCTCGGCCAGCTCGGCCTCGACGCGGCGGCGCTCGGTGATGTCCTCGATGATCCAGATCGTGCCGCTCTCGCGCGGGCGAGCCGGATCGACCGCGCGGCTGCGCACGCGCACCGGGATCTCGCGGCCGTCGGGCCGATGGATCACACGCTCGACGTCGAGCGTGTTGCCGCTGGCATGTGCCGCGTCGGCCTTCTCGGCGAAACGCGCGTAGTCCGCGTCCTGCCAGAACGCGTTGCGCGTCGACTGGCCGACCAGCGAACCCTTGGGGCGGCCCAGCATGTCCTCGAACAGCGGGTTGATGCGCTCGAAGCGCCGCTCGCGCACCAGCGCGATGCCGACGCTGGCGTTGTCGAGGATCGCATCGGCTTCGAGGCGCGCACGCTCGGTCTCGGTGATGTCGCGCACGCTCAGCACCGCGAGCGGCCGGCCGTCGCGCTCGAAGGCCACGGCGGAGATCAGCACGTCGCGCTCGCGGCCGCCGCGTCCGACGCCGCACACACGCCAGTCGCGCAGCGTGCCCTGGCCCTCCTTTAGCGCCCGGGCCAGGCGGACGTCGTCCTCGTTGTCCTTCCACAGGCCGAGCTCGCGGCCGCTGCGACCGACGATCTCGGATTCGGGGCGGCCGACGAGCTCGACGAAGCTCGGGTTGCACAGCAGGTTGCGGCCGTCGCGCAGGTCCACCACGCACATCGCTTCGGGGCTGAGCTGCACCAGGCGGTCGACCAGCTCGCGTTCGCGCTGCGATGCCAGCGTGGCCTCCACTTCGGCCGTGATGCTGCGTCCGACGCCCCACCAGCCGATCAGCTGGCCGGCGGCGTCGAGCATCGGCTCGCCGGTGGTGAGGGTGTGCAGGCGCGTGCCGTCGACGCAGCGCACGTTCAGCGGCAGGTCGCGGAAGGGCTCGCGGCGCTTGAGCGCGGCGCGCGCCACCTCCCACTGTGCCGGGTCGACGGGTTGCGGCCCGTCCGGCTGCGCCAGGCGCACGAACTCGGCGACGCTGCGGCCGGTGCGCGCCTCGAAGGACGGCGACAGGTACGACAGGCGGCCGCGCCGGTCGACCTCCCAGGTCCAGTCGCTGCCGATGCGCAGCAGTTCGCCGAGCCGGTGCTCCTGCACCAGCGTGCGGTGCAGGCTGCGCGTGAGCAGGCGGCTCAACACCACGGCGCCGAGCAGGCCGGCGACCGCGAGCATCACGTGACCCAGCAAGCGGGTGGCCGGCAGCGCCAGGGCCGGGTGCGTGCCGCCGATCCAGCCGCGGCGCTCGGCCCAGAACAGCGCGACCACCATCGCCAGCTGCAGCGCGGTGAGCGCCAGCGCCGCGCGCAGGCTTCTCAAGGTACCGGCGAGCGTGATGATCAGGCACATGCCGGCCAACGCCAGCGCTTGCAGGCCGAGGCCGGACCAGGCCGCAAAGGCACCGGCGGCCAGCAGTGCCGTGACCAGCACCGAAAGCGAGGCCAGGCGCGGGCGGCGCCAGCGGTGCAGGAGCAGCGCGAGGGCGCCACTGGCCGCGAACGTCAGGCCGAGCAACTGCCACTGGCGAATCAGCAGCGCGGCGATGCCGGTGTCGAACGCGGGCAGCAGCAGCGCCGTGCCGAGCAGCAGGGCGCCCACCAGCAGCGCCAGCAGCGCCAACACACGCGCTGCGAGTTCGTCGACGCCGCGCCGCGCGTCGCCGCTGGGTTCAAGCGCCGGGGGGTCGGTGCTCAGCGGCGAGGCCATCGAGCCCGCATCGGCCTCACGACGGCTTCGCCAGCCCGAGCTTGTCGACCAGCGCTTTCTCGCGCTTGAAGGTGTCCTCGGCGAAACGGGTGTACTGCGCGGGCGTCATCGGCATCAGTTGCTGGTCGTATTTTGCCAGTGCCTCGACGTGGCTCGGCGCCTCCATCGCCGTCTTGAAGGCGTCGTGGATGCGCTGCACCAGCGCAGGGTCCATGCCTTTCGGCCCGCCCAGGCCGTAGGGCGAGGCCTGCACCAGCGGGATGCCGAGCTCCTTGAGTGTCGGCACGTCGGGGAACTTGGCCAGGCGCTGCTCGCCCCAGGTGTTGAGCACACGCAGCTTGCCGCTGGCCACATGCGGCGCGAAGCCGGTGGAGTCGGCTGCAGCCATGATCTGCCCGCCGAGCAACGACTGCATCAGGTCGGCGCTGCCCTTGTACGGGATGTGGTTCAGCGACAAGCCCAGGCGCTGCGCAATGTCCTCCATCGTCAGGTGCGGGCTGGTCAGGACTCCGGTCGAGCCGTAGGACAACTTGCCGGGGTTGGCCTTGGCCCAGGCGACGAAGTCGCTCCACTGCTTGATCGGGCCGTCGACCGGCACCACGACGCCGAAGGCATAGCCGGTGATGCCGAGGATGTAGGTGATGTCGGCCAGCGGGTCCCAAGTCATCTTGGTCGTGTACGGCAGGCGGAACACGCCGAGCGGGATCTGCGCCAGCGTGTGGCCGTCGGGCCGCGCCTGCTGCAGGGCCTGCGCGGGCAGCGTGCCGCCGGCGCCGGGACGGTTCTCGATCACCACCGTCTGGCCGAGCAGCTTGCTCGCGCTGTCGGCCAGCACGCGCATCGTGATGTCGGTCGGGCCGCCCGGCGGGAAGCCGATCATCAGCTTGACCGGCTGGTTGGGCCACGGCCCACTTTGGGCGCGCAGGGCGGGGGCCGCCGCCAGCGAAGCGGCGGCGGCGAGCAGGTGGCGACGGTACATGGTGGCGGCTCCAGGGGGGGTGCAGGGCATCAGTGTTGGCCGCCGCGTGGCCCGGCGCCACCGGGCTTCCCCGATCAGCGGCCATGCCAGCGCCGCCTAGACTGCGCCGCACAACAAAGTCCGCGAGGAGAGCCCATGTCGTCGATGTTCTCGTGGCGCGAGGTCGCCGCGCAGCCCGGGGTGGTCGTCGCGCCCGACGAGCGTCTGCCCTGGCCGCAGACCGCGGCGCTGGGCGTGCAGCACGTGATCGCGATGTTCGGCGCCACCGTGCTGGCGCCGATCCTGATGGGCTTCGACCCCAACGTGGCGATCCTGATGAGCGGCATCGGCACGCTGATCTTTTTCGTCATCACCGGCGGCCGCGTGCCGAGCTACCTGGGCTCGTCGTTCGCCTTCATCGGCGTCGTGATCGCCGCCACCGGCTATGCGGGCAGCGGGCGCAACGCCAACATCGGCGCCGCGCTCGGCGGCATCATCGCCTGCGGTGCGCTCTACACCGCGATCGGGCTGCTGGTGTGGCTCACCAACGAACGGCACCGCCGCTCGGCGCCGATCAGGGGCCTGGAGGTCGACGAGGTCGAGGTCGGCGCGGCGGTGAGCTGGATCGAGCGCCTGATGCCGCCGGTGGTCACCGGCAGCGTGGTGGCGGTGATCGGCCTGAACCTGGCGTCGATCCCGGTCAAGAACATGGCGCCGACCTCGTTCGACACCTGGATGCAACTGGTCACCTTCGTCAGCGTCGGCCTGGTCGCGGTGTTCACGCGTGGCATGGTGCAACGCCTGCTGATCCTGGTCGGCCTGATCGTCGCCAGCCTGATCTACGCCGTGCTGACCAACGGCCTCGGCCTGGGCAAGGCGATCGACCTGTCGGGCATCGCCGGCGCTGCCTGGTTCGGTGCACCGGCCTTCGCGGCGCCGGTATTCGACGCCAACGCGATGCTGCTGATCGCACCCGTGGCGGTGATCCTGGTGGCCGAGAACCTGGGCCACATCAAGGCCGTCAGCGCGATGACGGGGCAGGACCTGAATCCCTACCTCGGGCGCGCCTTCGTCGGCGACGGCGTGGCGACCATGGTCTCGGGCGCCTCGGGCGGCACCGGCGTCACCACCTATGCCGAGAACATCGGCGTGATGGCGGCCACCAAGATCTACTCGACCGCGATGTTCGTCGTCGCTGCCGCGATGGCGATCGTGCTCGGCTTCTCGCCCAAGTTCGGCGCCCTGATCCAGGCCATTCCGCTGGCGGTGATGGGCGGCGTGTCGATCGTCGTCTTCGGCCTGATCGCCGCCGCCGGCGCCAAGATCTGGGTCGACAACAAGGTCGACTTCAGCGACAACGCCAACCTGATCGTCGCCGCGTTGACGCTGGTGCTCGGCACCGGCGACTTCACGCTCAAGTTCGGCGGCTTTGCGCTCGGCGGCATCGGCACCGCGACCTTCGGCGCCATCCTGCTTTACGCGCTGCTCGGCCGGCGCTCACGTTGACCTACAAGGAGACTTCGATGCTGATCCAACGACGCCCGCTGCTGCTCGCCGGCCTGGGCCTGCCGCTGCTCGTCCGCGCGCAGGCCTGGCCCGGCAAGGCCGTGCGCATCGTCGTGCCGTTCGCGGCCGGCGGCACCACCGACATCCTGGCGCGCGCGCTCGCGCCCGAGCTGCAGAAGGCGTTCGGCCAGCCCTTCGTGGTCGACAACAAGCCGGGCGCGGGCGGCAACACCGGCGCGGCCGAGGTGGCCAAGGCCGCGCCCGACGGCCACACGCTGCTGATGGGCACGGTGGGCACGCACGCGATCAACGCGTCGCTGTACTCGCGCATGCCCTACGACCACGTGAAGGACTTCGTGCCCGTCACGCTGGTGGCCGGCGTGCCCAACGTGCTGGTGCTCAACCCGGCCAACGCGCAGAAGCACGGCATCGACAGCGTGCCGGCGCTGATCCGCTACGCCAAGGCCAACCCGGGCAGGCTGAACATGGCCAGTTCGGGCAACGGCACCTCGATCCATCTGGCGGGCGAGCTGTTCAAGACCATGACCGGCACGTTCATGCTGCACCTGCCCTACGGTGGCTCGGGGCCGGCGCTGATCGACCTCATCAGCGGCAACACCGACCTGATGTTCGACAACCTGCCGTCGTCGCTGCAGCACATCCGCTCGGGGCGGCTCAAGGCGCTGGCGGTGACCAGCGCGGTGCGCTCGGCCGCGCTGCCCGACCTGCCGACCGTCGAGGAAGCCGGCGGCCCGGTGCTCAAGGGCTTCGAGGCCAGTTCCTGGTTCGGCCTCGTCGCGCCGGCGGGCACGCCGATGGACATCGTCAACCGCGTGCAGGCCGAAACCGCCAAGGCCCTGGCCGCGCCAGCGATCAAGGAGCGCCTGGTGGCGCAGGGTGCGATCCCGAGCGGCATGACGAGCGCGGAGTTCGGCCGCCACATTGCCGCCGAGACGGCGAAGTGGGCGAAGGTGGTGAAGGCGTCCGGCGCCAAGGTGGACTGAGTTCCGGCTCACCATTCCTTCTTCTGTTTGGCGCGCGCCTTGCCGGCGCGGCCCATCGCCTTCCAGCGCGCCAGCAGGGCCTGGCGCTCGAGCGCGCCCATCGCGTCGCGCGCAGCCTCGCGCTGCAGCTTGTGGAAGTTCTTCAGCCGTGCGGCTGGCAGCGCGTCGCGCACCGCGCAGCCGGGCTCGTCATCGTGGCGGCAGTCGCGGAAGCGGCAGGCGCCCGCGAGGCTGGCGATGTCCTCGAAGGCGCCGACCACGTCGGCCGCGTCGGCGTCCAGGCGCAGCGTGCGCAGGCCCGGCGTGTCGATCAGGCAGGCGCCGCCGGGCAGCGGGTGCAGGGTGCGCGCCGTGGTGGTGTGGCGGCCGCGGCTGTCGCCGGCGCGGATGCCGCCGGTGTCCTGCACCGCCGCGCCGACCAGGGTGTTGGTCAGCGTGCTCTTGCCGGCGCCGCTGGAACCGACGACGACCAGCGTCTGGCCGGCGCCCAGCCAGGGTGCGAGCGTGGCCGCCGCCTCGGGCGCTTGGCCGTTGACCGCGAGCACCGCCACGTCGGCCGGCGCCAGCGCCATCGCCTCGTGCACCCGCGCCGCGCGGGTCGCGTCGTCGACGAGGTCGGCCTTGCTCAGCACCACCGCCGCGCCCACGCGCGCCAGGCGCGTGAACGCCAGGTAGCGCTCGAGCCGGCGCGGGTTGAAGTCGTGGTCCAGGCCCATCACGATCAGCGCGGTGTCGATGTTGGCGGCCAGCACCACGCGCGTGACCTTGTCGCGGCCGTCGTGCAGGCGGCGCGCGATCTGGTTGGCCGGCGGCACGCGCGAGCGCACCCACCACTCGGCGAGGGTGTTGCGCTGCGCCAGCACCCAGTCGCCGACCGCCACGGCGTCGGCCGCGTCGGCGAGCGCGTTGTGCAGCGCGGGCAGCAGGCGTGCGCGCTGCACGCGCGCGCCGTCGTGCAGCAGCACGCTGTCGCGCTGCACCTCGACGACGCGCATCGGCGTGTCGCCATCGGCCAGGGGCGGGATGGATTGAAGCAAAGGCGGTGTCAGCCCGATCGACTGCAGCCGCGCGAAATGAGTCGCGTCGAACATGATGGTGTCCGTGATTCCTTGAAGGACGAAGCAAAGCCCGGCCCGGCGCGCGTGGCGCGACGGACGACGAAGGGAAGTCTTCTGGGCTTGCGGCCGCGACCGACCGGTCACGGCCTCAGGACACGCTGCGAAGCGGTGCGAGGCGAGCCGGTGAGGCTTAGGCGCCGCAAGCCACGGTGGGGGCAAGATCCGGATGGGTCATGGCGGCCTCCTGTGGCGAGTGGAACGATGCGAGGGCGCGACTGTGCCCGGTGGCGCGCCGGGCGTCAACCACGAGTTGGGGGCGTGTCGGCCCGTGTGCCGCGCTTTACGCGGACCGCGCCGCCGACGAACTGGCGTGGATTCCTGCCACTGTTTCGCATTTAGGCGGCGCGTGCGGTGCCGAACACTGCAGGGCATGCGCGGCCTAGTTTTCCGAGGGCGCGCCGCCATCCCCGCGCAGCCCGCGTCGGGTTTGAGTTCCACCTTCGAAGAGGACCCCGACCATGAAGACTTTCGCACTCTCGCTGGCCGCCGCCGCCCTGCTGGGCCTGGCCGGCGCCGCTCACGCCTACGACCCCAAGGCCACGATCGCCGACCTCGACGCCCGCCTGGCCAAGATCGGCGCGCCGCGCCTCGAAGGCAAGGACAAGGCTGGCGACAAGGAAGTCGCCGCGATCTACTACGGCGATCGCAAGATCAACAACAACTACGACGTCGTCGATGCGATCCGCAAGGCGCACAGCGCCACCGCGACCGTGTTCGTCAAGGAAGGCGACGAGTTCGTGCGCGTGTCCACCAACGTGCTGACGCCCGAGGGCAAGCGCGGCGTCGGCACGCAGCTCGCGCGCAACGCGGCCTACGCCGCGGTCAGCAAGGGCGAGCAATTTTGCGGCCCGATCGACGTGCTCGGCACCGCCTTCGACGCCTGCTACAACCCGATCAAGGACGGCAAGGGCCAGATCATCGGCGTGACCTACATCGGCCACAAGAAGTAATCCACGGCGACAACGCCTACGGCGGCCCGTCGATGCGGCGGGCCCGCCCACCGGGAGTGCCCGCATGAAGAAGCTCATCTCGCGCCTGGCTGCGGCCTACGTGGCCCTTGGCACGCGCACGCAGTTGTTCGGCGCGTTCACCGCCGTGCTGGTGCTCACCGCGGCGGTCGGCCTGTTCGGCCTGGTCGGCCTGCAGCGTGTCGATGCCGACGCGCGCGAACTGTCGGCCAAGTGGCTGCCCGGCGTCGGCCATCTCGCCAGCGCGCGCGCCGCCGCCCTGGAGGCGCGCGACTTCGAGATCAAGCACAGCCGCGCCACCGACAAGAGCTACCACGCCGAATACGAGGACAAGGTCAAGTCGGCAAGCAAGACCTTCGGCGATGCCCTGGCCGGCTACGAGCAGCTGGTCGCCGGCGACGACGAACGCAAGCTCGCGCAGCTGCTGAGCAAGACCTGGGCCGATTACCAGAAGGCGCAGCAGCGTGTGATCGCGCTTGGGCGCGAAGGCAAGCAGCAGGACGCTGCGGACATCAGCGACGGCCTGTCGAGCACGGCCGCCGACGAGGTGCTGATCGCGATCGACAAGCTGTGGAAGCTCAATTTCGAGGGCGGCGCCCTGGCCAGTGAACACGCGCGGACCACCTACCAGCTGGCGATCAAGGCGGTACTGGTGCTGCTCGCGGCGGCGCTGGCGATCGGCGTCGGGCTGGCCTGGGGCTACAGCCGCTCGCTCCTGCGGCGCCTTGGCGGCGAGCCGGCGGCCGCGGCGCAGGTGGCGCAGGCGGTCGCGGCCGGCGACCTGTCGACGCCCATCGTGCTGCGCGAGGGCGACCAGTCCAGCCTGATGGCGCAGTTGCACGCCATGCAGGCGAGCCTGGCGCAGGCGGTCAGCAGCGTGCGCGCCGGGTCGGAGAACGTGGCCACCGCGAGCGCTCAGATCGCCGAGGGCAACAACGACCTGTCGCGCCGCACCGAGCAGCAGGCCGCGGCGCTGCAGCAGACCGCGGCGACGATGGACGAGCTGGGTTCGACCGTGCGCAACAACGCCGAGAACGCCCAGCAGGCCAACCAGCTGGCACGTGGCGCGTCGCAGGTGGCGGTGCAGGGCGGCGAAGTGGTCGGCCAGGTCGTGCAGACCATGAAGGGCATCCAGGACGCGTCGCGCAAGATCAGCGACATCATCTCGGTGATCGACGGGATCGCGTTCCAGACCAACATCCTGGCGCTGAATGCCGCGGTCGAAGCCGCCCGTGCCGGCGAGCAGGGACGCGGTTTCGCGGTGGTGGCCAGCGAGGTGCGCTCGCTGGCGCAGCGCAGCGCCGAGGCGGCCAAGGAGATCAAGACCCTGATCACCGCCAGCGTCGAACGCGTCGAGACCGGCACCGCGCAGGTCGACCGCGCGGGCACGACGATGGACGAGATCGTCAAGTCGATCCAGCGCGTGACCGACATCGTGGCCGAGATCAGCGCCGCCAGCACCGAGCAGAGCAGCGGCGTGTCGCAGGTCGGCCAGGCCGTGACGCAGATGGACCAGGCCACGCAGCAGAACGCGGCGCTGGTGGAGCAGAGCGCGGCCGCGGCCGAGAGCATGCGCCAGCAGGCCGGGCAGTTGCTGCAGGCGGTGGCGGTGTTCAAGCTCGGCGGCGAGCAGCGCGCCGTGCCGGTGCTGGCTGCGCCGGCAGCCCCGGTGGCGAAGACGCCCGCGGCCGTCGAGCGCCGCGGACCGAACCGGGCGACCAACGTGACGCGGCCGCCGTTCGGTGCGCAGAAGAAACCCGCGCCGGGCCGCGCCGCGCCGGCTCGCGACGCCGCGCCGGCCAAGACCGGCAGCGACGACTGGGAGAGTTTCTGACGCGCTGCCCGGCTTTGCACTCGCGCAAGGCCGGGTGACCGACGCTGTGCTCAGATGCAGCCCGATGATCCGGGCGTCGCTTTCATCGTCTGGCCTCGTGCCGCTGCTGCTCGCGGCGAGCCTGCTGCCGCCGGCATGCGCCGCACAGGCCAGCGCGCAGCTCGCGAGCGACAAGGGCTGTGCGAACTGCCATAACAACCTGACCCCGAAGAAGAAGGCGCCCACCTTCAAGCAGTTGGCGGCGGACTACGCCCCGCTTCGCAACCGCCCGCAGACCCTGCGCGAGCGCGCCGAGAAGCTGCGCAGCGGCTCGATCTTCGGCCACATCGACGCCCACGAGCGCCTGAGCGCCGAGGAGGCCGCGCAGCTCGTGCACTGGCTGGCCGACGGCGCGCCGTAGCGACCGCGCTCGAAAGGACTTGCAAGGCGCGCGTGCCGTGACGGCGTTCTTGGGGCAGGATGGCGCCATGCGCGACCCGACCCCCCGCGCGGTGCAGAGCACCGAGGCACCCGACGCGCGGCATCCGCGCCTGGACGGTTATGCGACGCCCGAGTTGGTGGCGGCTTTTGTCGATGACCAGACTGAGGCCGTTTCGGCCGTGCGCGCGGCGCTGCCCGAGATCGCGCGCGCGGTCGACGCTGCGTTGCCGCGCCTGCAAGCCGGCGGCCGCCTGATCTACGTGGGCGCCGGCACCAGTGGACGCCTCGGTGTGCTCGACAGTGTCGAGCTGGGCCCGACCTTCGACTGGCCGCCCGAACGCGCGCGCGCCCTGATGGCCGGCGGCGACCCGGCGATGTACGTGGCGGTCGAAGGCGCCGAGGACGATGCGTCGCAGGCCGCCGAGGACCTGCACCGACTCGGGCCGAGCGAGCACGATGTCGTGATCTGCCTCGCCGCGTCGGGCACCACGCCCTACGTGCTCGGCGCCTTGCAGCACGCGCGCGCCAGCGGGGCGCTGACGATCGGCATTGCCAACAACCCCGGCGCACCGCTGGCGGCTTACGCCGAGATCGGCATCACGCTGGCCACCGGTCCGGAAGTGATCTCGGGTTCGACGCGTCTGAAGGCCGCCACGGCGCAGAAGATCGCGTTGAACACCTTGTCGTCCGCGCTGATGGTGCGCTTGCACAAGGTGTTCGGCAACCTGATGGTCGACCTGCGCGCGAGCAATGCCAAGCTGATCGCGCGCGCCGAACGGCTGACGGCGCTGGCCACCGGCTGCACGCCCGAGCGCGCACGCGAGACGCTGTCGCAGTGCGGCTGGCACGTCAAGACAGCGATCGTCGCGATCGAGCGCAAGGTCGACGTGGCCACGGCGCAGCGCCTGCTCGACGGGAGCGGCGGCGACACCTGGGCGGCACTCGCGGCGCCATGAGCGCGCCGGGCCGCTCCCAAGCGCTCATCCCGGAGCGCGCAGCGCGAAGGGCAGTCCAGTGACCGCATTGCGTCACCTGCGCGAAGGCGACCTCGTCGGGGTGGTCGCGCCGGCCGGACCGGCCGCGCCCGAGGCCGTGGCCGCCGTCGAGCCGCTCTTTGCGCGCCACGGCTTGCGCGTTCGCCTGTATCCGAGCTGCCAGGCCCGCCACGCGCAGCATGGGTTCCTGTCGGGCGACGACGCCACGCGCCTGGCCGACCTGCACGCCGCATTCGCCGAGCCGCAGGTGCACGCCGTGTGCTGCCTGCGCGGCGGCCACGGCAGCCTGCGCCTGCTCGACCGCATCGATGCCTCGTTGCTGCGCGCGAATGCCCACAAGCCCTTCGTCGGCTACAGCGACATCACCGCGCTCCACGCGCTGCGCCTGCACGCCGGCTTGATGGGGCTGCACGCCCCGATGCCGGCGTCGGACCTGCTGCATGCCGATGCGCAAAGCGACGCGCAGGCTCTCTTCACGCTGTTGATGCGGCCGCTGCCCCGCGGCAGCCGGCTCGCGCCGGTGCGGGCCGACGGCGCGTGGCGCGTGC
>JALHQP010000042.1 GCA_022841885.1 Aquincola sp. | reverse complement strand
CAGCGCGGCGCCGACGGCGTCGCCGCCGCGGCCACCGGCTCGGCCGGCGCCTGCGGCTCGAGCCGCCGCAACACGGCCTTGATGCGCGCCAGCAGTTCGCGCAGGTCGAAGGGCTTGGTCACGTAGTCGTCGGCACCGACCTCGAGGCCGACCACCTTGTCGACTGCCTCGCCGCGGCCGCTGACGATGACCAGACCGCAGCGGTGGTGCTCACGCAATTGGCGCGCGATCGCGAAGCCGTCTTCGCCCGGCAGGCCGAGGTCGAGCAGCACCAGCGCCGGCGGGTCGCTGCGCATCAGGGCGAGCAAGGCCTCGCCACGATGGACCTGGGACACGCGAAAACCCTGCGCGCCGAGGTAGCGCGCGATCAACTGCGTGATGTCGGGTTCGTCGTCGAGGACGGCAAGATGGGGCGTCGTCACGACGCCATTTTGCCTACGCCGCGCAAGTGCGGTTCTTGCCCGCCCGTTTGGCTTCGTACAGCGCCGCGTCGGCGCGCTCGATCGTGTCGTCCAGGGCCTCGCCGGCGCGCCAGGCGGTCACGCCGGCCGAGAAGGTGACGAAGACCTCCTGCCCATCGTGCATGAACAGGGCCATCGACAGGTTGCGCTGCACGCGCGTCAGCACTTCCTGCGCCTCGTCGAGCGCGGTGCCGGGCAGCAGCACGACGAACTCCTCGCCGCCGAAGCGCGCCACATGGTCGGCCGGGCGCAGCGCGTCGCGCACCTGGGTCGCCAGGGCCTTGAGCGCCACGTCGCCGGCCGCGTGGCCGAGCGAGTCGTTGAGCTTCTTGAAGTTGTCGATGTCGAGCAAGCCCACCGCCAGCGGGCTCGTCTCGCGCTCGCAACGCGCCTGCTCGCGCTCGAAGGCCTGTGCCAGGCCGCGCCGGTTGGCCACCTGCGTCAGCGCGTCGGTGGACACCTCGTCGGACAGGCGCTTGAGTTCGCCCTCGAGCTCGCGCACGCGCGCGTTCAGCGTGTCGGCCTGCGCGCGGCCCGAGGCCAGGCGCGCGCTCGCCTCGGCCACCTCGGTCTGCACCTGGCGGCTCGCGCTCAACATCTGGTGCACCACCGCCGCGAGTTGCTCGCGCGAGTCGGCATGTTCGAGGTCATCGGTGCAACGCACGAGCTCGTCGCCGAAGCGGCCAGTCTGGCCGCCCAGCGCCTCGAGTTCGGCCGCGAGGCTCTCGACCAGGGCCCTGAGCGCCGCACGCGCCCGGTCACGCTCGGCCTTCAGGCGCTGCTGCTGGCGCCGCGTCTGCGTCAGCAGGTCGGCCGCCGAGCGCACGCCGCGCACCGACAGCGCACCTTCGTCCAGGCGCGCACGCATCGCGTCGGCCTGGCCGCGCGCCCAGCTGTCGTCCTCGGCCAGGTCGGTCAGGCCTTCGGTCAACGAGCGCACGAGGCGGCCGAGTTCGCCGACCAGGTGATGGCGCTGCGCGAACACGCGCCGCGCCTCGGCGCAGGTGGCCTGCACCGCGTCCACCAGCGCAGCGTCGCTGCCGTCGCGCTCCCATTGCTGCGCATGCGCAGCCAGCGCCTGCATCAGCGCGGTCGCGGCGGGTTCTTCCTCAGGCAGGCCGGCGCGGACGGTCAGCCCGAGCTGGCTCGCCAGGGCCGGCCAGTGGCCGTCCTGCGCAGCGGCCGGCGACGCGAGCGGAGCGTTCATCGACGGCGCGTGAGTCGTGGGACTCAGCTCGGCCGGTTGCGTCTGGACCGGCGCGTCGGCCTCGTCGCTTTGCCAACTGCCGATCAGCTGCGACAGGCGCTCGCGCAGGCGCTGCGGGTGACTGCGACTGCCGTCGAGGACACGCTGCACGCTCTCCTTCTTGCGTGCCGAGGTCCACGCGCGGTCGCGCCGCTCGAGGCCACGCACCAGTTGATCGACCAGTCCGGCCCAGGCCTGGCCCTCCGCGTCGCTGCCGCGCGCCGGAGCGCCCCCCGACTCGATCCACGCCTTGGCGTAGTTCTCGGGCGTCGGCTCCAGACGCGACTGCGCCAAGCGCAGCAGCGTGGCCTTGGCGATCCTGGCCGTGGCACCGGCGGCCGGCGCGGCAGCGACCTTGGGATCCATCGCAGGCCTCAGACGCGCCCGACGATGCGCGGCGCGCCAGCGTCCGCGTCGGACACAGCACCGATCCACGGTGCCTTGCGCGGCAGCACAGTCTGGTGCAGCCAGGCCTCGAGGTCGTCCGGCGGCAGCGGCTTGCTGAACAGGAAGCCCTGCATCACGCCGCAGCCCAGGCGGTGCAGCACTTCCATCTGGCGCAGGTTCTCGACGCCCTCGGCAATGACGCGCAGGCCGAGCGAACGCGCCAGTGCGATGATGGCCGAGACCACGGCCGAACTCTGCGGCGTGATGCCCAGGTCGCGTACGAAGCTGCGATCGATCTTCAGCTCGGAAATCGGCAGCGTGGTCAGGTAGGCCAGCGACGAGTAGCCGGTGCCGAAGTCGTCGATCGAGATCTCGACGCCGATCTCGTTCAGCCGATGCAAGGACAGCGACACGTTGTGCAGGTCCTTCATCAGGTTGTTCTCGGTGATTTCGAGCTGGATCGCCTTGTGCGGCACGCCGTAGGCGCTGACCGACTGGTGGATGTTCTCCACCAGGTCGCTGCGCTCGAACAGGCGGCTCGGCAGGTTGACCGCGATCGAGTCGGCGAAGCCGAAGTTCTGCTGCCAGATGCGGGCCTGGCGCGCCGCCTCCTTCACCGCCCACTCGGACAGCGGCACGATCAGGCCCGTCTCTTCGGCCAGCGGAATGAAGTCGCCCGGCGGCACCAGCACGCCGTTGCGATTCCAGCGCATCAGCGCCTCGGCGCCCACCATCTTGGCCGCGCGCACGTCGACCTTGGGTTGGTAGTACAGCACCAGTTCGTTGCGCTCGATCGCCTTGTGCAGGTGGCTCTCGAGTTCGATGCGGTCGCGCCCGCGCCCGCCCAGGTGCGGGCTGTAGGCGGTGGCGGCGTTGCGGCCGGCCGACTTGGCGGCATACATCGCCACGTCGGAGTTGCGCATCAGGTCGACCAGGTTCAGGCCGTCGCGCGGGAACATCGCGATGCCGACGCTGGCCGTGCAGAAGCACTCCTGGCCGGCGACGAAGATCGGGTCGCGCAGCGCGTCGAGGATGCGCTGCGCCACACGCTGTGCGTCGGCCTCGTCGCCCACCTCGGGCAGCAGGGCCACGAATTCGTCTCCGCCCAGGCGGCCCACGGCCTCGAGCGTGCGGTGCGAGCGCGCGCCGGCGGCTTCGAGCGCGCCTTCCATCACCTGCTCGCTGTGGCGCACGCAGCTGCGCAGACGGCGCGACACTTCCATCAGCAGCTCGTCGCCGGCCGCATGGCCGAGCGTGTCGTTGACGTTCTTGAAGCGGTCGAGGTCGATCAGCAGCAGCGCGGCGTTGTGGTTCAGGCGCCGCGCCTGCTCGAGCGCGCGTTCGGTGCGCCAGATCAGCTGGCGCCGGTTCGGCAGGCCGGTCAGCGCGTCGAAGTTCGCAAGGTGGCGGATGCGGTCCTCGGCGACGCGGCGGTCGGTCACGTCCTGGAACACGCCGGTGTAGCCCACGCCGTGGCCATGTTCGAACTCGGCCTCGGCCTCGACGTGGATGATGCACGCGCGGCCGTCGAACAGGGTCACGGCCACGTCGGTGGCCAGCACCGCGTTGTGCGCCACCACTTCGGTGAGCATGCGGATCAGGCCGCGCCGCTGCGCCGGGCCCACCATGCGCAGCAGCGCGCGCAGGTCGACGCGGTCGCCGGCGTTGCGGCCGAGCACGCGCAGCGCCTCGGGCGACAGCCAGAGGTGCCCCATGCCCTTCTCGCCCGGCTCGCTGCGCCGCCAGTCGAAGCTGCCCATGCGCGCCAGGTCCTGCGCGCGCGCGAGCTTGAACTTGCTGCGCTCGAGCTCGATGCGGGTGCGCGAGGCGCGCAGCATGTAGCGCAGGCGCCCCCCCAACAGACTCCACTGGTTGCTCTTGACGAAGAAGTCGGTGGCGCCGGCACGGTAGGCGCGCTCGATCGAGGCGTCGTCGTCCAGGCCGGTGAGCATCAGCACCGGCAGCTGGCTGTAGCCGGGCCGCGCACGCAGCGCCTGGCAGGTGGCAAAGCCGTCCATCTCCGGCATCAGCGCGTCGAGCACCACCATGTCCGGCGACACCTCGTCCAGGCGCATCAGCGCGGCGGCACCGCTGTTGACTTCGATGACCTCGAAACCGCGCTCGCGCAGCGCCACCGAGGTCAGCATCAGGTTGACCTCGTCGTCGTCGACCAGCAACACGCGCGGCCGTTCGTCGGCGTGCGGGTCGTCGAAGGTGGTCGTGGGCGGGCTCATGCGGTGGGTGACGGATTCGGGCTCAGGGCAGCGAGGATCCGGCGTCCTTCGTCGGCCATCGCGTCCAGCCGGTCTTCCAGGCCGTCGGTCTGGCCCTCGCGCACCCTGCGTTCGATATCGGCACAAAAGGCCGACAACTGGAGCGCGCCGACGCTGGCCGACGAGGATTTCAGCGTATGCGACACATGGCGCAGGCCGGCGTGGTCGGCCGCGGCACGCGCCACACCCAGCTGGTCGAGCAGTTTGGCCAGCGACTGGGCGTAGGTGGCGAGCACCCGCTCCACCAAACCCCCCTTCCCGGCGGGATCGAGCTCACGCAGGCGGTTCATCGCCTCGCGGTCGAGCACCTGCTCCCAGGCACGTGGCGCTGCGACATCGGCACGGGTCTGGGGGGGGTCGTGGGCGGGCTGCATCGGGCGCAAGAGGGCAGTGTCCACTTTACCCTTTCAGGGCCTGTTTCAGCGGCAGCGGGGCGTTGCGCGGCACTGCCGGGTTGGGGGGCTTGGCAAAGGCCACGGCCATCTGCCCGGCCCGCAGCCTATTGCAGCTGCGCGGCGGTGGCCAAGGCCTGGAGCAGCGCGCGGTTGATCTCGCCCTCGCCCATCAGCAGGCGTTCGGCGCTGTCGCGGATGTCGAAGATCGACTCGTTCTCGACCGCACGCACGATGTCCAGGAAGGGCTGGTAGGGGCCGGCACCGTCGACCAGCGCCTGGCGCACGCCCTCGGGCACCGGCACCGAGTTCAGCAGTTCCTCGAAGGGCTGGGCCATCATGCGGTCGAGCAGCGAGAACACGCCGCAGATGAAAGCTTCGTTGCGCATCGGCTCGTCGCCGCCACCGCCGCTGGCGCGCGCTAGCTGCTCCATCAGCAGGCCGCGGCGCAGCGCCGCGAACATCACCGGCTTCATGTCGCGCTCCTTGCTGGCCGAGGCCAGCAGCAGCGCAAGCCAGCGCTTCAGGCGCTGGTGGCCCAGCAGCATCAGCGCGTGGCGGAACGAGGCGACCTCGACGCGCAGGCCGAACGCGGCCGAGTTGATGTAGCGCAGCAGCTTGAAAGCCAGGGTCGGGTCGAGCTTGAGCACGTCCTCGAGGCGGTCGATCGACTCCTCGTTGTCGATGCGGCGCATCAGCTCGACGATGGCCGTGAACTCGGGCTGGCGCTGGCCGCCCTTGGGTTTGAGGACGTCGTCGATCGGCCAGCCGAGCACCGCGACCGCGCTGCGCTGGAAGCTCGCCTCCATCTCGGCCAGCGTGCGCACGCCGGCCTGCACATGGGTGATCTGGCGCGTCACGCCCGGCGGCGGCGGCGAGTCGGTGCGGCGCTCGTCGGCCAGGTCGATGATCGCGTGCTTGAAACAGGGCAACACCTCGCGCGGCAGCTCGCTGCGCGGCCGGCCCTTGAGCAGCAGGGTGTTGCCGCGCGCGAACAGGCCGGCGATGCCCTCGCTGTGCGCCAGGTCGGCGGCCATGAAGGCCGGCACCTCGACCATCAGGTTGGCGCTCGGCTTGGCCAGCATCAGGTCGTGCAGCAGGGTTTCGCTGACGATGTTCAGCGAGACCTTGCCGGCGCCGTCCGGCCACACCTCGGCCACGGCGGCCAGCAGGGCGGCGGCGTCCAGCGGAGCGTCGGGTTTGGCCGGGAACACCGTCAGGCGCGTGGCCATGATCGAGCGCTCGCGGTCGATCATCGGCGAGTAGCCGAGAACGACCTGGGCCAGGATCGGGTGGTCTTGCATCAGGGCAGGTTCTTCAGGAACGGACGTAGTCGAACAGGGACAGGCGTTGCACCGTAGCGTACGCCTTGAGCGCGGCTTCGTAGCCGGTCTGCTGATTCTTGAACGAGGAGATGCCTTCAACCATGTCCAAGTCCTCGGCCTGTGACTTTTGCGCCTTCGCCGTCACTTTTTCGGCACCGATGCGGCCTTCGATCATGTCGGCGCGGTTCATCGACTCGCCGACGCGGGCGCGCAGCGACTGCAGCGAGGCCATCGAGCCGTCGATCTCGGACAGGGCACGCTGCACGCCCTGCGACACCGCGGCGCGGCTGCGCAGCGGCGTGCCGAGCTCGACGATCGCGCGGTCGAGCGTGTCGAACACCGACTGCGTGGGCCGCGACAGGCGCAGCTCGTAGGCCTCGCCAGCCTGCGGCGTGCCGCTGACCGCAAAGGCCATGCCGTCGATCTCGATCGACTGGCCGCTGACGTAGGGCACGTTGGTCAGCGCGGTGGCCGCACCGTCCTTGGTCACGCTGTAGGTGGTGCCGCCGGCGCCGACCGTGAAGTCGACGCGGTAGTCGAGGTTGGCGGGGTCGACCACCGCCGGCGGCGAGGTCGCCGCGAAGAAGGCCTGCGGGTCGGTCACGCGGCCGGCGTCGATCCAGGACTGGGCCTGACCCGGCGTGGCGCTCAGCACGCGGCTCTCGAACAGGCCGTTGCCGCTGGGCGCAGCGAGCCAGGCGGCGCGGCCGTCGGTGGACAGCGGCATCGCCTCGTCGAGCGGGGCCTGCAGCTCGCCGGCCGTGCCGCGGAAGGCGACGCCGCCGGGGGCGTCGACAAAAGGCGGTTCGGCCGCACCCTGGCCGCCGAACAGGTAGCCGCCGCTGCCGTCGCCGCGGTTGGCGGCCACCAGCAACTGGTCGCGCAGCGTGCGCAGGCGCTCGGCCAGGCCGGCGCGCTCGGCGTCGCTGTAGCTGGCATTGCCGGCCGCCACCAGGGTTTCGCGCGCCTGCTGCATCAGCTCGTTGGCGTCGCCGAGGGCGCCCTCGGTCAGCGTCAGCATGTTGCGACTGGCGTCCAGCGCCCGCTGGCTCGCGTCCTGGCGGCCGATCGAGGCCAGCGCACGCTCGGCGCGCGCCGCTGCCGCTGGGTCGTCGCTCGCGCGCTCGACACGCTTGCCGCTGCTGAGTTTCTGCTGCGACTCCTGCAGCTCGCGCTGGCGCAGCTGCAGGCGGTCGATGCCGGCGTCGAAGGTCTGGCGGGTGGAGATGCGCATGGTGGTCAGGGGTTGCTTCAGCGGCCTGCGGTTTGCAGCAGCGTGTCGAACACCGACTGCGCAACCTGCAGGATCTTGGCCGCCGCCTGGTAGCTCTGCTGGTACTGCAGCAGGCGCGCGGCCTCTTCGTCGAGGTTGACGCCCGATTCGGCGTCGACCTGGGCCTGCGCCGCGTCGGCGGCGGCGGCCGAGATGTCGGCCGCGGTTCGGGCGGTCTGCACCTTGATGCCCACGCCGGCCATCAGGCTGGCGTAGGCGTCGGTCACGTTCGCGCCGCCGACCATCGCGGCGTCGCGCAGCGCGGCCATCGCCAGTGCATTGCCGTTGCTCGAGGCGGGGAAGGCGGTGCGCGCCACGGCGAGCGTGTCGCCACTGGCCGGCACGCCGGAGAGCCGCAGCTCGAAGCCGTTGAGCGCGATCGGCTGCCCGGCCTGCCAGGTGCCGGTGCCGCTGGACAGCAAGGCGTTGCTGACGCGGTCGCGCAGTTCCCAGGCGTAGTCGCCAGTGGCCGAGGTGAAGGTGATCGTCGCGGTCTGGTCGGGGTCGACCGCGGGGTCGACGATGGTCAACGAGCCGATGCTCGCGGTGCCGGTGTTGGTCAGGCCGAGCGAGGCCTGCAGCGGCGAGGCCGAGGCGATGCCGCGCGCATCGTCGAGCACGCGCCGCATGTCGGCAGCGGCACGCGCCAGCGGCTGCAGCAGGAAACGCTCGCCGGCCGTGGGCGCCGGCGGGCCGACGGTGATCGTCAGGCCGTCGACCGTGTCGCCGCTGGCGATGCTGCGCACCAGGCCGTCGGAACGGCGCGTCAGCAGGTACTGTCCGGGCGTGGCCGTGTCGGGCGCGAGTTCGTACTCGCTGGCCGCCAGTGCCGACGCGTCGGCGATCGCCAGCGTCACCGGCGAGATGAAGTTGCCCGACGCGTCGCGTGCGTTGCCGGCCGCCGGCAGCGCCAGCGGTGTGCCGATCGAGAACAGCGGCGCGCCAGCGCCGGGCGGCGTGCGCAGGTCCAGGCCGAGCGCCTGCTGCCGGTTCAGGCTGGTGGCCACGGCGGTAGCCAGGCGGCCGAGCCCGTTGCGTGCGGCCACCAGGTCCTCGTTCTGGAAGCGCAGCAGGCCGCCGATCGAGCCGCCGGCGACCAGCGACGACGGCAGCGCGCGCGGCACGCCCTGTTCGACCACCGCCAGCGACAGGCGCGAGATGTCGTACTCGTCGGGCACCATGGCCAACGTCGTGACCTGGGTACCGAGCACCAGGCGCTGGCCGCCGGCGAGGAACACGCCCACCGTGCCGTCGTCGGCCGGCAGCGTGGTCACCTGCACCAGGTCGCTCAGTTCCTTGATCAGCTGGTCGCGCTGGTCGAGCAGGTCGTTGGGCGGCTGGCCGTAGCCGATCACCTGGGCGATCTGGTTGTTGACATCGGCAATACGCTGCGTCAGCTCGTTGACGCGGGCCACGCCGAGCGTCAGGTCCTGCGCCACGCCGGCCTGCAGCGTGTCGAGCCGGGCCCCGGCGCTGGCGTAGCGCGACGCCATGTCCAGCGCGCGGGCCAGCACCACCTCGCGCGTCGACGCGTCGGCCGGCTGGCTGGCCAGGTCGACCATCGCGTTGAGCAACTCGCTGGTGGCGTAGCCAAGGCCGGCCTCGCCAGGCGGGAACAGGTTCTCCAGGCGCGCCAGCTGTTCGGCGCGCGCGGCGTCGGACGCCGCCACCGAGGCCGAGGTGGCGGCTTCGCGCGTCAGGAAGGCGTTGTGCATGCGCGAGACCGTGGCCACGTCCACGCCCTTGCCGAAGAAGCCGGCCCCGGTGAACTGGCCCTGCGAGGTGGCCAGCTCCACGCGCTGGCGCGAGTAGCCCTCGACGTTGGCGTTGGCGATGTTGTGGCCGGTGGTCTGCAGCGCCGCGTAGTTGGCGAACATCGCCCGCGTGCCGATCGAGAACAGGCTGCCGGCGCTCATGCCATGCTCCTCTGCAGACGCAGTGTGGTGTTGATCACGCGGCCGAGCTTGTCGGCGTAGGCCGGGTCGGTGGCGTAGCCGGCGCGTTGCAGGCCCTGCGCGAACTGCTTGGCGTCGTCGGCCTTGGCCACCACGTCCCGGTAACGCGGGCTGGTGGTCATCAGCTTCGCGTAGTCGGCGAACGACTCCTCGTAGCTCGAGTAGGCGCGGAAGGCCTGCACCGTCTTGCGCGGCTGGCCGTTCACATACTCGGTGGTCGTGATGCGCGCCACCGGGCCTTTCCACTCGCCCGTGGCCTTGATGCCGAACAGGTTGAAGCTGGTCGAGCCGTCGGCCATGCGGATGTCCTTGCGGCCCCAGCCGGTCTCGTGCGCGGCCTGCGCCACCATGAAGGTGGCCGGGATGCCGGTCGAAGCCTCGACCTTCTGCGCCGCCTCGGTGTGGCGGGCGACGAACTCGCTGGCGCTCGCGGGCGAACGCAGCGGCGTGGTCTGCGATACCCGGTTGATCACGGGCTTGGCGGTCGCGGCCTCCGCCGCGATGCCCATCTGGCGCTCGAGTTGGCGCGCGATCGCGTCGGCCAGGCCGCCCTTCATGCCGGTCATCTTGCCGGCGAACTCGGTGTCGAGCAGTTCGGTGCCGAGCTGCGTGCCCTCGTTGTCGAGCAGGCCCGAGCTCATCGTGGCCTGGCGCATCGACTTCATCAGCTCCTGCATGAAGAGCGACTCGAACTGCTTGGCGGCTTCCTTGACCGCGGCCTTCGGGTCCTTGGCCGCAGCGGCGCGCAGCTGCTGCAGCGGGTCGGTGCGCATCGACACGCTCATGTCAGATCACCTCGATCTCGGCCGCCAGCGCGCCGGCGGCCTTCATCGCCTGCAGGATCGCGAGCAGGTCCTGCGGCGTGGCGCCGAGCGCGTTGAGCGCCTTCACCACGTCGGCCAGCTTGGCGCCGGCGGGCATCTGCACCAGCGAGCCGCCTTGCTGGGCGATCGTGATGTCGGTCTTCTCGGCCTGCACCGTGTCGCCGCGGCCGAGCGGGTTGGGCTGGCTGATCACCGGCGTGCTGCTGATCGTGACCGACAGGCTGCCATGTGCCACCGCGCAGGGCGCCAGCGTGACGGCCTCGTTCATCACCACCGAGCCGGTGCGCGCGTTGAGCACGATGCGCGCCGCCGGCTTGGCGAGTTCGAGCGAGAGGTTTTCCACGTCGGCCAGGAAGGCCACGCGCGCATGCATATCCTGCGGTGCGCGCACGCGCACCACGCGGCCGTCAAGCGCGAAGGCGGTGCCCTCGCCCTTGGCCTTGTTGATCGCCTGTGCCACGTCGCGTGCGGTCGCGAAGTCCGCGCTCATCACGTCGAGCTGAATGAACTCGCCCTGCGCCAACGGCGTGGGCACGCTGCGTTCCACCGTCGCGCCCTGCGGAATGCGCCCCGCCGACAGGTGATTGATCTGCACCTTGGAGCCGCCGGCCGACGCGCCTGCGCCGCCGACCAGCAGGTTGCCCTGCGCCATCGCGTACACGGCGCCGTCGGCGCCCTTGAGCGGCGTGGCCACCAGCAGGCCGCCGCGCAGGCTCTTGGCATTGCCCATCGACGACACGTTGACGTCGATCGGCTGGCCCGGCTGCGCGAACGGCGGCAGCGACGCGGTGACCATCACCGCGGCCACGTTCTTGGCCGACAGCGTGACGCCCGGTGGCACCGCCACACCCATCTGCGACAGCATCGCCGCCAGGCTCTGCGCCGTGAACGGCGCACCCTGGCTCTGGTCGCCGGTGCCGTCGAGGCCGACCACCAAGCCGTAGCCCACCAGCTGGTTGGCGCGCACGCCCTGAACGGCGGCCACCTCCTTGATGCGCGTGGCGGCCTGGGCCGACACCGGCCACCACAGCGCCGCACTTGCGGCCACGGCGGTCAAGGCGATGGCGGCGCGCAGGAAGCGTTCGATCGAGCGGTCGTCTTGCATGGCGTCAGATCGGCATCACGGACAGGAAGAATCGCGACAACAGGCCCATGACCTGCGCGTCGGCCTGCTGGCCGCGGCTGCGCTGCTCGACACGCACGTTGGCGATCTGGGTGCTGGGCACGCTGTTGCCAGGGCGGATGGCGCGCGGGTCGACCTGGCCCGAGAAGCGCAGCACGTCGACGTTGGCATTGACGCCGATCTGCTTTTCGCCCTGCACCATCAGGTGGCCATTGGGCAGCACGCCGGTGACCAGCACCGTGATCGTGCCGCTGAAGTCGTTGCTGCTCTCGGTGGTGCCCTTGCCGTCGAAGGCATTGGCCGAGCTGCCGCCGATGGTGGCGCGGCGCAGCGCGTTGTTGCTGATGCCCGGCAGCGCGGTCACTGAGCCGCCGATCGAGCCGTTGCGGTCCACCGTCGAGGTGGACTTCTGCGTCGCGCTGACCTTCTCGACGATGTTGACCGTGATGGTGTCGCCGGGCAGGCGCGCGCGGTGGTCCTCGAAGAGGGGCCGGTACGCGGCGGCCTGGTAGATGGCGCCGTTGGCGGCGGCGGGCGCGGCCTGCGCCGGCGCGGTGACCGGCGGCAGCGCACCCACATCCACCGGCGGCACGCGGTAGTCGTTGATCGTGCCGCAGCCGGCGAGGGCCAGCACGAACACCAGGGCAGCGATGCGGCGCATCAGAGCTGGCCCAGACGCTGCAGCATCTGGTCGGAAGTCTGGATCGCCTTCGAATTGAGCTCGTAAGCGCGCTGGGTCTGGATCATCGCGACCAGCTCCTCGACCACGTTGACGTTGCTGGTCTCGACATAACCCTGCTGCAGCGTGCCAAGGCCGTTGCTGCCCGGCACGCCGGCCTGCGGCGCGCCGGACGCGGCGGTCTCGGCCCACAGGTTCTGGCCCTTGGGGTCCAGGCCGGCCGGGTTGACGAAGGAGGCGATGGCGAGCTGCCCCACCTCCTGCGGCGCCGACTGGCCGGCGACGGCCACCGACACCGTGCCGTCGGCGGCGATGGTCACCGTCTGCGCGTTGGCGGGAATCGTGATGCCCGGCTGCACCAGGTAGCCGTTGTTGGTGACGAGCTGGCCGTTGGCGTCGACCTGGAACGAGCCGTCGCGCGTGTAGGCCGTGGTGCCGTCGGGCTGCTGCACCTGGAAGAAGCCCTGGCCCTTGATCGCGAGATCGAGGTTGTTGGTCGTCTGCTGCAGGTTGCCCTGCGTGAAGATGCGCGAGGTGGCCACCGGGCGCACGCCCAGGCCGACCTGCAGGCCCGTGGGCAGCGTGGTCTGGTCGCTCGACGCCGCGCCGGCCTGGCGCAGGTTCTGATAGATCAGGTCCTCGAACACCACATGGCCGCGCTTGAAGCCATTGGTGCCGACGTTGGCCAGGTTGTGCGAGATGGTGTCCAGCTGGGTCTGCTGGGCTTCCATGCCGGTCTTGGCGATCCACAGTGATCGGATCATGAGGACGCTCCTTGGGGTCTTGGAGCGATCTTCGGGCGGACTTGAGGGAGCGAAGGCGGGGATAAGCGGGGGGAAGGGGCGCCAGTTGCGGACCGGTCGGCTGTTGGCCTGACCGTGTGCTGCGCGCCGGATGCCAACAAAGTCACAAGGCCCGGCACGCGCTCCGATGTGGACCCGCGCAGGTACAACCTTGCTCATCAACGCAATCGCATCACGCGGCGGAAGGAGTCGGTTCGCTGTTCCTGGTCAGCGGTCTTCGTGTTGACTACGCAGGCAACTTGAAGCTCTCGCCGCGCGCGAGCATGACCCAGGCCATGCGCGCGTTCTTCGCTGCAATCGCAAGCCCGCAGGCTTCCAGTCGCTCCCGCCCCCAACCCACCCGGCGTCCCGCCTGCGTGGGCGGCGACCCCGAGCATCGCAGCGCAGCGGGGGCAGTCCGTCGCACAGCGACGGACCGGCGAGGACGATCTATGGGCCGCGCCCGTTCAGGGCGCGGAGCCGGAACGACCGCAGCCGCCCCGCGAGCAGCGAAGCGCAGGGAGACGAGGGCCGCAAGGCCCTCGCAGGAGCCGCCGTCGCAGGCGGGACGCCGGGGGGGTCGGGGGCGCGCGCCGGGCGTGGCACGCGTGACCTAGCCGCCGTACGACTACATGCCGTTCGGCGACAGCAGCTTCTGCGCCGTCTGTTCCTGCTTCTCGGCCGTCTGCAGCAACTTCATCTGGTGCTCGAACTGGCGCGCCGCGGAGATCATCGAGATCATCGTTTCGACGGCGCTGACGTTCGAGCCTTCGAGCGCGCCGTCCTGCAGGCGCGCGTTCGCGTCGGCCCCGAGGTCGCCCTCGATGGCGCGGAACAGGCCGTCGGCGCCGCGTGTCAGCGCGGCCGGGTTCTCGGGGGTCACGAGCTTGAGCCGGCCCACCGTGGTCTGGCGGCCGCTGACCGCGTCGCGTGCGCTCACGGTGCCGTCGCCGCCGATCGCCAGCACGCTGTTCGGCGGGACGGCGATCGGCCCGCCGTCGCCGAGCACGGTGAGTCCGTTCTTGGTGACCAGCTGGCCCTGCGCGTCGACGTCGAGCGCGCCGGCACGCGTGTAGGCCTCGGTGCCGTCCAGGCCCTGCACGGCGAGCCACGAGTTGCCCTTCATCGCCACGTCGAGCGGCCGGCCGGTGGGCGTGACCGCGCCGGGCTCGAAGCTCGCGCCGACGGTGGACTCCAGCGAGTACACGCGCGTGCTCGCGCCGCTGCCCTGCACCGGCACGGCGCGGAAGGCCGCGAGCTCGGCGCGGAAGCCGTTGGTCGAGACGTTGGCCAGGTTGTTGGCCAGCACCTCCTGGCGCTGCATCGCCGCCTTGGCGCCGGACATGCTCAGGTAGATCATGCGGTCCATGCAGGCGGCTCCTCAGTGTTGCGTGCGTCGGTTCAAGTTCAGCGCAACTGGACCAGCGTCTGCAGCACCTGGTCCTGCGTGCGGATGGTCTGCGCGTTGGCCTGGTAGACACGCTGCGCGGTCATCATGGCCACCAGCTCGCCGGTCAGGTCGACGTTGCTCTCCTCCAGCGCGCCGGCCTGCAGCACGCCCAGGTTGCCCTCGCCCGGCACGCCGACGATCGGGTCGCCCGAGGTCGAGGTGCGTGCCCACACGTTGCCGCCCAGCGGCTGCAGGCCCTGCGGGTTGCGGAAGGTGGCCAGCTCGATCTGCCCGGCCGGCTGGTTCTGGCCGTTGCTGTAGCGGGCCATCACGATGCCGTTGGACTCGATCGACACGCCGGTGATCTGGCCCGGCGCATAGCCGTTCTGCGACAGGTTGGTCACGCCGAACGGGGCGCCGTACTGGCGCGCGCCGTCCATGTCGAGTTGCACGCCGGTGATCGGCAGCGTGGTCGAACCGTTGGTTGCCGTGGTGGCCGGGATGTCGATCGACACCGGGCCCACCGGCGCCGTCGGCGCGCCGCCGGTGGCCGGGAAGGTGAGCGTGGCGCTGGCCACCGGCGCGGCGGGGGTGCCGTTGATCGGCGTGCCGTTGGCGGTGACGAACACGTTCCAGGTGTTGGCGGCCGCCTTCTGGAAGTAGTAGGTCAGCGCCACGTCCTGACCCAGCGCGTCGTACACGCTGATCGAGGTGGCGCTGTTGTAGGTGGTCGGGTCGCCGAAGTCGATGGCCGGGCCGGCGGTCGGGGCGGTGACGCCCATGCGCGCATCGAGGTTCATCTCGAGCTCGATCTCGCTGGTGGCCGCGGGTTCGATGCCGGCCGTGGGCAGGCGCAGCGCGCTCGCGTTGCCGGGCAGGATCACGCCAGTGGCGTCGGCCGGGTAGCCCACGAGCTGCAGGCCGTCGTTGTTGACGATGTAGCCCTCGCGGTCCACCTTGAACTGGCCGTTGCGCGAGTACAGCGCCGGGTTCTGGCCGTCGGTCACCTGGAAGAAGCCGCCGCCGTTGATCGCCAGGTCCATCGGGCTGTCGGTCACGGTGATGTTGCCCTGCGTGAACTGCTGCGACACCGAGGCCAGCGACACGCCGATGCCCACCGAGTTGGCGCCGGCACCGCTCATCGCGTTGGCGTACATGTCGGCGAACTCGGCGCGCGAGGCCTTGGCACCGAAGGTGTTGCTGTTGGCGACGTTGTTGCCGATCACCTCGAGGTTCTTGCTGGTGGCGTTGAGGCCGGAAAGGCCTTGCTGGAAGCTCATGCGTGCTCCTTGGGGGTCGGGGGAATCAGTTGAAGGCGCGGATGTCGGCGTAGGCGACGCTGCCGCTGTGGCGAAGTTCGAGCGTGAGCTGGTCGCCGCCGGCGATGACCGCGTCGACGCGGTCGCGCATCAGCGGCGTGCTGGTCACGTTGGCGCTGCCGCTCCGGGCGACGATGCGGAAACGCTGACCGAGCGAGGCTTCCACGCCCTCGGGCGGCGTCCACTCGAATCCGTGGCGGCCGCTGCTCTGGGCGCCGAGCTCGATGGTGTCGATCACGCGGCCGCCGGCGTTGAGCACTTCCACCTGCACGCGGTCGGCCGCGCTGGCGAGTTCGAAGCCGCCCTGGAGCAGGTCTTCGTCGTTGGTCGTCAGCCGGTTGCCGGCGACGATGACGTCGCGGCCCACCAGGCTCGCCCCCTGCACCGCTGACAGCTGCGCGAACTGCGTGCCCAGGCCGCTGACCGTGCCGTTGAGCTTGTCGATGCCGTTGACCGTCTGGATCTGCGCCATCTGGCTCGTCACCTGGGCGTTGTCCATCGGGTTGAGCGGGTCCTGGTTCTGCATCTGCGCGACCAGGAGCTTGAGGAAACGGTCCTCGGCACCGGCATCGTTCTTCGTCTTGACGGTCGACGACGACGTGGTGTTGACGTGGGTGAAATCGACGGAACTCGGCATGGCGTGCGACCTCAGCTGCCGAGCTGCAGCGTCTTCTGCAGCAGGGTCTTGGCGGTGTTCATGACCTCGACGTTGTTCTGGTACGAACGCGAGGCCGAGATCATGTTGACCATCTCCTCGACCGCGTTGACGTTCGAGTAGGTCACGTAGCCGTCGGCGTCGGCCGAGGGGTGCTTGGGGTCGTGCACGCGGCGGCCCGCGGCGTCGGACTCGTTGATCGTGGACACACGCACGCCGGCGGCGCCGGCGGCACCCATCAGCTCGGTCTGGAACACGACCTGGCGCGCCTTGTAGGCACTGCCGTCGGGGCCGGCCACCGTGTCGGCGTTGGCGAGGTTGCTCGCCACCGTGTTCAGGCGCTGGCTCTGTGCCGAGACCGCGCTGCCCGAAATGTTGAAGACCTGGAACATCGACATGGCGAGTTCTCCCTAGGCGGCGTTTACGCCTGCCCCTTGATGGCTTCGAGCATGGTGCGCACGCTGCCGTTGATGAAGCGCAGCGTGGCTTCGTACTTCACGCTGTTGTCGGCGAAGCTGGCGCGCTCGCGGTCCATGTCGACCGTGTTGCGGTCGAGGTTGGTCTGCGAGGCGGTGGCGTAGCGCAGGCCGGGCTCGCCGCGCGCGCCCGCGAGCGGCTGCAGGTGGCCGGCGGTGCTGACCGTCATCTGGCCCGCGGTCGGCACCTGGCCGGTGGCCTGGCGCAGCGCGGTGGCGAAGTCCATGTCCTTGGCCACGTAGCCGGGGGTGTCGGCGTTGGCGATGTTGCTCGCGATCAGGCGCTGGCGCTCCGAGCGCAGCGTGAGCGCCTGGGCCTGGAAGTTCAGCGTGTCGGTCAGTCGGTGGATCATGGGCGCACCTGGTTCGCGGTGTTGCCGCCATTGTTGGACCGGCCTTGCCGGAACATGAGCCGGATAAGGCGGGTCAAGCCCGGCCAATTCGATGCCTCGCGCACGCCGGCCCTTCTTACAGTGGCAGCCGTGAACAAGCTTTCGCATCACCTCGCCTGGCTGTGGATCGGCGCGTGCGCTTTGGCGCAAGCCGAGACCGTCGACGCCGCGCTCGCGCAGCGTGTCGAGGCCCTGGCGCGCCAGGCCTCGGCGCAGGCCGCGCCCGGCCTGCGAGTGGAAGTGAAGGTCGGCCGCCTCGATCCGCGCCTGAAGCTCGCGCCCTGCGCCCAGGTGCAGCCCTACCTGCCCAGCGGTACGCGCCTGTGGGGCGCGGCGCGCATCGGGCTGCGCTGCGTCGACGGCGCCGCGCGCTGGAACGTCTTTCTGCCGGTCACGGTGTCGGTCTACGGCCCGGCCCTGGTGGCCGCGGGGGCGCTACCCGCCGGCACCACGTTGACGGCCCAGGACATCAAGACCGCCGAGGTCGACTTCGCCGCCCGCCCGGGCGCCGTGCTGGCCCAGGCCGAGCCGCTGGTCGGCCGCACGCTGGCCCGCGCGCTGGCCCCCGGCGAGCCGCTACGCGCCACCGACCTGCGCGCGCGCCAATGGTTTGCCGCCGGCGACACGGTGCGCATCGTCGCGGGCGGCCGCGGCTGGCGCATCCATGGCGAAGGCCAGGCGCTGAACCCCGGCGTCGAAGGCCAGGCCGTGCGGGTGCGGACCGAATCCGGTCGCATCGTCAGTGGCATGGCAGTTGCTGAGCGACAGGTGGAGGTGGCGCTGTGAACCCGACCCGCATGGCGATTCGCCACCCCGGCCGTGAAAAAAGTCCTCAAGTCGGGGCCAAGGCCACCGATACCCGAACCATCGGGACGAAACCATCGACGCCATCGTCGCTGGTCCCAGGAGCACTCCCATGAAGATCGGTCAGCTCGACAGCACCCAAAAGCCGCAAAAGGTCGCCTCGCCGGCGGCCGACGCGCGCACCAACCAGACTGCAGCGGCCAAGGACGCGGCGGCCGCGCCGGCCGAAGCAAGCGCCAAGGTCGAGCTGTCGCCGGCCGCCGCGGCGCTGGCCGCCCAGGGCAACACCGGGGACTTCGACGCCGAGAAGGTGGCGCGCATCGCGCAGGCCATCCGCGACGGCAAGTTCGAGGTCAACGCCGGGGCCATCGCCGACAAGCTGATTGCGCACACGCGCGATCTGCTCTCACCCCGTTCGCACTGAACCGCGCATGACACTGGCTGTTCTGCCCCACAGCGACGTGCTGGAAAGCGCGATCGCCTCCATCGAAGAGCGCCTGGCCGCCCTCGGCTCGGCGCTGCGCGACCGCGACGAACGGGCCGTCGAGGCCCATGCCCATGAACTGCACCGCGCGCTGGCGTCGGCGGTGCAGCGCTTCTCGCAGGCCGCGCGCCTGCCGGGCGGCGTGGCGCCGCAACTGCGCCAGCGCCTGATGGCCGCCAGCGGCCAGGTGGCGGCGCAGCGCGAAAGCCTGGCGCGGGCCACGGCCGCGCTCGACCGTGCGATCGACGTGCTGATGCCCTCGCCGATGCCGGCGGCCGCCTACGCATCGCACGGCGGCCTGGCCCGGGCGCCGCGCCCCGAGCACCTGGGCGCGTAGGCGCCGGCGCGACCGCGCCAAGGCCCAGCCCTCGCTCGACGAGGTGCAGGCCGGGTACAGTGCGGCCCGCTGACTCCGCCGCCACCATGTCGAAGACCCCGCTGATCACCCTCGCCGCCGTCGCCGCCCTGGTGGTGCTGGCCTTCGTCACCAACCCCTCGCCGGACCGCCACCGCGACAAGATCAAGCAGGCGGTGTCGGAGCGCAGCCCGATCGCCGGCGCGCTGGGCCTGGGTGCGCTGACCGCCTTCACCTCCACCTACCACCCGCTGGGCGTGGCCTCGTACACCACGGTCAACGACCGCACGGTGTCGATCGGCGCCTTCGGCATGGTGTTCGTGCGCCAGCCTTCGCAGGACAAGTGACGATCGCATCGCCGCTGGCGCCGGTCCTGCTGACGCCGCGCCTGGCGATCCGCGCCTTCACGCTCGACGACGCGCCCTTCATCGTCGAGCTGCTCAACGACCCCGGCTGGCTGAAGTACATCGGCGACCGCGGCGTGCGCACCCTCGACGACGCACGGCGCTACCTGAGCGACGGCCCGATCGCCGCCGGCGCGCGCCAGGGTTTCGCGCTGTGGGCGGTGCTACGGCGCGACGACCCGAGCGGGGTGCCCATCGGCATGTGCGGCCTGGTGCGGCGCGAGGGCCTCGAGCATGTGGACCTGGGCTACGCCTTCCTGCCCGCCGGCCGCGGCCAGGGGTTTGCGCGCGAGGCGGCGGCCGCGGTGCTGAAGCATGGCTTCGAGCGGCTGGGGCTGACGCGCATCGTCGCGATCACTTCAGTCGACAACGAGGCGTCGGGGCGCGCGCTCGAAGCGATCGGCATGCGCTTCGAGCAGCGAATGCGCGTGCCGGGGCACGCGGACGATTCGCTGCTCTATGCCGCTTCGGCTGGCGCACTTGCACAAGTCGCGGAGACGACGTTTCAGACGCGAGTCGAACGGGGCAAAGACAACGCGGACCGCGGTTCGGCCTTGTTGCGCAAGGCCCGAGGCGAATAGCCGGTCACACCACCGGCAGTGGCAACCTACCAGGCCCGCAGTTTCGCCCGCAGCCGCGCAATGCTCTGGCTATGCAACTGGCACACGCGCGACTCGGTCACCTCGAGCACGGCGGCGATCTCCTTGAGATTCATGTCGTGCTCGTAGTACATGCTCATCACGTACTGCTCGCGCTCGGGCAGCAGCTTGATGGCGTCGACCAGGGCCTCGCGCATGCGGCGGTCGTTCAGCATCGCCAGCGGGTTGGCGCTTTCGTCGGCGACGTGGCGGTCCAGGTAGTCGTCGGCGCCGCTGTCGGCGTCGCGACCGCCCAGGTCCTCCAGGTGCACGAGCTGGGTGCCGCGCACCTTGGTCAGCACGTCCTGGTAGTCGCCGAGCGACAGGCCCATCTCCTTGGCAATCTCGCTCTCGGCGGGCGCGCGGCCGTATTGCTGCTCGAGCTTGTGCACGGCGGCCTCGATCTGGCGCTGCTGCTTGCGGTCGCCGCGGCTCATCCAGTCGCCGCTGCGCAGCTCGTCGAGCATGGCGCCGCGGATGCGCTGGGTGGCGAAGGTTTCGAACTGCACGCCCTGCGCGGCGTCGAAGCGGCCGAGCGCGTCGTGCAGGCCGATCATGCCGACCTGGATCAGGTCGTCGATCTCCACGTTGGCCGGCAGCTTGGCGATCATCTGGTGCGCCAGGCGCCGCACCAGCGGTGCGTACTGGCGCAGCACCGCGTCGGGTTTGGCTTGGGCGTCGAGGCGTCCGGTGGCGGTGTACATGTCGCTCGCTCCAGGGGTGGGGCTCGGTTCGGCGGTTTCGGTCGAAGGGTTCGGTTGTGCGTCGCGCTTCATGGCGTGCCCCAGGCGACCGTGGGGGCGCGGGGCGTCGGCACGGCGGCGGCAGAAGACGGTTCGGCCAGCAGGCCATGCGCCAGGCGCAGCACGGCGGCGGGCACGGCACGCTCGTGGCGCGAGGTGGCGGGGTCGATCGCGGCCCAGTCGTGCAGCACGGCGCCGGCAAAGCGGTCGGCGGTGAGCGCGATCTGTTCGGCGATGCGCGGCGTGCGCGGCGAGTGCGCCGCGGCCACCAGCAGCAGGTCGAAGGCCATCAGGCCGTGGCGCTGCGCGAGCAGCTTCATGTTGGCGTAGGCGGCGGTCACGCTGGTCGGGTGGTCGGCGGCCAGCAGCAGCGGGCGCGGCGCGCGGCGCGCGAACAGGCGCCCGAGCTCGGACGCCTCGGCATGCACGATCACGGCACCGGCATCGGGCGCGGCCTGCATCAGGGCGTCGAGGAAGCCTTCGCAGGAGCCGCGCGCGTCCACATGCTTGAGCGGCAGGCCGCGTGCGGCGAGGTAACTCAGGTTCGGCGCCAGCTCGTGCAGCGGCTCGATGCACGACGCCAGGTCGAGCATCGCCATCTCGTGCGGCGCGGCACCCACGGTGTCCACCACCAGCACCTGGCGCTGCGGCTGGCCGAGGCAGGCCGACACGGCCGCCGCCAGGCGCTCGAGCGCCAGGCCGGCGAAGGCCACGTTGGGGTTGGCGGCCACCGCGATGAACTGCGTGCGCGCGCCGGCGAACAGGCGGCGCAGACCGTCGGCCTGGTCGGCCGGTGCGGGGTCACTGTCGAAGAAGTCGCGCATCGTCACCGATCAGGCGTGCAGTGCAGCGCCGGCGGCGCGCGATGCCGAGCCGAAGCTCGCGAACACCAGGTTCACTTCGCCGGCATCCATCTTCCAGCTCGGGCCGGCCTGGGCGCGCATCGCGCGCTGCACCAGGGCCTGCGCCGACAGGCGGTGCCAGTCTTCCGGCACGCGCTGGCCGTTGGCCACCCCGACGATGCGCAGCTTGTGGCGGATGACCGCGTCGAGCGCGGGGCCGAGCTTCACGGCCTCGTCGATCTTGGACAGCACGACGCCGCGGCAGGCGGCGGCGCGGTAGGAGACGAGCACGTCCTCGATGGTCTCGCCCTGCGCCGCGGCGTTGATCACCAGCAGCTTCTGGATCGCGCGGTGCGACACCATCTCGAGCAATTCGCGCGTGCGCGCGTCGCGCTGGGCCATGCCGGCGGTGTCGATCAGCACCATCTTCTTGGCGCTGAGCAGGTCGAGCAGGTCTTCGAGCGAGGCGCGATCGTGCGCGGTGTGCACCGGCACGCCGAGGATGCGGCCGTAGGTGCGCAGCTGTTCCTGTGCGCCGACGCGGTAGGCGTCGAGCGTGATCAGGCCCAGGTTGCCCGAGCCATGCTCGGTGGCGAACGCGGCCGCGAGCTTGGCGGTGGTGGTGGTCTTGCCGACGCCGGTGGCGCCGACCAGGGCGAAGATGCCGCCGGTCTCCTCGAGCGCGGGCTCGCGCTCGGCGGCCACCAGGTTGCGCTCCAGCACGCCGGCGGCCCAGGCCGCCTCGTCGCCTTCGTCAGCGGGCAGTACTTCGGCCATCTTGCGGATCAGGGCCGGCGAGAAGCCGGCGTCGAGCAGGCGTTGCGTCAGCGCCGCGCGGCGCGGGCTGGTCTGCAGCTTCTCCATGAAGGCGAGTGCGCCGAAGCGGTCCTCGATCAGGCCCTTCATCGAGCGCAGTTCGGCCATCATGGCTTCGCCGCTGCGCGTGACCTGTTCGGCCTGCGCGGCCTGCATCGCCTGGGCGCGCAGGTCGGCTTGCGGGGCGAGTGGGGCGATCGGCTCCATGTCCGACAGCACCGGCGCGTCGACGAAACGGCGCGCGGCGGCGGGCGGCGTGGCGGCGATGGCCGGTGCGGCCATCTCGGCGGCCATGGCGGAAACGGGGTCGACGCTGCGCTCGGGCAGCGCATTCAGGTCGCGCTGGGCCTGGCGGCGCTTGAGCATGCGGTTGCGCACATAGTCCTGGAACGACAGCGTGCTCATCTCCAGTTGCTCGACGTCGCGCTGCACTTCGGCGGTGGCGCCGGGCGCGGCGGCCTTGGGCTTGGCGGCCGCGGCCCGCGCGGGCGCGGCTTCGGGCGCACGCATGGCAGGGGACGGGTCCGCGGCGCGTACCAGGGGCGCGCTGGCCGCCGCCTTCTCGATCTGGCCGATGCCGTCCGGCGCCATCGCGAGCACCTCGACACCGCCGCCTTCCGATGGCCGCGTGGACAGCACGACGGCGTCCTCGCCGAAGGCCTGGCGCACCAGGGCGAGCGCCTCACGCGAGTTGCGGGCGGTGAAGCGTTTGACGTTGTGGGCGTTCATGCGGTGGCTCCGATGACAGAAGCGATGCGGATGGAATGGGTGTCAGGAATCTCGCTGTGGCCGAGCACCCTCAGGCGCGGAGCGGCGCGCTTGAGCAGGCGGGCCATCGGGGCGCGGATCAGGTCCGGCACCAGCAGGCAGGCGGGGATGCCCACGTCCTCCTGCGAGCGGGCCGTGTCGGCCGCGCTGCGCGTGAGCGTGTCGGCCACGCCAGGGTCGAGCGCGGCGCCATGCGGGCTGGTCAGGGCCTGGGTCACCAGGCGTTCGAGGCCGGGGTCGAGCGCGATCACGTCGAGCTCCTTGGCCGGCCCGTAGATCTGCTGCACGATCATCGGCGCCAGGTGGGTGCGCACGCGCGCCGCCAGCTCGCCGGGGTCGGTGGCCGCCGTGGCGTGCTCGGCCAGGCACTCGACGATCGAGCGCATGTCGCGGATGTGCACGCCCTCGTCGAGCAAGAGCTGGAGCATCTTCTGCAGGGTGGCAATGCCGACCATCTTGGGAATCACGTCCTCGATCAACTTGGGTGCCAACTTCGTCACATGCTCGACCAGCGACTGGGTCTCGACGCGGCCCAGCAACTTGGCTGCATTCACTTGCATCAAGTGTGAAAGGTGGGTCGCGACGACGGTCGAGCAATCAACCACCGTAAATCCGCTCATTTGGGCCAGCTCGCGCTGGCGTTCGTCGATCCACACCGCGGGCAGGCCGAAGGCCGGGTCGCTGGTCTTGGTGCCGATCAGCTGCTGCGTCGCGCCGCCCGGGTTGATGGCCAGGAACATGCCGGGGAAGGCCTCGCCTTCGCCGACGAAGGCGCCGCGCAGCGAGACGCGGTAGGTGCTGGGCTTGAGTTCGAGGTTGTCGCGGATGTGCACCGGCGGCGGCAGGAAGCCCACGTCCTGCGCGAACTTCTTGCGCACGCCCTTGATGCGCGCCAGCAGGTCGCCGCCGCGCTGCGCGTCGACCAGCGAGATCAGGCGGTAGCCGACCTCCAGGCCCAGCGTGTCCACCGGGATCAGGTCGTCCCAGGTCGCTTCGGGATTGAGCTCGCGCTTCTCCTCGCGCGTCATCGTCTTGGCCGCCTCGGCGGCCTTTTCGCGCTGGTTCAGCCTGTAAGCGCCCCAGCCGATGGCGCCGGCGATGGCCAGGAACACCAGGTTGGGCATGCCGGGGATCAGCCCCAGCGCACCGACGATGGCCGCCACCAGGCCGAGCGACTTGGCCGACTTGAAGACCTGGGCACCGATCTGGCTGCCGACGTCCTGCTCCTTGCCGACGCGCGACACCACCATCGCCGCCGACACCGAGATCAGCAGCGCCGGGATCTGCGCCACCAGCGCGTCGCCAACCGCCAGCAGGATGTAGCTGTCGGCCGCCTGCGAGGCCGACAGGCCATGCTGGGCCACGCCGATGATGAAGCCGCCGATGATGTTGATGAACAGGATCAGCAGGCCGGCGACGGCGTCGCCGCGCACGAACTTGCTGGCACCGTCCATCGAACCGAAGAACTCGGCCTCGTCGCCGACTTCCTGGCGCCGGCGCCTGGCTTCCTTCTCGTCGATCAGGCCGGCGTTGAGGTCGGCGTCGATCGCCATCTGCTTGCCGGGCATGGCATCGAGCGTGAAGCGCGCGCCGACTTCGGCGATGCGCTCGGCGCCCTTGGTGACGACGATGAAGTTGATGACCACCAGCACCGCGAACACGATCAGGCCGACCGCGAAGTTGCCGCCGATCAGGAAGTGGCCGAAGGATTCGATCACCGCGCCGGCGGCGCCGGGGCCGGTGTGGCCCTCGAGCAGCACGACGCGGGTGGAGGCCACGTTGAGCGACAGGCGCATCAGCGTGGTGACCAGCAGCACGGCCGGGAAGGCCGCGAAGTCGAGCGGCCGGATCATGTTGGCCGCCACCATCATCACCAGCAGCGCGATCGCGATGTTGACGGTGAAGAACATGTCGAGCAGCAGCGGCGGCATCGGCAGCACCATCATCGCCAGCACGATGACGATGAAGATCGGCGCGGCCAGGTTCTTGATCAGGCCCGCGTTGGGGCCGATCAGCGCGTTCAGGCGGGCGGTCAGGGCATTCATGCGTCAGCGCCTTGCAGCTTGGTGTGCGGGTCGAGCTCGGCCGGGACCGGCAGCGGCGGCAGGTCCGCCGGCATGGCGCCCTTGCCCGCCATCGCGGCGCGCAGCTGGTAGACCCAGGCCAGCACCTGGGCCACGGCGGCGAACAGCGCCGCCGGCACTTCCTGGTCGACCTCGGTGTGCGCGTACAGGGCCCGCGCCAGCGGCGGCGCCTGCAGCACCGGCACCTTGGATTCGTTGGCGAGGTCGCGGATGCGCAGCGCGATCAGGTCGGCGCCCTTGGCCACCACACGCGGCGCGGCCATCGACCCGTCCTCGTACTTGAGCGCGACCGCGTAGTGGGTCGGGTTCATGACCACGATATCCGCCTTGGGCACCGCGGCCAGCATGCGGCGCTGCGCCACTTCGCGCATGCGCGCGCGCATCTTGTTCTTGACCTCCAGGTTGCCCTCGAGCTGCCTGAACTCTTCCTTCATCTCCTGGTGGCTCATCTTCAGGCGCTGCAACAGCCGGTAGCGTTGCAACGGCACGTCGATGACCGCGAACAGCGCCAGCGCGATCACCAGCAGCACCAGGCCGGACTGCAGCGTCGAGGCACTCTGCGAGATGGCCGAGGGCAGCGGCAGCGCCAGCGTGGCCACGAAGTCCTGCGCGTGCGCGCGCAGCCACAGGGCGCCGATGGTGCCCAGCACCAGCGCGAGCAGGCAGGCCTTGAGCGTCTCGCCGAGCTGCTGCTTGGAGAACACGCGGCCCAGGCCCGACAGCGGGTCGAGCTTGTCGAACTTGGGTTGCAGCGGCTTGAAGGTCCAGTTCCAGCCGCCGGAGATCAGGCCGGCCGCGAGTGCCACGAGCACCATCGCGGCGCCGATCACGAGCACCGGCAGCAGCATGCCGCTCACGGCTGTGGTCAGGCGCTCGGTCATCGGCGCCGTGCCGGCGAGGCTGCTGCGGTCGAAGCGCAGCCCGGCGGTGATGAGATCCTTCAACGCGCCGGTGAAGGCTGGCGCCAGCGCCACCAGCAGGCCGCCGCCAGCGGCAATGGCGCCGAAGTGCCCGAGGTCGCGCGAACGCGCAACTTGCCCGTCCTCGCGCGCCTTCTGGATCTTGCGCGCGGAAGCGGGGAGATGACGGTCCTGGGCGGTTTCAGCCATGGTCCAGGCATCGTGCCCGGGAGGCCGCAGAACTTGAGCGCGATAAGCGGGGGGTTCTTTGGGTTGTTTCCCGCTTATTCCGAGGCGTGCGGCAAAGGCGTGGCGGCCCGGCGGGCGGGGTGCGACCTCGGCGGGTGGGGCTTTGCCCCACCTCCCCTGCGGTGCTCGGGCTTCCGGCCCGCGGTCGAACTCGCTTCGTTCGCTTCGCTCACTGCACTCGATCGACGCCCGCGAGTCAGTTCACGAAGCGCGCACTGCGTGCGCGCGGCCGGAACCCCTGCGCTCCTCAGCGCCTCCCACGCACCCCGCCCGCCGGGCCACCACGCCTTTGCAGAACCGAAGCGAGACGTCGAGCCCGTCACGGCGGGCACACCACCTTCAGCGGCAAACCATCTTTGAGTGCGTAGTACTCGACGCAGCGCCTCCCGTCTTGCTGAACTTCGCGAGTGCCGCTGCTTGAGACATAACTCGCCTCGATGAACGACACAACACCATCGCGATTCCGGTCCACCTCAGCAAACGTCATCGGGAGCGGCAAGCAGAGCAGCCAGTACCAGGCGCGTCCTGACGCAAAGGCACCCACGAAACCGAGCATCAGTACCGCGAGGATCAACCGAAACCGTTGCTTGCTCGTCATGTGCGCCCACTACATGTTGGCCCGCAGTTTGCCCCAACCGCCTCGCGGTGGGCGGTGCGCGGGCGGGCGACCTGTGGAGCGGCGAGGAGCGCAGGGCTTGGGGTCGGCGCGCGTACCCGCGCGCTTCGTGAACTGACCCGCCGAACGTGTCTGAGCAGAGCGAACGAAGTGAGCGCCGCGAGT
>JALHQP010000041.1 GCA_022841885.1 Aquincola sp. | reverse complement strand
GGCGCCGGCGCGCTTCGAGGCGCCGCTGACCGATGCCAGCGGCCGCACGGTGATCGGAGCGCGCCTGAAGCTCGGCGGCGGCGAGATGCACGACGTGCGTGCCACCTGGACGGTGCTCGCCACCGGCGCGGTGCCGCAGGCGCTGATCGCGGCCGGCGTGTGCGAGCGGCGCACGCCCAGCGGCATCGCCCTGCGCGGCTATGTGCGCAACCCGGCGATGGTGGGGCGCATCACCGCGCTCGAGGTGATGTGGCACAAGGCCTTGTCCAAGGGCTACGGCTGGATCTTTCCCTGCCCCGACGGCGTCTTCAACATCGGCGTCGGCCTCGCGCACAGCCACGCCAAGGACGACGAAGGCCGCGAGTCGATGGCCGACGTGAACCTGCGCGAGATGTTCGACCGCTTCTGCCGCGTCTATCCACCAGCCGGCGAACTGGTGGCCAGCGGCGAGAAGCTGGGGCCGCTCAAGGGCGCGCCGCTGCGCTGCTCGCTCGAGGGCGCGCGCTACTCGCGCCCGGGCCTGCTCGTCACCGGCGAGGCCGCCGGCGCCACCTACGCCTTCACCGGCGAGGGCATCGGCAAGGCGATGGAGACCGGCATCCTGGCCGCCGAGACCATCGCCGAGGCACGCGACACCTTCCTCACCGATGGCCAGGCGCGTGCGCAGTACGAGTCGCACCTGCTGGAGCTCAAGCCGCGCTTCGACCTCTACGAGAAGGCCAACCGCGTCAACGAGTTCCCCTGGCTGGCGGACCTGGTGATCTCGCGCGCGCAGAAGAGCCCGCGCATCCTCAAGCGCATGAGCGCGGTGCTCGAGGAGCAGGGCAACCCGGGCAACCTGATCAGCGTGCGCGGCATCCTGCGCCTGTTCATCCCGATCCCGTAGGCCGGTCGCGGCGATGTGCCAGCTGCTCGGCATGAATGCCAACGTCCCGACCGACGTGATGTTCAGCTTCGCCGGCCTGGCCCGCCGCGCCGACGAGCACAAGGACGGCTTCGGCATCGCCTTCTTCGAGGACCGCGGCCTGCGCACCTTCGTCGACCCCCGCAGCGCCCGCGAGTCGCCGGTGGCCGAGCTGGTGCGGCGCTACCCGATCAAGAGCGACAACGTCATCGCGCACATCCGCAAGGCGACGCAGGGCCGCGTCGCGCTCGAGAACACGCACCCCTTCGTGCGCGAACTCTGGGGCCGCTACTGGGTGTTCGCGCACAACGGCGACCTGAAGGACTTCCGGCCGCGCCTGCACGCCGCCTTCCGCCCGGTGGGCGACACCGACAGCGAGCGCGCGTTCTGCTGGCTGATGCAGGAGATGGCCAAGGCGCACGCCGCGGTGCCCGACGTGGCCGAGCTGACGCACACGCTGCGCGAACTGCTGCCGCAGCCGGCCGCACACGGCAGCTTCAACCTGCTGTTGTCCAACGGCCAGGCGCTGTGGGCGCATTGCAGCACGCGGCTGCACTTCGTCGAGCGCGCCCATCCGTTTGGCCGCGCCACCTTGTCCGACGAGGACGTCTCCGTCGACTTCGCGGCGCTGACCACGCCCGAGGACCGCATCGCGGTCGTGGCCACCGAGCCGATGACCTGCGACGAGGCATGGCAGGCGATCGCACCCGGCGGGCTGCGCGTCTTTGCCGGCGGCCGCGCCGTGGTTTGAGCCGGCGGACCCCGCCCCACCGTTCACCCGCTCCGGCCCTTCGTGCGTCGGCCCTGGCGCCTCGCCGCGGCGCGGGGCGGGCCGCTGCCATGGCTGCCCCCACGGCGCCGCGGTGCACGCCACTTTCAGAGCCTCTTCAAGGGACAGTGAGCGCCTGCTGATGCGGCGCTCCAAGCGATGGCAGCGCTACTTGTCGCATGTTCTGACACTTCGCCGCGTGCTTGTCCTACGGGTCGGACTACCATGGATGTGCAAACTGCACAGATTCCATGGGGGTGCTGACATGAACGTGAAGACTTGGAGCCTGTTCGGTATCGGCAGCGTGGCCGCCGCGACCCTGGTGGCCTGTGGCGGCGGCGGTGGCAGCGAGTCGGGTGAAGGCACGATGCGCCTGTCGCTGACCGATGCGCCGGCCTGCGGCTACGACCATGTGTATGTGACGGTCGAGCGCGTGCGTGTGCACCAGAGCGCGGGCGCTGGCGACAACGACACCGGCTGGCGCGAGGTGGTGCTGACGACGCCGCGGCGCGTCGACCTGCTCGAGCTGACCAACGGCACGCTAGAGCCGCTGGGCCAGACCCAGTTGCCCGCTGGCACCTACACGCAGATGCGCCTGGTGCTTTCGGAGAACACGCCGACCAACCCGCTGGCCAACTCGATCGTGCCCACCGGTGGCATCGAGACCGCGCTGACCACGCCGAGCGGCCAGCAGAGCGGCCTCAAGTTCAACGTCAACCTCGAGGTGCCGGCCGATCGCATCGCCGACTTCGCGATCGACTTCGACGCCTGCAGGTCCTTCGTCCGCGCCGGCAATTCGGGGCGCTACCTCCTGAAGCCGGTGCTGGCGGTGATCCCGATCCTGTCCGACGCGGGGCAACGCATCGTCGGCTACGTCGAGCCTTCGCTCGCCGCCACCACGACCAACGTCTCGGCGCAGACCGGCGGCGCGCCGGTGCGCGCGACCCCGCCCGACGCGAGCGGCCGCTTCGTGCTGTACCCGGTGCCCGCTGGCACCTACGACCTGGTCATCACCGCGCCGGGCCGCGTCAATGCTGTGATGACCGGCGTGCCGGTGGTGACGACCGCCTTCACGACGATCGGCAGCACCACCGCGCGCATCGCCCCGCCGGCCTCGGCCGCGAGCGCGGTGGCCTCGGGCACCGTCACGGTCAATGGCAGCCTGGCCAACTCGGGCGGCGCAGTACGCGCCCAGCAGCTGCTGACGGCCGGGCCTACGATCGAGGTCGGCTACTCGGGCGCCGACGCGACGACCGGTGCCTACGCCATGACGCTGCCCACCGGGGCGCCGGCGCGCATCGCCTACGCGGCCGGTGCCACGAGCTTCCCGTTCACCGCCGACGCGCCGGTGGCCGGCCTGTACCGCCTGGAGGCGAGCGCGCCGACCTTCACGGCGAGGACGGCGAACATCGTGCTGACCACCGACGTCACGACGAACTTCGTCTTCCCCTGAGCCGCCGCGCCCCCCGATCGTGCGGGGGGTGCCGATGGCCGGCCGGGCGGCCGCGGGCAACAATCGGCCCCGCGGTCATGCCCGGCCGCGCCACCTGTGCCGCCATGTCCGCGTTGCCCGTCCCGCGCTTCGACACCTTCTACCGCTACGACGAGCTGACGCAGCTGCTGTTCGACTACGCCGCCGCCGCGCCCGGCCTGGTGCAGGTGGGCTCGATCGGCAAGAGCCACGAGGGCCGCGAGATCTGGGTCGTGACGCTGACCAACTTCAGCACCGGCGACCCGGCCGACAAGCCGGCGTTCTGGGCCGACGGCAACATCCACGCCGCCGAGCTGAGCGCCAGCACCGCGGTGCTGTACTACCTGCACCAGCTGGTGGTGCGCTTCGGCGACGACCGCGACATCACGCAGCTGCTCGACACGCGCACGCTCTACCTGTGCCCGCGCCTGAACCCGGACGGCGCCGAGCTGGCGCTGGCCGACCGGCCGCGCCACATCCGCAGCTCGACGCGCCCGTATCCGTTCGACGAGGAGCCGGTCGAGGGCCTGACGATCGAGGACGTGGACGGCGACGGCCGCGTGCTGACGATGCGCGTGCCCGACCCGCATGGCGCCTACAAGAAGCATCCGACCGAGCCGCGCCTGATGGTCGCGCGCGAGCCCGGCGAGTTCGGCGGCGAGTACTACCGCCTGATGCCCGAGGGCACGCTGACGAACTGGGATGGCCTGACGGTCAACGTCAACCGCGACCTCGAGGGCCTGGACCTCAACCGCAACTTCCCGACCAACTGGCGCGGCGAGCACGAGCAGCTTGGCGCCGGCCCCTACCCGACCAGCGAGCCCGAGGTGCGGGCGATGGTGGACTTCATCGTCAAGCACCCGAACATCGGCGCGGCGATCAGCTACCACACGCACAGCGGCGTGATCCTGCGTCCGATGGGCACGCAGTCCGACGACGACATGATCCCGGAGGACCTGTGGAGCATCAGGCGCTTCTCGGCCCTGGGCGAGAAGCTCACCGGCTACCCGGCGCTGTCGATCTGGCACGACTTCAAGTACCACCCGAAGGAAGTCATCACCGGCACCCAGGACTGGGTCTACGAACACCTGGGAGCCCTCTTCTGGGTGGTCGAGATCTGGTCGCCCAACAAGGAGGCCGGCGTCACCGACTACAAGTGGATCGAGTGGTACCGCGAGCACCCGGTGGAGGACGACCTGAAGCTGCTGGCCTGGAGCGACGGCCACTGCAACGGCCAGGCCTACGTGAACTGGCACCCCTTCATGCACCCGCAGCTCGGCGCGGTGGAGATCGGCGGCTGGGACAAGATGAACTTCTGGCGCAACCCGCCGCCGCACCTGCGCGAGCGCGAGGCGGCGCGCTTCCCGGCCTGGATGACGCAGATCGCGCTGTCGCTGCCCAAGCTGGAAATCCTGCGCACCGAAGTGCGCGCACTCGGCCCCGACACCTGGCGCCTGCGCTTTTCGGTGGCCAACAGCGGCTGGCTGCCCGCCTACGTGACCAAGCTCGCGCTGCAGCGCAAGATCGTGCGCGGCGTGATGTTCGAGATCCACCTGCCCGACAGCCCCGAGGTCAGCCTGGTCAACGGCAAGCACCGCTTCGAGGGCCCGCAGCTCGAAGGCCATGCGCCCAAGACCAGCCAGCAGGCCTTCCTGCCGGCGCGCGAAGTCACCGCCGACCGTGCGGTGGCCGAGTGGGTGGTGAGGGCGCCGCGCGGCACGCGCCTGTCGATGACCGCGCGGGCGGACCGCGCGGGCGCTGTCAGAAGCGAAGTGACGCTGGACTGATGAACGGGGCCGGTCAACTCCCAATCGAGTTGTGGTTGCGCCTTGGCGCCTTGGGCCTCGGCGTGATTGCATCTGGTGCGCTGCTCTGGTGGCTCCTGCGGCATGCCCCGACGACTCAGAAGCAGCAGCGGGACGCCGTCGCGAAGGTCGCTCGCTCGAACGAGGAGATCCTGTCCGGCCTTGCCAATGAGGTTGGCGAAGTCGCTCTCGATCTGGCCGTCAAGCTGCAACGGTCGATGTGCCGCCCGCCTCGATCAGGCGCCACGCCGACGTCGTAGTTGGACGCCACAGCACACGCTCCGGTGCGCCATCAGATCGCTCTCTTGCGCGCCCCACTGCTCGTACTTCGGCCCATAGAACCAATCAGCGCGTCGCGGCAGGCGGTGCCCGGCGGGGGCTCCCACTGGAGCGGTCTCCGCTTCGCTACGACTTCGCTGCGGTGCTCGGGCTTGGGGTCGCGCCGAACAACTCGCTTCGTTCGCTTCGCTCTCTGCGCTCAAACACGTTCGGCGAGTCAGTTCACGAAGCGCGCGGGTACGCGCGCCGACCCCAAGCCCTGCGCTCCTCGCCGCGCCACAGGGAGCCCCCGCCGGACGCAGCCCCGTCACGCCTTTGCCGCGCGCCAACTAGGGCGAACAGGCGCTCAAACCCCCTGCCAGATCACCTTCTTGCGCGAACCCGCCCAGGTTTCGTACTTCGGCCCGTAAATCTCTTCGATCCGGTTGCGCTTGATCTTGAAGGTCGGCGTGATGAAGCCGTTGTCGACGCTCCAGGGCTCGGTGACGACGACCAGGCAGTCGAGCTGCTCGTGCGGATCGAGCTTGTCGTTGATCGACTGCAGGTGCTGGCCGAGCGAGCTCTCGATCTCCTTGCGTCCCGCGCCCTCGCGCGCCATCTCGATCGCCTCGGCATTGAGCATCACGATGCCCAGCGGCTGGCCGAGGTTGGCGCCTGTCACGGCGCAGGCCTCCACGTAGGCGTGCATCACGAGACGGTCCTCGATCGGCGCTGGGGCGACGTACTTGCCCTTGCTGGTCTTGAACAGGTCCTTCACGCGGCCGGTGATCTTCAGATTGCCCTCGGCGTCGAGCGCGCCCTTGTCGCCGGTCTTGAGCCATCCATCGTCGGTGAAGGTGGCCTTGGTCTGCTCGGGCTCCTTGTAGTAGCCGAGCATCAGGCCGCCGCTCTTCATCTGGATCTCGCCGTCGGCCGGGTTGAGCCGGCACTGCACGCCGTCGTAGGGCAGGCCCACGGTGCCCGGGCGCTGCTTGCCCGGCAGCGTGGCGTGGCTGACGCCGCAGTTCTCGGTCATGCCGTAGACCTCGACCAGGTCCAGGCCGAGCTTGTTGTACCAGCGCAGGAGGTCGGGTGGCATCGGCGCCGCGCCGCCGGCGGCGAAGGTGCACTGGTCGAGGCCCAGGGCCTTGAGCACCTTCTTGCGCACGATGCTGCCCAGGATCGGGATCTTCAGCAGGCGGTCGAGCTTGGCCGGCGGCATCTTGTGGTGGATGCCCTGCTGGAACTTGACCCACAGCCGCGGCACCGAGAAGAACACGGTCGGCTTGGCCCGCTGCAGGTCGAGCGTGAAGGTGTCCAGGCTCTCGGCGAACCAGACCTGCATGCCGGTGGCCAGCACGCCGTGCTCGACCAGCGTGCGCTCGGCGATGTGCGACAGCGGCAGGTAGCTCAGCATGCGCGCGTTGCTGTCGATCGGCACGCGCTTCAGGCCCGACTGCACGCTCCACGCGAAGGTGCCGAAGCTGTGCATCACGCCCTTGGGCATGCCGGTGGTGCCCGAGGTGTACATGATCGTGCACAGCTCGTCGGCCGGGCGCACGGGGCTGCCGGCCAGCGGCGCATGCTGCTTGATCAGATCGTCCCAGGTCGGCGCGCCGGGCACCGCGTTGGCGGGCGACAGCGGGTAGGTCACGCAGGCCAGGCCCTTGGGCACGCCGGCCTTCATGCCGTCCCAGCCGTCGAGCTTGCCGACGAACAGAAGCTTGGCTTCGCTGTGTTCGAGGATCTGGCGGATCGTGTCGGCGGCCAGCGTCGGGTACAGCGGCACCGACACATGGCCCGCCATCCAGATCGCCCAGTCGGTCATCAGCCAGTGCGCGCAGTTCTTCGAGATCAGCGCAATGTGGCTGCCCGCCGGCAGGTTCAGGCTCTTCAGGTAGCTCGCGATGCGCCGGGTTTCCTCCATCGCCTGCTTCCAGGTCCAGGTGCGCACGGGACCGCCCTTGGAGGCGCCCTCGTAGGGCTGCGTGAACAGCAGGCGGTCGGGGGTGGTCTTCTCCCAGTGGTACAGGCGTTGCAGCGCGAGGGCTTCGGGGGCGACGGTGGTCATGGATCGGGCTCCAGCGGGGCAAGGTGGCGCGCAGCCTAGCCCGGCCGGAGAGGCCCCGGCCATCGGAGTTACCCACGGCTGCACTGGAGCCGCGCCCCTAGTCGTGAAGTCCTGGGCTGCCCGCGCGGGGCCCTCCCACGCCTGCGGTCAGCGCCTGAAGTCGCGCCAGTCGTAAGCCCGCTCGGGCGACTCGCACTGGAAGGGCTTGTCGACCGCCGGCGGGTCGTCGCAGGGCTCGAAGAACGGCACCGACGCCGGGTTGCGGAACTCGCGCAGGCGCGCCGCCAGGTGGCGCGCGCGGTCGACGTCGCCGCGCGCGGCCAGCGCCTGGGCCCAGGCGATCATCAGCCGCGTGTCGAGAAGGTAGTGCGTGGCGCGGTCGAAGGCGCCGGGCTGCGTGACGGGCGCGTCGGCCGTCGTGGCCAGCGCGTAGTCGGCATGGTGGGCGAAGAACCAGCTGCGCTGCCCGTCGGCGATGCGCTCGGCCAGCGGCGCGGCGCTCCCGCCCGGCGCGAAGATCACGACGACACGGCGGTAGTCCCAGAGCATGGCGGCCGCGCCGATGAGCAGGGCGATGCCGGCCAGGCGAACCCAGCGGCCGGACGACGGTGACGCGGCAGCGGCCTCGGGCGCACCCGCGCCGAGGCACAGGCCCCAGGCAAAGGCCGTGGGCAGCAGGAAATAGGCGTACCACAGCGGGTACTCGAGCTGGCTGTGCACGGCCATCAGCAGCACCATGACGAAGCAGGAGCGCAGCGCCGTGCCCTCGGGGCCGTCGACGCGGCGTGTGCGGTCGAAGGCCTGCCAAAGGGCCCAGAGCAGCAGGCACAGTATCAGCAGCGCGAGCGGCAAGCCGAGTTCGACCGCGAGCTGCAGCGGCAGGTTGTGGGTGTGGTCGAAGAACTGCGGGTGCGCCAGCGGGAAAGGCGTCAGCGTCCAGGCGAAGTTGAACTCGCCGAAGCCGACGCCGAGCCAAGGGTGCTGGGCGATCAGCGCCAGCGTGTCGCGCCAGATGGCGAAGCGGCCGGTCGACAAGTCGCTCTCGCTGACGCGCGCGGCGGCGCCCAGGTGCAGGCCGGCCCCTTGAGCCGCTGACACCGCGTCGAGCAGCCACCAGCTCACTGCACAGATCAACGGGGACGCGATCAGCAGTGCGCGAGTGCCGCGCGACAGGCGCGCGTCCAGCAGCCCCCAGGCCAACAGGACGCCGACGCCCACCAGCCCGGTGCGCGACCCGGAAAGCACGACGCCGAACAGCAGCAGCGCAAACAGGCACCCCAGCATGACGCTCGCTGCCCGCCCGGGCTCGCGCGGACGAGTCCACGCCAGCATGGGCACCACGGCCACCGCCGCCCAGAGCAGCAGCGTCGCGAGATGGTTGGGTTGCCGCAAGTTGCCGACCGCGCGGCCGGGGATGCCCGAACGGGCGATCCAGTCGCCGTCGGCCAGCGAGGGCGCGAACACCTGCGGCAGGCTGATCGCGACGCTGGCCGCCCCGGCGAGAAGCCAGGCGCCGAAGAACGCCGGCCAGAACGACCCGCTGGGGCGCAGGGCGGTCCCGCCCGCGCCGACCACCAGCGCGAACGTCGCCATACCGGCGAACGAGAGCCCCAGGCCCCAGGGGAGCTGGGCCAAGGCGGCACTGAGCAAGGCACAGACCCCGGCGATCAGCAGCGGGGCAAGAAGCGCCCCCCCGCGCCGAGCAGCAACGCGCGGTGCTGACCAAGGCCCGGCCATCGCGGCCAGCACCAGGCCCCAGCCCCCCGCCGCGATGGCCTGGTTCAGGGCCGTGGGGGAGGGCGGCTCGTTGAAGGCCAGCAGGACGGGGCCTGCGATGGCCGCCGCCAGCAGCAGGGTCGCGCGCAGCGCCGACGCGCTCAAGCCCTAGAAGCCCTCGACATCGACGTAGCCGACGATCTCGCCGCTGCGACGGTCGACCAGCGCAGACCAGTCGGTCCGGCGGGCAAGGATGGGTAGATAGCCGAGCTGGGCGGCCGAGCGATTCGTGGCCGCGACAGCGCGATCGAGGTCGGCCTTGCGCTCGGGCCTCATGCGAAACAAGCGGTCGAGCGGCATCGCCGCCTGCGCGAACGCTCCGCGAGTCTGTTCCACGGGCAGCCAGAAGTCCGGACGCATGCCGATGTCCTCGCCGGCCAGGCCGCGATCGATCGCCTCGTGCTTCTCGTCGCGTGAAGGCACACGCGTGGCAACCAGGGCGGGACCCGACCATGACAGCGACTGCAACCCCGCTGGCGCTCGCGCGAAGTCCGCTTCAGTCAGATCAATGGCGCGCACCACACGCAGGCGCGCGCCTTCGAGGGCAACGATCGCAGGACGGGCTTGCGCCACCGCGTGAAGGCCATAGGCCAGGGCCGCGAGCTGCAGAAGCACCACGACACCCAAGTCGCGCGTGAGTTCCGCGCGCGGCTTGCGCCGGTCAAACACGGCAAACGTGATCAGTGGCCCGATCACCACGTCGACGGCCACCACCAGCAGGAACAGCTCTCGGCCGCCCGAAGTCTCGCGGAATGGCATCGGGTACCAAACGAGAAACACCAGGGCCGCGGCGCCCGTCGCCACTGCGACGGAGAGTCCCAAGTGGATTGCGGCCGCTCGGGCACGAGACACCATCTGTTGCAGGGTGGCTGATTGCATGTGGAGTCTTTGGGGCTCTAGCGAGTTCGTTGACGCATGGGGGCGGTGTGTGCGGACCAGGCACCAACGGACCATGACATCATTTGAACATGAGCATGCTCTCCAAGATGATCCGCACACTGGGCGGGCGCACCTCCGGCCGCCGCACCTACACACCGATCGAGGTGCGCGACTTGATCCAGAGAGGCGAGCTCGCTGAAGCGGCGGCATGCGCTCAGTTGCTTCATGCCAATACTCCGCAGCGCGAGCTGGTGGCGACCTGTCTGCGAGCGGAGATTGCTTTTCGGCAACACGATGACCAAACGGCGGAAGCCCTCTTTCGGGACGCCCTCAAGGAAGCGCCAGGCATGGCGGAGGCCCACTACGGGTTGTCGCTGGTCATGCTTGCCCGTGGTGAGGCCGAGTCCGCCATCAGGCATGTGCAATTCGCTGTCAACAAGTTCAATCTGGATCCGCGGTTCAACGCCCAGCTTGGCCTGTGCCAACTTGAGCTGGGCAATTTCAGCCACGCCGCCAAGTCCCTCGGGCGGGCCACCCGACTGGATCAGCGCGACAAGTCATCCTGGAACAATCTTGGCATTTCCTGCCGGGCGCATGGCGACTGGGACGCGGCCCGTCGAGCCTTCTTGCGCGCGCTCGAGATCGACCCCGCCTTCGAGTCGGCGCGCAACAATCTGAGCCTGTTGGAACAAGACCGTGCGCAGCATGCTGGGTCGTCCGCGACTGCGGCGTCTGCCCAGTCGGATGATCCCGAAACCAGCCCGCGCCTTGCCCGCATCCGCGCGTTGGCCGACGAGGGGAAGCTGACCGAAGCCATCGATGCCTGCGAGCAGCTCAGCCAGTCTGAGCCGGACGACGGAAGCATTGCCGTCGAGCTGTTCCGCCTCTACCGAGATTCAGGCGATGTCGCGACCGGGCTTGACGTGCTGGCTGCCCACTCCTCAAGGTGCCCCGAGAACGTGGACGTGCTGTGTGAAATGGCGCTCGCACTGGTCCGCGAGCGGCAGTTCAAGGTGGCCAAGCCCTTGCTGCAGAGGGCTTTGTTGGTCAGACCTGACGACGTTGAGCTCTTGGTCGGGATGGCGGAGACGCGCGTGGAACAAGGGCGGTACGCGGATGCAGGAGAGCTGATGGAGCGCGCGTTCGCGGTCGACTCGGGCATCCAAATGAAAGGCCGCCTGGCGGCAAGCCATCTGGCACGTTGCAACTACCCCAAGGCCCTCGAATTGGTCGATGAAATGCTGGCAGAGGAGCCGAGGGTCTCGGATAGCGTGGCCGGCATCCGCGTGGAGGCGCTGACACATCTCGGCCGTCACGACGAGGCCCTGCCCATTCTCGATGACTTCATTCGCCGGTACCCCAACGAGCCGGAGCGACGGTTCCCGCGCGCAACGATTCACCTGCTGAATGAACGGTTCGGTGCCGGCTGGGACGACTATGCATTCCGCAATCTCGCCTCGGTGAAGCACCTTCGCATGGTCGCGTTTCCGGTCTGGAGGGGCGAGCCTTTGGACGGGAAGAGCATCCTGGTGCTTGCCGAGCAGGGGCTTGGGGATCAGGTGATGTTTGCGTCATGTCTGCCCGATGTGCTCGCGCTCAACCCGCGGCGAGTGGTGGTTGAAGTTGTCGACCGGATCGCGCCGACGATTCGCAGATCCTTCCCCGGCTGCGAAGTCGTGGCCACCAAGCAGGACTCCACGCTGGCTTGGGTCAAAGACATTGGCGAGATCGACTACTTCATCCCGATGGGCGACCTTCCGCAACGCTTTCGGCGCGAACTCGAGAGCTTTCCTCGGCACAGCGGGTATCTGTCTGCGGCGCCGGCTCGAGTTGAACACTGGCGACAGGCGCTCGCCGCCCTCGGCAGCCGACCAAAGATCGGTGTGTCGTGGCGCGGCGGCACGGAGCAAACACGATCCGTGTTGCGCACGATGGGCGCCGACCAGATTGCCGGGATTGCGAGTGCCGGCGACGCGGACTGGATCTGCCTGCAGTACGGGTCGGTCGAACAGGACCTCCGCCTCGCCGCTGACCGCGGGATGCCAATGCACTACTGGGCAGAGGCGATCAGCGACCTCGATGACTTTGCCGCCTTGGTCAGCGCGCTCGACCTCATCATCACAGTGTGCAATACGACCGTTCACTATGCCGGCGCGCTGGGACGGCCCGTCTGGGTCATGGCGCCTCGTGTTCCCGAGTGGCGATACGGACTCCACTTCAAAGCCCTGCCGTGGTACCCCAGCAGCGTGATGTACCGGCAATCTTCTGATGGGGATTGGGGCGACGTCCTTGGTCGCGTCGGCCAAGATTTGGCCGCCCGATTCGGCACAAGTTCCTTACCTCACTCCGGTGTGGGCTGTCTGCAGGGTACGTGACTGACAAAATGTGTCAGGAAGGCCCAGGCCTGCTCCTTGCGTCAAGTGACACGGCGTTTCTCGCTCAACCCCCAAAGGAGTGGATCAATGAGATCAATTCAACGCGGCTTCACGCTCATCGAACTGATGATCGTCGTGGCCATCATCGGCATCCTGGCAGCCGTCGCGCTGCCCGCGTACCAGGACTACACGGTACGTGCGCGGGTGTCTGAGCTGCTTCTGGGCGGCTCTTCGGCTCGCACGACGGTCACCGAAGGTTGTCAGCTCACCAACGCTTGTGCCGGTTTGGCGGGCGTGGCAGTCATTGCCTCGACGAAGTACATCGAGGCCGGCTCGGTCGAAGCCAACGGCCGGGTCTCCATCCTTGCCAAGGCTGCGATCGGCACCACCGCGCTGACCGCTGTGCTGACCCCGAGCTGGAACGGCTCGACCGCGGACTGGAGCTGCACGGTGCTGCCGGTCAAGTACGCGCCGTCCTCCTGCCGATAGGCGTCGCAAGGCTTGTGTGCCAGGCCGCCAGCCGGCCTGGTCCAGTCGAGAGCAAGAGATCTACGGGGGGCCTGAGGCCCCCCGCTGTCTTTTGAGGGCCTCCTGGGGCCGAATTGCCGCGGCGGCATCTACAAGCCAAGGCTGCCGGGCTTGTGCCGGAAATCGTCACATGCGCGCAGGCCTGATTAATGCTCCACGCCCCCTGCTGCCCGCGCGGTCGTGGGTGAAGGAGGAGTCCATGAAATCACTGCAACGCGGCTTCACGCTCATCGAACTGATGATCGTCGTGGCCATCATCGGCATCCTGGCAGCCGTCGCGCTGCCCGCGTACCAGGACTACACGGTACGTGCGCGGGTGTCGGAGATGCTTCTGGGCGGCTCTTCGGCCCGCACGGTGGTCACAGAAGGTTGTCAGCTCACCAACGCCTGCGCCGGTCTGGAAGGCGTGGCAGTCATTGCCTCGACGAAGTACATCGAGGCTGGCTCGGTCGAAGCCAACGGCCGGGTCTCCATCCTTGCCAAGGCTGCAATCGGCACCACCGCGCTGACCGCTGTGCTGACCCCGAGCTGGAACGGCTCGACCGCGGACTGGAGCTGCACCGTGCTGCCGGTCAAGTACGCGCCGTCCTCGTGCCGCTGATCGGCAAGGCGTTCGGACAGGAAAGAGGCGCCGTGGCGCCTCTTTTTGTTTTCGGTACAGTCATCAGCATGGCCATGCTCAAGAACCTGTTCAAGCGCCCGCCGGTCGCCGCCTTCGCAAAGTCGCTCGCGCAGGACATCGCGAAGCGCTACCCACCCGCGCTCGACAATCAACCGGGCAAGCGGCCATCGGTCAACCGGCTCACGCGAATCATCGAAGACGCCTGCGCCAAGGCGCTCGTCTTCGGCCAGGAGCACTCGCTCGGCTGGCTGTCGAAAGCCAAGCTCGGCAACGCCTTCCGCTGGGAACTCACCGAGCTGGGCTACCAGAAGGACTTTGTCGAACTGGCTACCGAAGCGGTGATCGTGCAGCTCAGCCGCAAGAAGGGCGAGGGCGGGCCCGCGGCCTGAGGCCCGGCCGCCACTTGCGATGAGTCTGCCGGCACTGAGCCTCGAGTTGATCCGCTCGATGGCAGAGCGCATGCCGCCCTCGGCGGGCCCGCGCCGCGCCATTTCTTTCGGATACCCGGACATCCTCGCCAGCGAGGACCAGCTGTTCGAGCTGTTCGGCAACGAGGTCTCGCGCGAGCTGCGGTTCCGACCGGATTCCGAGTCGATCCTGAAGTGGCACAGTGCTGCCGCGCTTACAAACCGCATCGTCGAGTCGCGGCACTTCTTCTCGCTGATCGGCTACGACCTCACGATCGCCGACATTGCGCGAGTCCGCGGCGACGAAGTGCTCGTCGATCTCAACGAGCCGCTCGAGCCTGCTTTGACGGCACAGCCCTTCGACCTGGTGATCGACGGCGGCACCGCCGAGCACTGCTTCAACATCGGCCAGGCGTTCAAGAACATGGCCGAACTGGTGAAGCTCGGCGGTTGCATCCTGCACATCAACCCGGCGGCAATGTTCAACCACGGCTTCTACAACCTCAATCCGACGCTGTACAACGACTTCTACACTGAAAACGGGTTCACGATGCTCTTCCTGAAGGCGGCGGCGAACATGGTCGAGGCGCCGCAGTTGATCGACGTCCCGACGAGGGCTCGCTTCAAACAGTTGCCGGTCAGCGCCAGCATCCTGTGCGTGGCGCAGCGCGTCTCGCAGCAGCCGGTGCGCTGGCCGATGCAGGCCAAGTACCGGCTGAACCCGACTCAGACCGCCGGACCCCGACCCTGAGAGCGGGTCAAGCCGGCAATCTGATGCGAAAGCAACCGGGGTAGGTTTCTCGCCCGGCACAACCCTGCTTTGCGAAGTAGGCAGGCACATGCTCCTGCAAACTCCAGTGGTAGCGCGGCGTGACGCCGTCGAACCATTGCAAGATCTGGAGGTCGCGGCTGGTCTTGAAGCCGAGCATCAGCCCGTTGGCCAACTGACTCGCGAAGAAGGGGTCGACCGCGTTCCAGTGGTCGAGCGCGTCGGAGATCGACTCGATGTAGTGGCGCTGACGCAGGGTCGGCAAGAACTTCCACAAGCCATTCAGATTCTTGCGGGCGTCGAAGTGTTTGGGGTACACGAACACCAGGATCTCGCCGCCCGGCCGCGTGACGCGTACCAGTTCGCGCATCGCAGCGTCCGGGTCGTCCATGTGGTGCAGGACACCCCAGCACACGCTGACGTCCGCGACGGCATCGTCGAGCGGCAGATCCGTGCCGGAGGCACGAACGAGCTTGAACGACGGGGGGCGAGTGGTCTGCTTGGGAAAGGCGTAGACGGACTCCGACAGGTCGACGCCGACATACGAAGCCGCCTGCGCGCAGATGATGCGTCCGACTCGGCCGTTGCCGCAGCCCACGTCGACCACCGCCTTGCCCACGAAGTGGTCGCGCCCCAACAGGAAGCGGCCGAACAGGTGCCCGTGGGACAGCGCCTCCTTGTCGACGTAGGCATCGAGGTGCTGCCACTCGAAACCGAAAGAGTCGACATACTCGCTACGTGAGAGGTTCGAGTCGATCAGGACGTCCGGATCGACGGTGCTGGGCGTCACTTCACGCCTGAACATCGCCTGTCCTCCCGTCGCCACAAAGCAAGACCTGGTCATCCTTGACCAGCACCGAAGCGCCGCGAAACTGCTCGCCTGCTTCGCTGGCCGTCCGCACCGCCGCATAGACGTCTGGGAACATCTGGCGCGACACCGACAGTTGCGGATTGGTGAAGCAGAGGTGGGCCTCGTCGTCGTCGAGCAAGACCGAAATGTCGGTCAGTTCAGTGGTTCCCATGACTTCGATCCGAAGGCGCTCGGACAGCCACAGCACCGATGTATCTGTGCCCACTTCCAATCGCACGCTCAGTCCCCGAGCGCGGCTCAGGTGACCGAGTGCCGCGACGACGTACCCGGCCGCATGGCTCTGTAGTTCGAAACGATAGGGCGGCGCGGCAAAGCGGAACCATGGTGAGTAGGTTAGCGTGACCACATCGCCGTCGCTGCACAACGCCGGGCCGAGTTGAAAATGTTGGATGCGCGTGCCGGGCTTCCCCGCGCCGGCCGTCCGTTGCAGGGCCAGGTGCTTCACGATCGAGTGAAGTCCGGTTTCTGCCACACCGAGCAGTGCCTCCTCGATCGGCAACCACTCCGGCAGCTCGAACGCAACTTGCCCGGCGCTCGCCGTTGCGCGAAAGACGTGCGGGCGCGACAACAAGTCAAATGCCGCGTAGTTCTGGTTGTAGGCGCAGCTGATCAGCGTCGACGCCGACATCAGGACATAGGGCTCGATCTGATCGAGCAGCTCCCGCTCGGCGGCCGACGCGGTCATGGGGTGGCTCCGGCAGCGACCGCCATGGAGCGGTCCGTCGTGCTCGACGGAAGGGACTCGACCCACTGCCCGAGAACGATCCAGGCCCACAGGCTGTTGATGTTGGCGCGGGCCCCTTCTTTCAGCGCGGCGAAGGCTGCCGGTCGGTCGCCGAGCGGCGACCAGTGGCGCAGCACCTCGTCCGAGCGTGCGGCCAGGGCGCGAAACAGCGGCTGATTGCGCGCGAAGAAGGCCCCCGGCATTCCGAACCCCCGCTTGGACGCCAGCACCAGGTCGTCCGGAACATACCGTTCGAGCACGCGGCGCAGGGCGAGCTTGAGCAAGCCGTTCGAATGAACCAGGCCCCTGGGCAGGCGTGACGAGAGTGCAAGCACCTCGGGACTGAAGAAGGGCGTGCGCACCTCGAGGGAGTGCTTCATCGACATGCGATCGACCTTCGGCAACACGGCGCCTGGAAGGTAGCTGTACACATCGGTTGTTCGCAAGCGCGCGAACGTGTCGAGTTCCGGGCGGCAGAACAGGGGCTGGAAGCGGGAAAGAAAGCGCCGACGGAAGGCGGGGATCTGCTCGGGCATGGCCGCTTCGAGCACGCCTCGACTGAACATGGGCAAGGCGTCAAAAAAATAGTGCTCCGCCTGCCCGGCCGGTCTCAGCGCCTGAAATCCGCCGTCGCGCTCCATCGCGAGGTAGCGACCGTACCCCGCGAACAGTTCATCGCCGCCGTCGCCAGACACCGCTACGGTGACGTGCGAACGGATCAGACGCGAAAGCAGGTAGGTCGGCACGCAACTGCGGTCACCGTTCGGCTCGTCGAGCAGTGCGCCGAACCCTTGAGCACCCTGCAGCAGGTCGTCACCCGAGATGGCAAGGGCCTCGAACGGCAACCCCAGGTGGTCCGCGATGGCGCGGGCCTGCGGCGTCTCGTCCTCGTCGTCCCCCACGAAGCCGGCGCCGAAGCAGTGCACCGACCGGTTCGTCAGTCGTGCAGCGAGTGCACACACCAGGCTGGAGTCGACCCCGCTGGACAGCAAGGCACCGACCGGCACGTCGGCCACCAGGCGCGTTCGCACGGCCGCGGTCAATGCAGCATCGACCGCGTCGACGTAGTCTTCCGCATCGCCCTCGAAAGGCGCCTCGATGTCGAACGCGTAGTAGGACTGTTCCTGCGAGCGACCGTGCTCGCCGAAGCGCAGCCACGTGCCTGGCTGGACCGAGAAGACCCCGTCAAAGATGGTCGCCGGGTCGGGCACATAACGCAGCGCGAGGTAGTCGAACAGGCTCTGCTCGGAAACCGTGGCCGAGAAGCCCTCCACGCGAAGCAGCGCTTTGAGTTCCGACGCAAACACCAGAGCGCCGGAGGAGCGCGCGTAGTACAGAGGCTTTTCGCCCATCCGGTCGCGGGCCAGCAGGAGTTCGCGCCGCAGCGTGTCGTAAATCGCCAGCGCGAACATGCCGTCGAGCCGCCCGAACAGCGCATCGCCCCAATGTGCATAACCCACCAGCAGGACTTCGGTGTCGGATGCGGTCCGGAAGCGCCGCCCCGCGGCTTCGAGTTCGACTCGCAGCGACTTGTAGTTGTAGATCTCTCCATTGAAGGAGATCGCGTATCGCCCGTCCGGCGTGAGTATCGGCTGATTGCTGCGCTCGTCGAGATCGATGATTGCGAGGCGGCGATGCCCGAGGACACATTGCCCCTCGGGGGACCGCCACTGTCCCGATGCATCCGGGCCGCGATATGCCTGCGAGGCGCTGGCGGCGGACACGGCCGCTTCAAGCCACTCGCCCCGTGCACCTGTCGAGTAGTCGAAGGCCCCCGCAATGCCGCACATGTCAGATCCTCTTGCGCATGGCGATCAACTGTCGATAGACATGGATGAACTCAATGTCGGAGTTCGAGTAGTCCATCGCGCGCATCTGTTCGTCGAGCCACTGCATTACGTGGCGGCGATCGAAGTCGCCGTGAGCCTTCGGGAAGGTGAAGTTGCGCCGATATCCATCGTCATGCGTACAGCGCATGTCTTCGATGAAGTAATACCCGCCGGGGCGTACCTGCCGCCACAGGTTCTGCCACGACTGAACGATGTCCTTGCTGACGTGGGACCCGTCGTCGACGATGACATCAAAGACTTCGTCAGTGGAATACGCGGCCGCATCCGCGATGAGAATCCGGATATTCGGGACGGTGCGGCAGAGAGACTCGCACTCTTTTCTGATGTCTACACCAGTGATGGCCGATCGTTCTCCGAGATAGCCACCCCACGTCTTGAGGGACGACCCACAAGCCACGCCGATCTCGAGGAGCTTCGGAGCCTTGCCCCGATAGGTTTCGAGATACCTTGAGTAGACCTCCGTGTAGAGGTGCTTGATTGACCCCTTGTCGGTCTTGAAGTGATCGGCAATCTCCGTCAGCGTGGCGGCGCTGAAGTCGAGGGGAGTGGGCGGGAAGTACTCTTCTGGAAAGGTCGTATCCAGCGAGTACCTCCTGTCGCTACCGCTGCGTGATGGCCCGGCGGGCATTTCGCCTCCTGCGGCGGCGGTAGTCTCGAGCGCCAGGAGGGAGCGAACTGCGTCAAGGTCACTCTTGCGCCCGCCTTTCATGTGTAACACGACCTTCTCCTTCAACGGCTCATGGGCGACGGTGGCACCGTACTCGTAGGAATAGTTGAACGGGTCGCACGGCAGGCATTGCAGCCGGGCGCTGCCGATGCCGATGCGGCGCTGGTCGGAGTAGGGATGGGCGGCTCGGGTGATTGCGTTAAGCGACAGTTGACCGCCGCGCCACTTGCGGATGTCGCCGTAGTAGTCTGCGATCCGATCATCGGACAGCAGCGCATCGTAGGTGGCCAGGTAACGGTCGAAGAATCCGATTACCGCAGGCCGTCGTTCGGCCCGGGCCACGATGACGCCTTCGTTGACCGGCATCAGGCCGGGGTCGCGACGCACGGTGACGGCGACGTCGAAGTCCGCATCGAGGTACTCGGTGAAGCGCGCATTCAGGAACGCGTCGCTGTCCAGGAACAGTGTGTCCTTCACGAAGGCGGGAGAGTGCACATAGGCGCACATCGACGCGACGCGTTGGTACATCGGCTGGTCGAACGGGATGTCCAGTTCGACGACGCGCGTGCGCTCGTCGCTCAGCGCGAGTAACGGCGAACCCGGCGACGTGACGAGGAATATCACGGCCTGCGGATGCGATCGGAAGACGCAGGCCTTGAACGTCTCCAGGATCGAGACGTAGTCGAAGCGGCCCACGTCCATGGTCACATCGCGATAAGCAAGTTTTCCGGCGGCACCCATGTCCACATGAAATGCGAAGACATGGACATCTGCCGATGCCGAAACCGCGGGGAGTTCGAAGTGCTTGGCCAGTGATTCGACGCGCGAGGCGCTTGCCTCCGAGAGGCGCTCGCTCACGCGCGTGGCCGCGTGCTCGATTAGGGCGGTCGTGTCGACCTTGGCGGGGGAGGTAGAGGCAGGATCGCTGCCAGCATCCCGAACGGCGACCGCTGAACCGCCGACTGTCTGAATAGCTGGGCGCCCCGTGGCTTCGGTCTTGCGAAACAGGCTTTCGAGGAGGCGTCGCAGCATGTAATGATGGCTTTGGAGTCGGAGTACGGCGTCAGGCTTCAAGCGCGCCGGGTTGGCGCAGGGCGGTGCGCCAGCCCGACAATCATTGTGCTTGAACTGGGGCGTCGCCCGAGAATGTGGCTGCGACACGTCCGGCGTGTCGCGTGAGAAATCTGCGTCCAGCCGGCGCGACGGATTGTCGATCGATGGGATACACGGAGTCGAGATGAGAGTGCTCGTGTCCGGAGCTGCCGGATTCATCGGTATGCATGTGTGCAGCGCGCTGCTGGCACGCGGCGACGAGGTTCTGGGGCTCGACAACCTCAACGCCTACTACGACGTTGGGCTCAAGCAAGCGCGATTGAACAGGCTGCTTGGCGCGCCGCAGTTCCGTTTTCTCCGGACCGAGCTGACCGACAGCTCCGCGCTGGCCGATGCGTTCGCCACGGGTCGGCCGGACATGGTGGTGCATCTTGCGGCGCAGGCGGGCGTGCGGTACTCGATCGAGAATCCAAGGGCGTACCTGGATGCCAATGTGATCGGATTCCTCAACATGCTCGAGCGTTGCAGGGACGGCAAGGTTCGGCATCTGGTCTATGCCAGCAGCTCCAGCGTGTACGGCGGCAACGTGAAGCAGCCTTTCGCCGAGACGGATGCGGTCGATCACCCGATCAGCATGTACGCGGCGACCAAGAAGATGAACGAGTTGATGGCGCACACGTTCAGTCACCTGCACGGCCTGGCGACCACCGGGCTGCGCTTCTTCACGGTCTACGGCCCCTGGGGGCGCCCGGACATGGCGCCGATCCTGTTTGCTCGCGCCATCCTGGCGGGCGAGCCCATTCGGGTGTTCAACCACGGGCAGATGTCGCGCGACTTCACTTATGTCGACGACATCGTTGACGGAGTACTCAGCGCGCTGGACCACCCACCTGCACCCGACGAGGCGTTTGACCGCCTCCACGGTGACCCGTCGCGGTCCTGGGCGCCCTACCGCGTATTCAACATCGGCAATCATGCGCCAGTCGAACTCCTGGAGTTCATTTCCGTGCTCGAGCGCGCTCTGGGCGTGCCGGCAAAGAAGGAGTTGCTACCCATGCAAGCCGGCGACGTGGCGCAGACCTACGCGGCCGTGGACGCACTGGGTGCTTGGACGGGATGGCAGCCGAAGACAACGTTGGAGACCGGAATCGAACGCTTTGTGTCGTGGTACCGGGACTACGCGGCCGGCCCCAGACTGTCGTGACCGGCGGTGCGGTCCGGGCTGGCCTGCTTCTCCAGGGCCGCGAGCAGTGCATCGCATTCGACACTCAGATCAGCGTCAATTGCCCGCTCGCCGGGCACCAGACGGACGGGCGCACATCCGATCGTCGTCGCCGTGTGGCCACACGCTTCGGCCATGACATCGAAGCAGAGGTCGCCGCCACCTGCAACAAGGTGCCGGTTCTGCAGGACGATGACCTGCGCACCAGGTGGAGCGAACAGCATATTTGTGAAGGCCGCGCCGCTTGATCCGACGATGCTGCGGGCTTGCGAGAACAGTTCCACCTGCTCGCGCACCGACAGAGTCTCCGGTCTTACCGATTCGAAGCCCAGGGGCTGCAGCGCCGCCAGGACCGCTTCCTCGTTCTGCACGCGTCGGCGGCTCGTGCCGGCGCGCGAGAGGTACAGCCGGCGCTGCGGCGCGGCGCCAACCATGTAGGGTGCCAGACGCCGACGGTACCAGTGGGCCAGTAGCGGATCGAACCAACGTCCGCCCGCCGCTAGGCGCGTGGGCAGCCACGCCTGGCTGACCGTGACCGGCTGTGCGGGATCCCAGGCAATGAGCCTGCGCTCCTCGATGTCCAGCAGGGCAAACAGCTCCGCAAGATGTTTGGGGATCGGAGCGCTGACCAGCAACCGCAGGTCCGTACCCAATCCGAGTGTTTCCGGCACTGCCAAAGCGCCGACGTACTCCACGAGGTCGTGGTAGTAACCGCCGCTGCCGCCCAAGACGATGACGGGGCCTTTGACATGCGGCAGCGAGGCCGGCAGGCGGAGGACAGCCTTTTCTGTGCTGGCCATCACGAGCGGGCTTTGCGGGTCCTCGTCGCGGGTGCGCACGCGACTGGCGGCCAGACCCTGAAATGCGACGCGACCCTCATCGACAAGGGGCAGCCACTGGAACCCGGGCAAAACGATTGTCTGTTCGAGTTGCGCCATCAACGGGCGTCTGCCTGGCTCGCCGAACTCGGCGATGCGGTGCAGCGGCTGTTGGTGTTCCTGGCACCACTCGCGCAGCGTGGTCCATCGGGCGACCAGGTCGCGCTCGTCAGCGCGCGCAGGGTCATCTGCCGCATACAGCGCCAGCGACTCGTTCTCAAAACCAGGCAGGCCGAACACGGTCCTCGCGGCCTGCAGGCGATGGTCGCGTGTGGCGTCGGGCGCCTCGCGCAGCTTGTTCAGCACCAGCCGCGCTTCGGACACCGTCGGGCGCCGATGCCCGGAAGAGGCCTTGACCAGTGCAGTGAGCAGGTTCAAGCACGCTCCGGCGGAGGGCTCGGGAGTGGCGAAAACAACGCGGCGGCGGTACTGCACCTCTTCGACGAAGCGGCCCTGAATGCGCAGCAACTCGGCGGTGAAGTGCGCCATCTTGAGGTCCGACGGGTCGAGGTTCTCCGCTCGAGCCAGAGCCTCATGCGCGGCGTCGAACTCACCTTGCTGCATGCGGATGCGCGCGAGCGTCGTATGCACTCGCGGGTCTTGCGTTTCCTCCTGCAGCGGCTCCAGCAGTGCGGCGGCATCGACCAAGCGACCTTCGGACAGGTGCTCGAACGCGGCTGCAACCGCCGCGGCGTCAACAGCGCGCTGGGCCTCCAGTTGTGCGGCTGGCCGCTGGTGCCGATCGCGTGTCTTTGGAGGATCAAGCGACGCGAGCAGACGGTGCTGCCGCGCCATCAGGCGATCAATGAATCTCTTCACACCCTCGACGCTCCGAATTCAGTATCAACACTTTGATGGTCATCGGCCCCCAGGCCTTGATGAGCGCGCACTTGAGCGTTGGCCTCTGACGGTCATGTCGGACCATTCTGCCTTGCCCATGGAGATGTCTGGCTTGGCCTCGGCGTGAGCGTCGGCGCCCACTGTGAATTTGGTCTGGAGCCGCCCGATGATCGTTCCACTTCGCAACGCGCACGTGGGCAACGGACTTCGATCGCTACCCTGTGCGACGCGCAGGGCGATTGCGTGATCGGGCGGCGCGTGCCGCGGCGGTGGAACTGGCGTGACCCAGTGCGTCAGGCCGACGCCTTCGTACGCTGATCCACCCTCAGCATCGCCAGCCGCTCGTCAACCCACGCTTGAGCGTGCTCGCAGTCCCGGTACTCGTCAAAGTACGGCCCGCCCAGCGTGTAATGCACGTTGGCGGCACCTGGCATCGGCTCGCTGTAGCCGACCAAGTGATTCCATGCGGGCGGGATGGCGCCGATCAGGCCGTCGTCCTCCAGCCACTTGAATTGATGCAACTGCAGGCCCGTCGCCGTGCTCACATACTCCGGCGTCAGCGCCTTGCAGCGCGCATTGTTGAAGAGCATGACGCTCGACCAGTTCTTCTTCCCATACGGCGTCTGCGGCTGGTCCAGGAACTTCACAGCCTCCTTCGGCCGGTGGTCGTGGTGAACGCACATCACCGCGTAGCGCTCGTCGCGCAGCGCCCACAGCTCGGCGATGTCGCGTCGCACGAGCATGTCGCAGTCCATGAACAGCGACCAGCCCTCGTAACCCGACAGGTAGGGCGTCAGAAAGCGGGAGAAGCTGAAGTCGGTGGACTGCAGCGCTTCGCGCTGGCGGGTGAACACGCCCTGCAGGTTGTTCAGTGCCAGCGGCACGAAGGCGACGGGCTGCGACGAGCGGGCCAGGATGCTGTGGGTGAGCACATGCCAGGCCACGGTCTCGCGTTCGTCGAAGCCGATGAAGATCCGGATCACGCCTGGGGCTCCTTGGTCTTGGCGCCGTCTTCGGGTGCAGGGAATTCGCTGAAGAGCTGCGCGAAGAAGCGGTCGCGCAGCACGGCCAGCGCGATTGCCAGGTCGATCAGCACGCAACTGGCCAGGAAGAGTTCGGGCCACAGCGCCCAGCCGTCGGACTGCCAGAGCAGCCGCGCGGTCCAAGCCAGGTTCAGCAGCGCGGTCAGCGCGATGATTGCGCGCCCCTGCGGCCACACGATGCGCGCCCACCGGCCGGCGGTCGGCGTGCGCTGGAAGCCGGCGAACATCAGCAGCACGATCGGCAACTGCACCACCAGCCAGGCCCAGGGATAACCGCCCTCGCCGAGCAGGCGCACCGCGTCGGGCGAACGGCGCGCGGACACCGTGACCACCAGCACCAGGATCCAATAACGCGCCAGCACCGCGAAGCCCAGCCACAGCGGGCCGGGGACGCGCAACACGCCGTGGCGGTCGACGTCGAGGTAGGCGCTGTCTTGCACGTGGTCGATCATAGGCGAGCGCTGCGGCTCAAAGCTCGAACACCTGGCCGGTGACGAGGGCCGAGCAGGTGTGCTGCACCGGCAATGCGCCGATCTGCGCCATCACGCTGTCGACCTCGCCGGGCTTGATGTGCGTGATGTGCACGGCCACCTCGCCTTCGAGGCGCGCCAGCTCCTTGGCCAGCGTGGTCGGGCACAGGTGGCTGCTGATGCGCGCCAGGTGCTGCTCGTCGTCGCTGAAGGCGGTTTCGATCACCAGGTGCGCGATCGTCATGCCGGTCAGGCGTCGCCACAGGGCCGGGTTCGGTCCGGTGTCGCCGGTGAAGACCCAGGCGCCCTTGGTCGGCGCTGGCCCGGTGACCGCGAAGCCCACCGCGGGCACCGTGTGCTCGGCCGGCAGCACTTCGGCGCGCCGCCTGTCGAGCACCAGGCTCTCGCCGATGGAGAACGGCACGAACTCCAGCAGCGGGTGCTCGGCGTTCGGCAGGCGCGTGAAGTCGGGCCAGATCACGCCGTTGAAGATATGCGCGCGCAGCGCGTCCAGCGTGGCCGGCAGCGCATGCACCCGGATCGGGCGGCGCCCGATGCGGCGGCGCGCCACGCTGTCGGCCAGCAGGCCGATGCCCAGCACATGGTCGAGGTGCGAATGCGTGACCAGGATGTGGTCGATGCGCACCATCTCGTCGAGCGTCAGGTCGCCCACGCCGGTGCCAGCGTCGATGAGCACGTCGTCATCGAGCAGGAACGAGGTGGTTCGGCTGCCGGCGGCGATCGAGCCGGAACAACCGAGGACGCGGATTTGCATGGGCCCGATTGTCGGCCGCCCCGCAGGGGTGGTCGCCTAGCGGCGGGCGGTGGGCGTGACCGAGTGCACGGCCACCTGTCGCGGACGCGACCCGCGACGGATCAGAGCTGGATGAACTGCATCTGCGTGCCGGCGAGCTCGATCACGTCGCCGTTGCGCAGATGCGCCGAGTCGCCCGCGAGCTGCGAGCCGTTCACGGTCGGCTTGGCCGAACCCTCGACGTGCGCGAGCACGTAGCCGCCCGGGCGCTTGGTGATCGAGGCCACCTGCACGCCCGGCTTGCCCACCGTCGTCACGACCTTGGTCAGCATGACTTCGCGCCCGGCCGCGGCGCCGTTGAGCACCTTGATCGCAGCGCTGCCCGGCGAGCTGGCCAGCCCGCCGAAGCCCGAGTTGCCGCCGGCCGGCATAGTGTGCGAGAAGGTCGCGCGGTCGCTCGGAGCCACCGGCGCGCCGCCGACGGCCGCGCCGCCGGGCTTCATGATCATCGTCTTCTCGTAGTCGACGCCGTCCTCGACCAGGTACTTGATCTTGTACTTGCCGATCTCGACCGTGTCGTTGTGCGCCAGCAGCTGCTTCTTGACGGCCTTGCCGTTGATGTAGGTGCCGTTGGTGCTGTTCAGGTCCTCGATGAAGACGTCCGACCCCACCATCTGCAGCACCGCGTGTTCGCCGCTGACCGCCAGGTTGTCGATGACGATGTCGTTGTAGGGCCGCCGACCCAGCGTCGTCTTGTCCTTGGTGATCTGCACTTCCTTGATCACCACGCCGTCGAGCGACACCACCAGCTTGCCCATATTCGTGTCCTCGTTGCCTCGTCTTGTCGTCGTGCTAGCGTCTGAACGGCGCCCACCATGACTTGGTGCTTGCGGCCGGGCTGCCCGGCGCGCGAGCCAGGATGATGGCGATATTATCCTTGCCGCCCGCGTCGTTGGCCGCGGCGATCAGCGCCGCGCCGGCTTCTTCGAGGGATTCGTGGGTCTGCAGCAACTGCGACAGGGTCTCGTCGTCGAGCATGTCCGACAGGCCGTCGGAGCACATCAGGTACAGGTCACCCGGGTGCACCTCGTGCTGGTGGATCTCCAGCAGCACCGTGTCTTCCACGCCCACCGCGCGCGTGACCAGGTTCTTGTTGGCCGAGAAGCTCGCCTGTTCGGGCGTGATCAGCCCGGCGTCGATCTGCTCCTGCAGCAGCGAATGGTCGCGCGTGACCTGCATCAGGCGTCCGCCACGCAGGCGGTAGGCGCGTGAGTCGCCCACATGCCCGATCAGCACGCGCGTGCCGCGGAATACCGCCACCACCAGCGTCGTGCCCATGCCCGCGTACTGAGGGTTGGCGTTGGCGGCATTGAAGATCGCGCGGTTGGCGTTGTCGACGCAGATGTCCATCGCGCGCCGCACCTCGGGGTCGGTGGCCGAGTCGCCCACTTCCTCGAGCCAGCGCCCGAGCTCGCGCTGGATGAACGTCGTGGCCATGCCGCTGGCGATCTCGCCGGCGTTGTAGCCGCCCATGCCGTCGGCCAGCACGGCCAGGGCGTTCGGATCGTCGACGGTGACGGAGTCCTCGTTGTTCGACCGCGCACGTCCGGTGTCCGTAGCGCAGAAGAACTCGATCGACGGGGTGGACTGCGGCACGGCGTTGGTTGGCGTCGGCGTCCTGCACGAGGACGCGGTTGAAGGCGACCGCGATTGTGCCTCGGCACGGCCGGGTCGCCCGAACTGCCCAGCCCTGGTGCAACCGCTTCGTGGTGTTTGCCGCAGGCAAACGCCACTCGGTCACCCTCTCAGTTCGCGGGGGGTGCGGTCAGCCAGAGGGCCTGCAGACGCGCCTGGTGGGCCCAGGCGGCACCGTCGAAGGGGCGCTCGGCGGCGTCCTTGGCCAGC
>JALHQP010000040.1 GCA_022841885.1 Aquincola sp. | reverse complement strand
GCCCCGACCCCAAGCCCTGCGCTCCTCGGCGCCTCCCACGCACCCCAGCCGCAGCGCCGCCACACCTTTGCGGACGCGACGTACTGACCGCCAGTGCTGGAACCTCTGCGATTGCCTCACGGCGGTGGTTCCACGTCTGCGAGATAGCCGCGCTGCCACGTGCCAAAGAGCACCCGTCTGCTGCGAGGAAGAATGGCCAGATCCGAGCAGTAGATATCTGGCAGAGACTTGATGCACTCCAGCGTAGAAGTCCTATAGAGCGAGAATGCGTTGGGTGACACAACGCCGATCATTGAGGAGTCGGGCGACCAGCGCAGCCGAGTGGCGTACAAGCCTGTAGGTGTCGCAGTTGCTGCCGATTGGTTACGGTCGAGGTCGATCAGCTTCAGTTCGATCCGCATCGGGCCGTGTAGCTGGAATGTCACCGCGATCCTGGTGCCGCACGGTGAAAGCTCGGCGCTCTTGACCTCCTGCCCGGCGAACGACAGTGTGCGATAAGGGGTCGTGAGCGGCCACCTCCACAGTGACAGGTAGGTCGGTTCGCGATGGCCGTCGCCATCGATGAACTTGCCCCTGTGGGCGATCATCCACGTACGTCGATCAGCGGAAGCTGACAGTCCGAACAGCATTTCGCCAGGGAAAGGAAGTCGCTTCTCGATCAATAGATCAGACGATCGTCGGATGTAGATTGAGCCGGACCATGTCGCGTCTACGACGAGAGTTGAGTCTTCGTTGAACAGTGGGCCCGTGCCTTCGTCTTGGCCTTTTGGTCGGAACTCGGCTAGCTTTCGCAAGCTCTGCACATCGCAGATCGCAATGGCACCAAGCGTGCTCTTCACCGCCAGAAACCTCTCGCACGTTGAGAAGGTCACCGCGCACGAGTGTGACAACACGAATGATGACGCAATGCGCTTCCTCTGAGGAACGCTCGCCAGTGCTACGTTCCTTCCAACCGTGGCAATGAGGTTCTCTGATTGTGTTGCGGCAACACAGTACGAGCTAGGAAGTCGAAGAGAGCGGTCGCGCATGATGGATGCTCGGTGATGCCTAGCCTGCTTGTGGTGTCAGTCTGCCGCATTACACCGAACGACGGAACCGGTGACGCCAGCGCTCCGCAGTCAGCCACTGCCGCCTCGCGGCGGCCGGTGCCCGGGGTGGGCGACCTGTGGGGCGCCGAGGAGCGCAGGGCTTGGGGTCGGCGCGCGTACCCGCGCGCTTCGTGAACTGACTCGCCGAACGTGTCTGAGCAGAGCGAACGAAGTGAGCGCCGCGAGTTGTTCGGCGCGACCCCAAGCCCGAGCACCGCAGGGCAGTCGGCTCAAAGAGCCGACCGCTCCAGGGGGAGCCCGCACCGGGCATCGGCCGCCGCGAGGCAGCACGAACAATGAACTCAGAGCGGCAAGCGCATCAACGCCTGCCCCGCCCGCAACCGCGTCCCCGGCCCGATGCCGTCGCACAGCTCGAACCCCGGCGGCACGAACACGATGATCGTCGAGCCGTGCTCGAACCAGCCCATTTCCTGCCCCTTGGCCAGCCGCGCATCGCAAGGCATCTCGTTCGGCCCGCGCCGCTTCAGGTGCAGCAGCACGTCCAGCCAATGCAGGCGGATGCTGGCGACCAGGATCGCCGCCACCGGCACCAGCGCGACCGGTGAGCCGTTGGCCGCCAGCCGCGCCCGGATCAGCGCGCGCTCGTTGCGGCAGAACAGGCGCTCGACGCGCGCCAGCGCGATCGGGTTCACGTTCCAGGTGTCGCCGCTGAGGTAGGTGACATGCTCGACCGCCAGGTCGTGCGGCGCGTGGAAGCGGTGGTACATCGCCGAGGTCAGGCGCAGCGTGACGTAGCGGCCGCCCTCGAAGGCCGACGGATCCTGCGTCGGCCCGAACAGTTCGCCGATCGTGTAGGGCATGCCCTTGGCCTGGAACACCTGCCCGCGCTCGACCGTGCCGCAGGCGCCGACGATCGCGTCGCAGGGGCTGGCCAGGATCTCGGCACGCGTATCGACCGGCCGTGCGCCCGGCACCAGCTCGCGCGTGAAGCAGTCGTGCAGCGAGTCGAAGCGCTGGCGTTTCGCGTCGCTCAGATCCAACTCGGTGAACAGGCGCCAGACCGCGATCGACAGCCGCGTCAGCCAGGGGCTGCGGATGCGGCTGAAGCGCCCCATCAGGCGCGTCAACGCAATGCGCGGCACGCGGTTGGTGAGCAGGAAGTTCAGGTCCTCCTGCTGGAAGGCGCGCCGGATGCGTGACAACTTCGTGTCGGTGCCCGTTTTCACGCTGCTGTCAACGGACGCAGGTAAACCGCTCATCTGTCCCATCTCCGTCATCCCCCATGGAAGAAACCTGGACCCTTCCCGCGCTGTCGGCGCTGAGCCTGGGCCTGCTGGCACTGTGGCCCGCGGCCAGGCGCCGGCTCGAGCTGTCGCGCGCCAAGCACCGCTCGCTCGGCGGCCACTCGCGCATGGCCAAGCGCATCGCGACGCTGATCCCCGGCTATGCGTACGACGAAGCGCGCTTCTTCACCAGCGACGGCGCGCCGGCCGGCGTGGCGCAGCAGCGCGAGGCGGGCTTTCACCGCCTCGCGCGCACTTTCGCCGCGCGCTGGCCGCAAAGCGCCGCGCTGACCGAGCGTGCGCGCGAGTCGATCTCCGACCTGCAGTTCACCGGCAGCTACCGCGTGCCCTTCCAGTACGCGCCGCTCGTGAAGCAGCACCTGAAGCTCGGCAGCGTGCTGCGCGCGGCCGACGGGGTGATGCTCGAGGACCTGGACGGCAACCGCTTCTTCGACCTCACCGGTTCGTACGGCGTCAACCTGTTCGGCACCGACTTCTACAAGGCCTGCGTCGACGATGGGCTTCAGCGCACGCGCGCGCTTGGGCCGGTGCTCGGCTCCTACCACCCCTGCGTGGTCGAGAACGCGGAAGCGCTGAAGGCGATCTCGGGCCTGGACGAGGTGTCCTTCCACATGTCCGGCACCGAGGCGGTGATGCAGGCGGTGCGCCTGGCGCGCTACCACACCAAGCGCAAGTACCTGGTGCGCTTCTGCGGCGCGTACCACGGCTGGTGGGAGGACGTGCAGCCCGGCCCCGGCAACCCGCTGCCGCCGCGCGAGACCTACACGCTGCGCGACATGGACGAGCGTTCGCTCAAGGTGCTCGCCACGCGGCGCGACATCGCCTGCGTGCTCGTGAACCCGCTGCAGGCCCTGCACCCGAACGCCGGCGCGCCGGGCGACTCGTCGCTGGTGGACAGCGGGCGCAAGGCGGGCTTCGACCGGGCGGCGTACACGGCCTGGCTGGAGAAGCTGCGCGAGGTGTGCAGCACACGCGGCATCGTGCTGATCTTCGACGAGGTGTTTCTCGGCTTTCGGCTCGCGCCCGGCGGTGCACAGGAATACTTCGGCGTGCGCGCCGACATGGTGACCTACGGCAAGACGCTCGGTGGCGGCCTGCCGGTGGGCGTGGTGTGCGGCAAGGCCGCGCTGATGAAGCGCTACCGCGAGGACCGGCCGGCCGACATCTGCTTCGCGCGCGGCACCTTCAACGCGCACCCGTACGTGATGGGCGCGATGGCGGCCTTCCTCGACCGCCTCGCGACACCGGATGTGCGTGCGCTGTACGACGGCATGGACGAGCGCTGGAACGCGCGCGCCACCGCATTGAACCAGCGCCTGCGCGACGCGGGCGTGCCGGTGCAGGTGGCCAACCTGTCGACGATCTGGACCGTGCTCTACACCGAGCCCAGCCGCTACAACTGGATGCTGCAGTTCTACCTGCGCGAGCAGGGCCTGGCGTTGAGCTGGATCGGCAGCGGGCGCCTGATCTTCAGCCTCAACTATGGCGACGCCGAGTTCGACGCGGTGGCCGAACGCTTCGTCGCCGCCTGCCGCGCGATGAAGGCCGACGGCTGGTGGTGGCGCGACGAGGCGCTGACCGACCGCGCGATCCGGCGCGGCATCCTGAAGGAGATGCTGCGCGAACGCTTCTAGCGCCACCTCACCGGTGCACGTGCTGCATCGGGTCGATCAGCTCGCCGCGCAGCAGGTGCAGCGGGGCCTTGTGATACAGCCAGATGTCGTGGAACGGGTCGGTCAGGATCTTCGTCATCCAGGCCAGGGCCTGCAGCGGGCCTTGCGTGGCCCACAGCTGGCCGACGCGGAACAGCAGGCCCGCGACACCGAGCGCCAGCCAGGACAGGCCCAGGTCGTGCAGATAGCCGTTGAAGTCGGTGGCCGGCTCGATCAGCCCGAACACCGACGGCGAGAGCCACAGCACGACCGGGAGCAGCGCCCACACCGCCAGCAGCACGATCTTGCGCCGGATGTTGTAGCCGACCTTGATCGCCTCCTTGTGCTCGTCGCTGGCCTGGTTCACATGGTCGTAGCCGCGCGGCTCGAAGAAGAAGTGGCCGGCCTGGCGTGTCGTCATCGACACCGTCCAGGCCAGCAGCGCGGCCCAGGCCGGGTCGACGAAGAGCAGGCCGTAGGCGACAACGAAGCTGATCGCGCTGACCAGGTGCAGGCTCTGGTTGATGCGGCTGTGGTGGTAGTAGCGGTGATCGTCCCAGCGCTGCGTGGCCAGGGTTTCGAGGAATGAGTGCATGGCGCTCCCGTCGTCGATGTGCGTGCCGCAGCGCCGCCCTCCGGCGCCCGTGACCCGATGGTGACGCGTGCGCATGAAACTCCCGTGACGGTGGACGGCCAGCGACGCGTTGTCATCGAACGGTCGCCTGCGCGCGCGAGCATGCGTGCATGCTGCACCGCACCCCCGCCTTCGACCCTTCCATCGTCGTCGACCGCCTGCCGCCGCTGAAGCGCTCGCGCCGCATCGCGGTCGTCACCGAGACCTACCCGCCCGAGGTCAATGGCGTGGCGATGTCGATCGCGCGCGTGGTCGAGGGCCTGCAGCGGCGATCGCACGATCTGCAACTGGTGCGCCCGCGCCAGCGCCACACCGATCCCGACCCGGCACCACGCGGCGCGCGCTTGCACGAGATGCTCACCGCCGGCTGGCCGATCCCGCGCTACCCCAACCTGCGCATGGGTGCGCCGTCCAAGCGCGCCCTGGTGCAGCTGTGGTCGCTGCAGCGGCCCGACGTGGTGCACATCGCCACCGAGGGCCCGCTCGGCTGGTCGGCGCTGCAGGCGGCACGCCACCTCAAGCTGCCGGTCAGTTCGGACTTCCGGACCAACTTCCACGCCTATGGCCAGCACTACCGCATCGGCTGGCTGGCCAGGCCGATCCTGGCCTACCTGCGCAAGTTCCACAACCGCGCGCAGTGCACCATGGTGCCCACCGAAGCGCTGCGCGCTCAGCTCGCGGCCAGCGGTTTCGAGCGTGTGACGGTGGTCAGCCGCGGCGTCGACACGCGACAATTCGACCCGCGGCATCGCAGTGCCGAGCTGCGCCGCCGATGGGGCGCCGGCGACGACGACCTGGTGCTGGCCTATGTCGGGCGCCTGGCCGCCGAGAAGAACCTTGGCGCCGTGCTCGCGGCCTACGAGGCGCTGCATGGCACCCTGGGTGACGCGGTCAAGTTGATCTTCGTCGGCGACGGGCCGATGCGCACCGAACTCACCGCACGCTGCCCGCAAGCGATCTTCGCCGGCCAGCGCGGCGGCGAGGACCTGGCGGCGCACTACGCCTCGGCCGACCTGTTCCTGTTCCCGAGCCTGACCGAGACCTTCGGCAACGTGACGATCGAGGCCATGGCCAGCGGCCTGCCCGTCGTGGCCTTCGACTGCGCCGCGGCGGCGCAATGCATCCAGTCGGGCCGCAACGGCTTGCTGGCGCACGACGAGAGCCTGCCGGCCTTCGTGCGCGCCACGCTGATGCTGGCCGCCGACGCCGAGCGCCGCCGCGCGATGGGGACGGCAGCGCGCGACGCCGCACGCCAGCATGACTGGAACGGCGTGGTCGCGCGCTTCGAGGCCGTGCTCGCGCAGACGATCGACGAGTTCTCGGCGACGCCCGAGCTGTCGCTGCGCGCGGCTTGACGCACTCGCTCAGGCCGGCACGCGGCGCCGGCCGACCGCCATCAGCGCGCCGATCGCCGCCGCGATCGCCAGGCCGAAGCCCCACAGCGTCGGCACGATCGGCACCTCCAGCGCCTGCAGCGCGGCATAACCCGCCAGCATCGCCAGCACGCTCAGGTTCTCGTTGAAGCCCTGCACGGCGATCGAGCGGCCGGCGGTCAGCAGCACGAAGCCGCGGTGCTGCAGCAGCGCGTTCAGCGGCACGACCATGAAACCGCCCACCGCGCCGACGAGTGCCAGCAGCGGCAGCGCGAGCCACAGCTCGTTCACCGACGCCAGCACCGGCATCAACAAACCGAGCAGCACGCCGGCGCCCAACAGGTGCCGGGCATGGCGCAGCGGCACCCAGCGCCCGGCCGCGGCCGCGCCGACAACCACGCCGACCGCCACCGCGGCCTGCAGATACGCCGCACGGTCGAGTGTGAGGCCGAGGGCGTCGATGGCCCAGCGCAGCACCGCGAACTGCAGCGTGGCACCGACGCCCCAGAAGATCGTGGTCGCCGCCAGCGACAGGCCCCCCTCGGCGTCGCGCCAGAGCGTGCGGTTGGCGCGACGGAACGACCGCAGCATGCGCCACGGGTGCCAGGCCGTGCGCGGATAGCGTGCCCTGCTGTCGGGCACACCGAGGTTGAGCGCGCTGGCCAGCGCATACACGCCGAGCAGGCACCACAGCGAGGCCGTGAAGCCGGGCTGCTGCAGCCACGGGCTGACCAGCGCACCGCCGAACACCGCGCCGAACAGCGCCGCGCAGACCACGGTGACCTCGAGCCAGCCGTTGGCCGCGACCAACTGACGCGGGCCGACCAACTCGGTGACCAGGCCGTACTTGGCCGGCGCATAGGCCGCGGCGCCGAAGCCGACGACGGTCAGCGCGGCCACCGGGTGCACGCCGGCCAACAGCAGCAGCACGCCGGCGATCTTGACTCCGTTCATCGCCGCCATCACGCGACCCTTGGCCCAGCGGTCAGCCAGCGGCCCGACGAAGGGCGCCAGCAGCACGTACGAGACCATGAAGCCGAACTTGAGCAGCGGTGCCCACCAACCGGGCCAACCCTGCTGCTCGAGCAGCGCAATGGCGACGATGAGCAGCGCGTTGTCGGCCAGCGCCGACGCGAACTGCGCCGCGATCAGCGCCGCGAAGCCGGGCGGCATCGCGGGGGGATGTCTCGTCGCATCGACGCAGCATTGCAGGCGGCGATGAAGCGCGCATGACACGGCGCTTGCACGCAATCGCGCTTCGCGTGCGGATGCTCACGGTTACATGTCGCCTGCGACGACCCGGATGCGTGTGCCCCCCATAGAATTTTTGGGGAGCGTGAGTTCACGCGACAACCACAAGACGCCATGTCGACCGAATCCTCCGCCTTCAGTCCTTCCGGCCGCCTCGAGTTCGAGTACGTGGAGATCGAGCCGCCGAAGCCCAAGCAGGCCGCCGCGGCGACGCCGGTCGACGAGACCATCGACAACGATCCGCTGTCGATCAACTTCGGCCGCAAGAAGGACCACAAGCCCGCCGCCGCCGAGCGCATGCTGGCCGGGCCGACGATCGACTGGCTGGTGGCCTTCCCGATGGACGCACGGCCCAAGACGCTGTGCGACCGCTACCCGCATGTGGCGAACCGGCTCGCGCAGGGCTGGGGCCATGTCGCGCGCTCGATGGCCGCCGTCAAGCAGCTGGCCGAAGACCCGCGCTGGGGCGGTGTCGGCTTCCCGGCCGGCGTGCAGCTCGAGCTGCAACGCCTGCTCAAGTTGCTGAACGGCGGCACGATCTCACACTGAGCGCGGATCGGCCGGATTGCTTCCAGGCGGCGCCTTGGCGCCGCCGAACACCACGCGCGCGTGGCGCTGGTAGGTCCAGTAGGCCCAGGCCCAGTTCGTCAGCACGGTCAACCGATTGCGAAAGCCGATCAGGAAGAACACGTGCGCCGCGAGCCAGAACCACCAGGCCAGCAGCCCTGAGAACTTGAAGCCGCGCAGGTCCACCACCGCCGCCATGCGGCCGATGGTCGCGAGGTTGCCGTAGTCCTGGTAGGCAAAGGGCGCGCTCTGCGAGCGGCCTGCCAGGCGATCGAGAATCGTGCGCGCCACATGCGCGCCCATCTGCTTGGCCGCCGGCGCGACGCCGGGCACCGGCTTGCCGTCGGGCTGTGTCACTGCGGCGAGGTCGCCGGCCACGAACACTTCGGGATGTCCCGGCACGCTCAGGTCCGGCGCCACCTGCACCCGGCCGGCACGGTCCAGCGGCGCGCCAAGCAGGCGGCCGAGCGGCGAGGCGGCCACACCGGCGGCCCACAACACCGTCTTCGCGGCCACGCGCTCGCCACCGCGCAGATAGCCCTCGCCGTCGATCGACTGCACCGGTGCCGCCGTCAGCAGCTCGACCCCCAGGCCGCGCAACTGCGCCGCCGCGCGCTCCGACAGCTCGGGCGGGAAGCTCGCGAGCACGCGCGGGCCGGCCTCGATCAGCTGCACGCGCGCTCGCGCCGGGTCGATGTGGCGGAACTCGCCCCTGAGCGTGTGGCGCGCGATCTCGGCCAGCGTGCCGGCCAGTTCCACGCCGGTAGGCCCGCCGCCGACGATCGCGAACGTGAGCCAGGCGTCGCGCTCGCGTTCGTCGCCCCGGCTGGCCGCGGTCTCGGCATGCTCGAAGGCGAGCAGCACGCGGCGCCGCATCTCGAGCGCGTCGTCGAGCGTCTTCAGCCCGGGTGCATGCGGCGCCCACTCGTCGTGGCCGAAGTAGGCATGCGTCGCGCCGCTGGCCACGAGCAGGAAGTCGTAACCGAGCGTCGCACCGTCGGCCAGCGTGACCTCGCGCTGCGCGAGGTCCAGGGCGCTCACCTCGCCCATGCGCACGCTGGCGTTGCGTTGTGCGCTGAGGATCTGGCGCAGCGGCGCCGCGATGTCGCCGGCCGACAGGCCCGCGGTCGCCACCTGGTAGAGCAGCGGCTGGAACAGGTGGTGGTTGGCGCGGTCGATCAGCGTGATCTCGACCGGTGCGCGCGCCAGTGCGCGCGTGCACCACAGGCCGGCGAAGCCGCCACCGATCACGACCACCTTGAGCGCAGCGGTCGTCACTCAGTCACCACGTTGCGAAGGGTCCCACAGCAGGGCCAGTGTCAGCGCCGCATGGGTGACCGCGGCGCTGACCGGCGCAGGCCCGGACGGCAGCCAGACCCTCGGACGCGTGTCGGTCAGTTCCACGGCCCCCACGGGCTGGCCGTCCACCGACAGCAAGTAGCCGGCAGGCGACGCCAGTGGCAACAACGTGCCCTGCAATCGATGCACCGACACGATGTCCACCGCCACACCGCCACCCGTCATGCGACCGCTGCGCTGCTGCTGAGTGCCCGCGGCGCCGGACTGGCCACGCAAGGTGAGCTGCCCGGCAAACGCGCCGTCGTATTGGCATTGGAACTCGAATGGTCTCGGCTGGCCCACGAGCACGCCGACGCTGCCCTCTGTCTGCCGGCCGCGGCAGGTGGCCGCGGTCTTGTCCGTGCGATAACGTGCCGACACGCGGTCAAAACTCAGCGTGTCGAACACCGTGAGCCGGTCGGCGCCGCGCTCGAAGCGGCCCCGCTCGCCCGCCAGCGTGAACTCGCCCGTGCGGCCACCGCCCAGGCCCGCCACCGTCAACGGCGGTTGCGCTGCCAGCGCGGCGGGCAGCGCCATTTGCGCCGTCGGCAGGCCGGCGCAAGCGCCCAGGGCGACAGCCGCCAGCAGGGCCGCGAGTCGGTTGCAGAGGCGGTGCATCACGAGGTTTCTCATCCACTCCACTCGATTCGTCGGAATGGCCGGCATGGTAAGCACAGTGCCGGCCCTCGGATAGGATGAGGCTCGATGTCCCGCGCCGACCTGATGGGCCTGCTGCTGAGTTTCATCGCCCGGCTGATCACGGGCGCGCAGGGCCATTGGAAGGGCTGCCCACCGACGGCGCAACAGCGCATCTACTTCGCCAACCACCAGAGCCACCTCGACTGGGTGCTGATCTGGGCTGCGCTGCCGAAGGACCTGCGCGCGACGACGCGCCCGATCGCGGCCCGGGACTACTGGACCGCAGGCCCCTTCAAGCACTGGTTGACGCGCGAGGTGTTCAACGCGGTCTACGTGGCGAGGCAGCGCACCGACGACCAGGACCCACTCGAACCGCTGGCCGACGCGCTGCGTCAGGGCGACTCGCTCGTCATCTTTCCCGAAGGCACGCGCAGCAACAAGGGCGACCCGCAGGCTTTCAAGAGCGGCCTGTACCACCTGGCCGAACAGTTCCCGGACGTGCAGCTGGTGCCGGCCTGGATCGACAACGTGCAACGCGTGATGCCCAAGGGCGAGGTGGTGCCGGTGCCGATCCTGTGCACGGTGACCTTCGGCACGCCGATGCAGCTGGCGCCGGGCGAAGACAAGCGGGTCTTTCTTGATCGGGCGCGGGCGGCGGTGCTGGGCTTGCGGCCCAGGGTGAGTTGACATGAAGGCATGCAGTGACCACCGTGCGCGTTGCGGCAGGCGGTACCCGGCGGAGGCTCCCACTGGAGCAGTTGGCCCTTTGGGCCAACTGCGCTGCGGTGCTCGGGCTTGGGGTCGCGCCGAACAACTCGCTTCGTTCGCTGCGCTCACTTCACTCAGACACGTTCGGCGAGTCAGTTCACGAAGCGCGCGGGTACGCGCGCCGACCCCAAGCCTTCCGCTCCTCGCCGCTCCACAGGCCGCCCCCGCCGGGTACCGCCTGCCGCGACGCGTGCCACCGCACGGTGTTTGGAACCGAACACAGCGTGCGTTGCCGCATAGGCGTGGGGGCGCTGCGGCTGGGGTGCGTGGGGAGGCGCCGAGCATCGCAAGGTTCATGGCCGCGCGTGCGCAGCACGCGCTTCGTAAACTGACTCGCGGCGGCTGTCTGAGCGCAGCGAACGCAGTGAGCGAAGCGAGTTCGGCCGCGGGCCATGAGCCCGAGAAGCACAGGGCAGTCGAAGCGAAGCGGAGACCGCCGAGGTCGCATCCCAGCCGCAGCGCCCCCACGCCTTTGCCGCGCGACAGATAGAACCCCATGGGAGCCCTGCGCCGCCTCTCCCCCGACGAACAGGTCAGCCTGCTGTTCCTGATCCTGTTCGGCGCGCTGCTGCTGGTGTCGGCCGTGACGGCGCTGTGGTCGCTGCGCGACAAGAGCGACGAGACGAGCGAGACCTGGCGCCGCTACCTGCGCGACCTGCGCGCGGTATGGATCGGCACCGTGCTGTTCTGGCTGGCGTGGATCTCGGGGCCGGTCGGCTCGACAGTGTTCTTCGGCCTGTTCTCCTTCCTCGCGCTGCGCGAATTCATCACGTTGCAGCACACGCGCCGCAGCGACCACCGCACACTGATCCTGGCCTTCTTCATCGTGCTGCCGTTGCAGTACCTGATCGTGGCGACGCGCCACTTCGACCTGTTCACGGTGTTCATTCCGGTCTACGCGTTCTTCGCGGTGCCGGTGGTCAGCGCGCTGGCCGGCGACCCCGAGCGCTTCCTCGAACGCAACGCCAAGATCCAGTGGGGCATCGTGGTCTGCGTCTACGGTTTGTCGCACGCGCCGGCGCTGCTGCTGCTCGAGTTCCCGAAGTACGCCGGGCGTGGCGCCTTCCTGCTGTTCTTCCTCGTGGTCGTGGCCGGCATTGCACAGGTGGTGCAGGAGCTGGCCAGCCGCTGGCTGCGCCGGCGCCCGGTGGCGCGCCAGATCAGCCGCAGCTTCTCGTTGCGCGCCTGGTTCATCGGTGCCTTCGTCGCGGCCTGGGTCGGCGCGGCGCTGTACTGGATCACGCCGTTCAAGGCCGGTCAGGCGCTGGTGATGGCCTTCATCGCCGCCGGGGCCGGCACGGCAGGCGAGTTCGTGATGAAGGCGCTCAAGCGCGACGCCGGCGTGCACCACTGGGGCAACCGCAGCAGCGTGACCGGTGCGGTGGGCCTGCTCGACCGCGTGGCGCCGCTGTGCTTCGCGGCCCCCGTGTTCTTCCACTCGGTGCGCTGGTACTTCAAATTGTGAGCACAACCACGCGCATCCTCGGCATCGACCCCGGGCTGCAGACCACGGGCTTCGGCATCGTCGACGCCAGCGGGCCGCGCCTGCAGTACGTGGCCAGCGGCACGATCAAGACCGCGGCGCTGGCGCGCGGCGACCTGCCCGGGCGCCTGAAGGTGATTTTCGACGGCGTGTGCGAGGTCGCGCGGCGCTACGAAGCGCAATGCGCCGCGGTGGAGATCGTGTTCGTCAACGTCAACCCGCAGAGCACCCTGTTGCTCGGCCAGGCGCGCGGCGCGGCGCTGGCGGCGCTGGTGTCGTGCGAACTCGCGGTGTCGGAGTACACCGCGCTGCAGATGAAGAAAGCGGTGGTCGGCCACGGCCAGGCACGCAAGGAGCAGGTGCAGGCGATGGTGACGCGGCTGCTCGCGCTGCGCGCCGCACCGGGGCCCGACGCGGCCGACGCGCTGGGCATCGCGATCACGCACGCCCACGCGGGGGCGTCGCTGGCAGCCATGGAGCGCGTGTCGCCGCTGGCGCGGCGGCAGCATGCGCAGTTCAAGCGCGGCAGGGCCTACTGAGACCGTGGGCCTGCCCGCCGCGCGAACAGCCTACCTAAACCAGATCTGCCAGAGCGCCACGACCACGTGGCCCCAGATGCCGACGTTGAAGCCGACCAGGCCAAACACCTTGGCCGAGTTCCAGAACAGCTTGGCACGCCGCGCGCAGGCCTCCTCGCCGGTCGTCGCGTAGAGCACGATGTACAGCAGGCAGGGCACGAAGCTGCCCACCGTCAGCACCGCCATGGTCCAGTAGAAGATCTTCATGGCGCCGCCCTCACAGCATCACCGCCAGACGCTCGAGCACGATGACTGCCGCCGCACCCAACCCGGCGATCACGGTCCATTTGACGATCACGATGCCCCTCCGGCGCCACACGGGGTTGCCGGTGGCCACATAGATCGCAAAGCTGACGAGCCCCGCCGCGAGCAGCAGGCCGAAGACGAGGCGCAGGACCAGCATGCGGGCCTACCACGCGGGGGCCAATTCGGCAAAACCCGCCGGTGCGTCCTTGGCATCGTCGAACGTGACAATCTCCCAGGCGTCCTTGTCGGCGAGCAGCCGGCGCAGCAGCTTGTTGTTCAGCGCGTGCCCGCTCTTGTAGGCCGTGTAGTGCGCCAGCATCGGGCGACCGGCCACGTGCAGGTCGCCGATCGCGTCGAGGATCTTGTGCTTGACGAACTCGTCGTCGTAGCGCAGACCGCCTTCATTGAGCACGCGCGTGTCGCCGAGCACGATCACGTTGTCCATGCTGCCGCCCAGGCCCAGGCCGCGCGCGCGCATCGCCTCCACGTCCTTCGAGAAACCGAAGGTGCGCGCCCGCGCGATGTCGCGCTTGTAGCGGCCCGAGCCCATGTCGAAGGACACGCGCTGGCCCGTGGCGTCCACCGCCGGGTGGTCGAACTCGATCTCGAAGGTCAGCACGTAGCCATGGTGCGGCGCCAGGCGCGCCCACTTCAACGAGGCACCCTCGCCTTCGCGGATCTCCACCGGCTTCCTGACGCGGATGAAGCGCTTGGGCGCGTCCTGCAGTTCGATGCCGGCGCTTTGCAGCAGGTAGACGAAGCTCGCGGCCGAACCGTCGAGCACCGGTACCTCTTCGCCGCTGATGTCGATGACCAGGTTGTCCAGACCGAGGCCGGCGCAGGCCGACAGCAGGTGCTCGATGGTCTGCACCTTGGGCGCACCGGGGTCACCGCCCGGGCTGATGGTGGTGGCCATGCGGGTGTCGCAGACCGTCTCGGCGTTGACCGGAATGATCACCGGCGTCGGCAGGTCGACACGGCGAAAGGCGATGCCGGCGTCGGGCGGCGCCGGCTTGAACGTGAGCTCGACCTTCTGCCCGCCGTGCACGCCCAGGCCCACCGCTCGGGTGATGGTCTTGAGGGTGCGCTGCTGCAACATGGGGCGCCATTGTCCCGCAGCCGGCCGGCAGCCGCGGGACGCTGCTTCAATCACCTTGGTCGACAGACTCAATCGGCCTGCTTGCGAAGGAAAGCCGGGATCTCGATCTCGTCCATGCCGTTGCTGGCCAGCGCATCGACCTTGGCCGCCGCCTGGGTGCGCGCGTTGCGCCACACGCTGGGCGTGGTGAGCTGGCTGTAGTCCTGCGCCGCGGGCTGCACCGGCTGGCCCACTTGGGTCGGCTGGCCGCCGTGGCTCATGGTGTTGAGGATCGGCAGGTTGTCGGTGCCGGTGCGCAGTGCGGTCGTGCTGTGCACCACCGAGATCGGCGTGCTCTGGACGCGCCGAGCGGGCGACAGGCCGGTGGCGATGACCGTGACGCGCAGCTGGTCGCCCAGCGACTCGTCGTACGCGGTGCCGTAGATGACATGGGCATCGTCGGCGGCGTAACGGCGGATCGTGTTCATCGCGTTGCGGCTCTCGCTCAACTTGAAGTTGCCCTTGGCCGCCGCGATCAGCACCAGCACGCCGCGCGCGCCCGACAGGTCGATGCCTTCGAGCAGCGGACAGGCCACCGCCATCTCGGCCGCCTTGGTGGCGCGGTCCGGGCCGCCGGCATGCGCGGTGCCCATCATCGCCTTGCCGGGCTCGCTCATCACGGTCTTGACGTCCTCGAAGTCGACGTTGACCAGGCCCGGCACGTGGATCACGTCGCTGATGCCACCCACCGCGTTGCGCAGCACGTCGTTGGCGTGGGCGAAGGCCTCCTCCTGCATCACGTCGTCGCCCAGCACCTCGAGCAGCTTCTCGTTCAGGATCACGATCAGCGAGTCGACGTTGGCCTCGAGTTCGGCGACACCGATCTCGGCCGCCTTCATGCGCCGGTTACCCTCGAAGTCGAAGGGCTTGGTCACGACGCCGACGGTCAGGATGCCCATTTCCTTGGCCAGGCGCGCGATCACCGGCGCGGCCCCGGTGCCGGTGCCGCCGCCCATGCCGGCGGTCAGGAACAACATGTGCGCGCCTTCGATCGCCTCGCGGATGCGCTGCTCCGCCTCCTCGGCCGCCTGCTTGCCGGCCTCGGGCTTGGCGCCCGCGCCCAGGCCCGTGCTGCCGAGCTGGATCACGGTGTGCGCGCTGCTGCGGTTGAGCGCTTGCGCATCGGTGTTGGCGCAGATGAACTCCACGCCTTGCACGTTCTTCGTGATCATGTGCTCGACCGCGTTGCCGCCGCCGCCGCCCACGCCCATCACCTTGATGCGGGTGCCTTGGTCGAATTCTTCGATCATTTCGATCGCCATGGTGTCTCTCCTTGATGAATGAAGCAGTTGCCGTCCAAAGAAAACTGAAAAACCGGGCCTCGTCGGACCCTCGATCTATAGGGTGAGCTGACCTTGAAACATGACTGCGCCGGGGTGGCCTGGGGATGCAGCGCAAGGCGCAGGCCGCCGCACGGAGCGGTGTTCCGTGCAAGGCCTGCAACGCCGCGCTGCGCCCCAGGCCACCCCGGCCCGAAGGGTGAACGCCCCAAGCGGGCTCACTCGTTGTTGCGAAGCCTTGGCGTGGGCCCGCCACGCCTGCGGCTTCGCGCCTAGATTGAGCCCGCTTGGGGTGTTCACGCAGTCACGTTTCAAGATCAGCTCACCCTAAAAGTTGCCCAAGAACCAATCCTTCGCGCGCCCGACCAGGGTCTTGACCGACCCGGCCTGCGTCGCCGCCTTGTGCCCGCGCAGGCGCGCCAGGCGCGCCTCCTCGAGCAAGCCCATCACGGTGGCCGAACGCGGGTTGGCCACCATGTCGGCGAGCGCCCCGGCATAGGTCGGGTTGCCGCGCCGAACGGGCTTCAAAAAGATGTCCTCGCCGAGCTCGACCATGCCCGGCATCACCGCCGAGCCGCCGGTGATCACGACGCCCGACGACAGCAGTTCCTCGTAGCCGGACTCGCGGATCACCTGGTGCACGAGCGAAAAGATCTCCTCGATGCGCGGCTCGATCACGCCGGCCAGCGCCTGACGCGAGAGCAGGCGCGGGCTGCGGTCGCCCAGGCCCGGCACCTCGAGGTTGTCGCTCGGGTCGGCGAGCAGCTGCTTGGCCACGCCGTGGCCGACCTTGATCTCTTCGGCGTCCTTGGTCGGCGTGCGCAGCGCCATCGCGATGTCGCTGGTGATCAGGTCGCCGGCGATCGGGATCACGGCGGTGTGGCGCACGCTGCCGCCGGTGAAGACCTGCACGTCGGTGGTGCCGGCGCCGATGTCGACCAGCGCGACGCCGAGCTCCTTCTCGTCCAGGCTCAGCACGGCAGCGCTCGACGCGCTCGGGTTGAGCACCAGCTGCTCGACCTCGAGGCCGCAACGGCGCACGCACTTGACGATGTTCTCGGCCGCGCTCTGCGCCCCGGTCACCAGGTGGACCTTGACCTCCAGGCGCCCGCCGCTCATGCCGATCGGCTCCTTGACCTCGTGGCCGTCGATCACGAACTCCTGCGGCTCCACGAGCAGCAGGCGCTGGTCGTTCGGGATGTTGATCGCCCGTGCGGTGTCGACCACACGCGCCACGTCGGCCGGCGTGACCTCCTTGTCGCGCACGATCACCATGCCGGTGGAGTTCTGGCCACGGATGTGGCTGCCGGTGATGCCGGTATAGACGCGCGTGATCTTGCAGTCGGCCATCATCTCGGCCTCTTTCAGCGCCTGCTGGATCGACTGCACCGTGGCGTCGATGTTGACGACCACGCCGCGCTTCAGGCCATGCGCCGGCGCGGTGCCCAGGCCCGCGACGCGCAGCGAGCCGTCGTCCATCACCTCGGCCACCACCGCCATCACCTTGGCGGTGCCGATGTCGAGTCCGACGACGAGATCCTTGTATTCCTTGGCGGCCATCTTGATGTGTCCTTACTTGGTGGCGGTGGTCGCGGTGGTGATGCCGGCCAGGCGCAAGGCGTAGCCGTCGGGGTGGCGCAGGTCGGCCGCGACCAGCGCGCGCGGCGCGGCGCCGCTGCCGCTGTTGAAGCGGCCGGCCGCCTGGGCGAAGGTGCGCACGAAACGCTCGACGCGCTGGACGACCTCGCCGTCACTGCCACGTCCCAGCTCGAGCATCGCGCCGCCGTCGAGCTCGGCACGCCAGGAACCGCGGCTCGTCAGGCGCAGGATCTGCACCGCCTGCGGCATCGGTGCCAGCGCCGTCGACAGGTGCCGCAGCATCGCCAGCATCTGCGCCGAGCGCTCGTCGGGGCCGGCCAGCGTCGGCAGGCCTTCGTCCTCGACGTCGCCCAGGTTGGCCTCGAACACCTCGCCGAACGTGTTGACCAGGCGCTCGCTGCGCCGGTCGCCGCCCTGCCACAGCGCAGCGGCCTGGTGCTCCTCGAGCGTCACCGCCAGCTTGTTCGGCCACACGCGGCGCACCACCGCACGCCGCACCCAGGGCACCGACTCGAAGGCCTGGCGGCTGGCGTCGAGGTCGATGCTGAAGAAGTTGCCTGCCAGTCGCGGGATCGCGTTGGCGCGCACCGTGGCCAGGTTGGCCCGCTGCAGCGTGGCGTCGAGTGCGATCGCGCGCACCGTGAACACCGGCGAACGCGTGGCCCACTTGACGGTGGCCCACAGCAGCATGAGCAGCGCCCCCAAGAACAGCAACGCGGCTGCACCGTTCATCAGGCGCACGTCCAGCGGCACCGCGTCGGGCGCCGAGGTCTTGCGGGTGGGCTTGCGCGGGGCCATCGGGTCAGGCTTTCGTGCCGTCGAGGCGCGCCAGGGCGAGCAGCTGCACGCACAGCGCTTCGTACGCCATGCCGGCGGCCGCGGCCGACTTGGGTACGAGCGAATGGCTGGTCATGCCCGGCGAGGTGTTCATCTCGAGCAGGAACGGCTTGCGGTCGCTGCCGCGGATCATCAGGTCGGCACGGCCCCAGCCGCGGCAGCCGAGCGCGCGGAAGGCCGCCAGCACCAGGCGCTGGATCTCGGCCTCTTCGGCAGCGGGCAGGCCGCTGGGTACCAGGTACTTCACCTCGTCGGTGAAATACTTGTTCTGGTAGTCGTAGGCCCCCTCGGGCGCGACGATCTTCACCACCGGCAACGCGCGCGCCTCGGCGCCGTCGCCGATGACGGGGCAGGTGACCTCCTCGCCGTCGATGAACTCCTCGCACAGCACCTCGGCGTCGTACCGGGCCGCCAGTTCGACGGCGCCTTGCATCTGCGAGTAGCCGGCCACCTTGGTGACGCCGATCGACGAGCCCTCGTGCGGCGGCTTGACGATCAGCGGCAGGCCGAGCGTGTCGGGCACCGTGCGCGTGTGCGCGTTGTCGTGCTGGCCGTGGCCCAGCACCACGTAGCGCGGCGTCGGCAGGCCTTCGTGCAGCCAGATCCGCTTGGTCATCACCTTGTCCATCGCGACCGCGCTGGCCATCACGCCGCTGCCGGTGTAGGGAATGCCCAGCAGCTCGAGTGCACCCTGCACCGTGCCGTCCTCGCCATGGCGGCCGTGCAGCGCGATGAAGCAGCGGGCAAAGCCCTCGCGCTTCAACTCGGCGAGTTCGCGCTCGGCCGGGTCGAAGGCATGGACGTCGACGCCCTGGCTGCGCAGCGCGGCCAGCACGCCGCCGCCGCTCATCAGCGAGATCTCGCGTTCGGCGCTGGTGCCGCCCATCAGCACCGCGACCTTGCCGAAGCGCTTGACGTCGATGCTCACGGCGTGCCTCCGCCAAGTTCGACGATGCGCGGCGCCACGTTGCCGATCGAGCCCGCGCCCATCACGATCACCACGTCGCCGCCGTGCGCCTGGTCGAGCACGGCTTCGGGCAGGCCGTCGACGCCGTCGACGAACACCGGATCCACCTTGCCGGCCACGCGCAGCGCACGGGCCAGTGTGCGCCCATCGGCGGCGACGATCGGCGGCTCGCCGGCGGCGTAGACCTCGGTCAGCAGCACCGCGTCGGCGCTGCCCAGCACCTTGACGAAGTCCTCGAAGCAGTCGCGCGTGCGGGTGTAGCGGTGCGGCTGGAAGGCAAGCACCAGGCGCCGGCCCGGGAAGGCGCCACGCGCCGCCGCGATCACCGCCGCCATCTCGGCCGGATGGTGGCCGTAATCGTCGACCACGGTGAACAGGCCCGAGCCGTCGCGCGCCTTGACCTCGCCGTAGCGCTGGAAGCGGCGGCCGACGCCGGCGAACTTGGCCAGCGCGGCGGCGATCGGCGCGTCCGGGATCTCGAGCTCGGTGGCCACGGCGATCGCGGCCAGCGCGTTCTTGACGTTGTGCTCGCCCGGCAGGTTCAGCGTCACGGCCAGCGGCGGCATCGTGACGCCGTTGCGGCGTTCGACCGTGAAACGCATCTGGCCGCCGGCCAGCGCCTCGACCTGCGTCGCGCGCACTTCGTTGCCGGCCTCGAAGCCGTAGCGGATCACGCGGCGCGAGACCATCGGCACGATCGACTGCACGCCGGGATCGTCGCCGCAGACGATGGCCGCGCCGTAGAAGGGCATGCGGTGCAGGAAGTCGACGAAGGCCGCTTTCAGGCGCGCGTAGTCGTGGCCGTAGGTCTCCATGTGGTCGCCGTCGATGTTGGTCACGACGGAGAGCACCGGCAGCAGGTTCAGGAACGAGGCGTCGCTCTCGTCGGCCTCGACCACGATGTACTCGCCCGAACCGAGGCGCGAGTTGGCGCCGGCGCTGTTCAGGCGCCCGCCGATCACGAAGGTCGGGTCCAGCCCCGCTTCGGCCAGCACGCTGGCCACCAGCGAGGTGGTCGTCGTCTTGCCATGCGTGCCGGCGATCGCGATGCCGCGCTTCAGGCGCATCAACTCGGCCAGCATCACCGCGCGCGGCACCACCGGCACGCGCGCGGCGCGGGCGGCAATCACCTCGGGGTTGGCGCCGCTGACCGCGGTGGACGTGACCACGGCATCGGCCTTGCCGATGTGCCTCGCGTCGTGGCCGACGAAGGTGGTGATGCCGAGCGACTTCAAGCGCTGCAGCGTTGCGCTGTCGCTCTGGTCCGAACCGCTGACCTGGTAGCCGAGGTTGTGCAGGATCTCGGCGATGCCGCTCATGCCCGAGCCGCCGATGCCGACGAAGTGCAGATGCTTGACGGCGTGTTTCATGGCTTGACCAGCCTTTCGATCTCGTCGGCGACGCGCGCGGCGGCGCGCGGGCGGCCCAGGGCCTTGGCCTTCTCCGCCATCGCCTGCAGCGCGGGGCGGTCGAGGCCTTGCAAGACCTCGGCCAGCTTCTCGGGCGTCAGCTCGGTTTGCGGCAGGTGCAGGGCCGCGCCGTGCTGGCTCATGAACAGCGCGTTGTCGCGCTGGTGCGAGGTGGTGCTGACGATCAGCGGCACCAGCACGGCCGGCACGCCGGCGGCGCAGAGTTCGCTCACCGTCACGGCGCCGGCGCGGCAGATCATCGCGTCGCAGGCGGCCAGGCGTGCGGCCATGTCCTCGATGAAGGCCAGCACCTCGACGTCTTCGTGCACGCCGGCCGCGGCGTAGGCGTCGCGCACCGCGTCGCGGTTGGTGGCGCCGGTCTGGTGCACGATGCGCGGACGCCGTGTCGGGTCGATCAGCGCCAAGGCCTTCGGCAGCGTTTCGTTGAGCACGCGCGCACCCAGGCTGCCGCCGACGACGAGCAATTCGAGCGGGCCGCTGCGGCCCGCGTAACGGTCGCTGGGTGCCGGCAGCGCCTCGATCTCGGATCGCACCGGGTTGCCGGTCACGATCGCGCGCTTTGTCTTCGCCGCGGCCGCACCATCGAAACCGAAGGCCACGCGGTCGGCCACCGGCAGCAGTGCGCGGTTGGACATCAGCATCGACGCGTCGGCGTTGACCAGCATCAGCGGCTTGCCGAGCAGCGAGGCCATCAAGCCGCCGGGAAAGCACACATAACCGCCCATGCCGAGCACCGCGTCGGCGCCGCGCCGGCGCAGGATGCCCAGGCACTCGGCAAAGGCCTTGAGCAGGCGCACTCCGCCGGTCAGCGTGTGCACGAGGCCCTTGCCGCGCAGGCCCGAGAAGCCGATCGCATCGAGCGTGATCCCTTCGCTCGGGACGAGCCGGTTCTCCATGCCCTCGCGCGTGCCGAGCCAGCTCACGGTCCAGCCGCGGTGCTGCATCTCGCGCGCGACGGCCAGGCCCGGGATGACGTGCCCGCCGGTGCCGGCCGCCATGACGACGAGGTGCGGCATCACGCGCGTCCTCCGCGCATCAGGGCCCGGTTGTGGCTGCGGCACGCGCACTGCGCGCGCTTCACATCGCTGCGCGATGTGAGCCTGCGCCGGAATCGAGTCCCGCCGCTGCGCGCCGGCGCCATGCTGCGCAAGGCGCTCATGCGCGGCCTCCGCGCATGAGGGCTCGATTCTCCATGTCGACGCGCAACACGATCGCCAGGGCCACGAGGTTGATCAGGATCGCCGAGCCGCCGTAGCTCATCAGCGGCAGGGTCAGGCCCTTGGTCGGCAGCACGCCGAGGTTGACGCCCATGTTGATGAAGGCCTGCACGCCCATCCACAGGCCGATGCCCTGGGTCATCAGGCCGGCAAACACGCGGTCCAGCGCCACCGCCTGTCGCCCGATCAGGAAGATGCGGCGCGTGAGCCAGAAGAAGGCCGCGATGACCGCGAACACGCCGACGAAGCCGAGCTCTTCACCGATCACCGCGAGCAGGAAGTCGGTGTGTGCCTCGGGCAGGTAGTGCAGCTTTTCGATGCTGCCGCCGAGGCCCTGGCCGAAGATCTCGCCGCGGCCGAAGGCGATCAGCGAATGCGTCAGCTGGTAGGCGCGGCCCTGCGCGTACTGCGGGTTCCAGGGGTCGAGGTAGGCGAAGATGCGCTCGGCCCGCCACGGGCTCATCACGATCATCAGCACGAACGCGGCCCCCAGCACCAGGGCCGCGAGCGCGAACATGCGGCCGTTGACGCCGCCGAGGAACAGGATGCCCAGCGCGATGGCCGCGATGACCATGAAGGCGCCCATGTCAGGCTCGGCCAGCAGCAGGATGCCGACGAAGCCGAGCGCGATGGCCATCGGCGTGACGGCCTGGAAGAAGTTCTCGCGCGTGTCCATCTTGCGCACCATGTAGCTGGCGGCGTAGAGCGCGATGCCGAGCTTGGCCAGTTCGCTGGGCTGGAAGTTCATGACGCCCAGCGGGATCCAGCGTCGCGCGCCGTTGACGCCCTTGCCGATGAAGGGCACGAGCACGATGACAAGCAAGACAAGCGAGACGACGAAGACCCAGGGCGCCCAGCGCTCCCAGAGCCGGATCGGCACCTGCAGCACCGCGAGCGAGGTGACGAAGGCGATCGCCAGCGCGAGCGCGTGGCGCGACAGGAAGTGCGTCGGCGCATAACGCGCGAACTTCGGGTTGTCGGGCAGCGCGACCGAGGCCGAATAGACCATCACCAGGCCGAGCGCGAGCAGCGACAGCACGACCCAGACCATCGCCTGGTCGATGCCCGAGACGCGCTGCGACGCGGCGCGCGTGCCGGTCCAGTCGCGGATCGGCAGTGCCGCCTCGCCGCCGCCGACCAGGCGCAGGCGCCAGGCCGCGAGGCGTTCGCGCAACGCGGACATGAAGCCGCTCATGCGATCACCTCGCCGCGCGCCACGGCCTGCGCCTGCACCGCGGCAACGAAGACCTCGGCGCGATGCCCGTAGTTGCGGAACATGTCCAGACTCGCGCAGGCGGGGCTGAGCAGCACCGCATCGCCCTCCTCGGCCGCTTCGAAGCACCAGGCCGTGGCGGCCTCGAGCGTGTCGTGACGGCGCATCGGCACGCCAGTGGCTGCGAGCACGGTCTCGATGGCCGGCGCGTCGCGGCCGATCAGCGCGACGGCGCGCACACGCTGCGCCACGGGTGCTGCGAGCGGCGCGAAGTCCTGGCCCTTGCCGTCGCCACCGAGGATCACGACCAGCTTGCCCGGCGACTTGTCGGCGCCCAGGCCGTGCAGCGCCGCGACGGTGGCACCGACATTGGTGCCCTTGCTGTCGTCGAAGGCCTCGACACCGCCGACGCTGGCGACGAAGGCCACGCGGTGCGGCTCGCCGCGGTACTCGCGCAAACCGTGCAGCATCGGCGCCAGTGGGCAGCCGATGGAGGAGGCCAAGGCCAGCGCGGCCAGCGCGTTGGCGGCGTTGTGGCGGCCGCGGATGCGCAGCGCGTCGGCCGGCATCAGGCGCTGCAGGTGCAGTTCGTCGGGTGGCAGCACCGTGCTGCCGCGCTTGCGGCCACCGGTGTCGTCGTCGCCCACGGCGCGCACCAGCCAGGCCATGCCCTGCTCGACCACGAGGCCGAAGTCGCCGGCGCGTTGTGGGGCGTCGAGACCGAAACGCACGACGGCGCGCTCGGCCGGGCGCGCCTTGCCCTTGACCATCAGCGGCTGCGGTGCCATCGCCTCGACCAGCGGGTCCTCGCGGTTGAGCACCATGACGCCACGGCCGCCGAAGATCCGCGCCTTGGCCGCCACATAGGCGTCCATCGAGCCGTGCCAGTCGAGGTGGTCCTGCGTCACGTTGAGGACGGTGGCCGCATCGGGTTCGAAGTCGGCGACGCCGTCGAGCTGGAAGCTCGACAACTCGAGCACCCAGGTGTCGGGCAGCGGCACCGCCGCGCCCTCCTCGTCCACCGTCGTGCCGGCATCCAGCGCCGCAGCCAGTGTGTCGAGCATCGTCGGGCCGATGTTGCCGGCGGCGGCCACGCGACGGCCACAGCGCTCGATCAGCAGCGCGGTCAACGCGGTGGTCGTCGTCTTGCCATTGGTGCCCGTCACGGCCACGACCTGCGGCGCGTAGTCGCGCTCGGCCTTCAGGTCCACCAGCGCACGTGCGAACAGGTCGAGTTCGCCCTGGATCGCCAGGCCCTGAGCGCGGGCGGCGGCGAGCAGCGGCGCGATGCGTCCATCCGTGGGCGCCAGGCCCGGACTTTTGAGCACGAGTTGCACGCCCACCAGCGCGTCGGCGCCGAGCGCGCCGGTCGCAAGCGTGGCCGCAGGCACGGCCAGCGCCAGCGCCTCGGTCTGCGGCGGCTTCTCGCGCGAGTCCCACACGCGCACCGCGGCGCCGTGGCGCGCACACCAGGCCGCCATGGCCAGACCGGAGTCGCCGAGACCCAGCACGAGGACGGTGAGGCCCTGCAGGTGCTTCATCATCAACGCAGCTTCAAGCTGGCCAGCCCGACCAGGCACAGCAGCATCGTGATGATCCAGAAGCGGATCACGACCTGCGTCTCGGGCCAGCCCTTCTTCTCGAAGTGGTGGTGCAGCGGCGCCATCAGCAGGATGCGCCGGCCCTCGCCGTACTTCCACTTCGTGTACTTGAACCAGGCCACCTGGGCCATCACCGACAGCGCCTCGACGACGAAGATGCCGCCCATGATCGCGAGCACGAACTCCTGGCGCGTGATGACGGCGATGGTGCCCAGCGCGCCACCGAGCGCGAGCGCACCGACGTCACCCATGAACACATGCGCCGGATGGGCGTTGAACCACAGGAAGGCCAGGCCGGCGCCGGCCATCGCGGCGCAGAAGATCAGCAACTCGCCGGCGCCGGGGATGTAGGGGAACAGCAGGTACTTCGAGTAGACCGAGTTGCCGACCACGTAGGCGAACACACCGAGCGCCGAGCCCACCATCACCACCGGCATGATGGCCAGGCCGTCGAGGCCGTCGGTCAGGTTGACCGCGTTGCTGGAACCGACGATGACGATGTAGGTGAAGACGATGAAGCCCCAGACGCCGAGCGGGTAGCTCACGGTCTTGAAGAAGGGCACGAAGAGGTCGGCCTTGGGCGGCAGGTCGGTCGAGAAGCCGCTCGTGACCCAACGCATGAAGAGCTCGAAGACGCGCAGGTTGGTGTTCTCGCTGACCGCGAAGGTCAGGTAGAAGGCCGCGATCAGGCCGATCACCGACTGCCAGAAGTACTTCTCGCGCGAGCGCATGCCTTCCGGGTTCTTGTCGACCACCTTGCGCCAGTCATCGACCCATCCGATCGCGCCAAAGCCGAAGGTGACCAGCATCACCACCCAGACGAAGCGGTTGGTCCAGTCGAACCACAGGATGGTCGACACGCCGATGCCCATCAGCACCAGCGCACCGCCCATCGTCGGCGTACCGCGCTTGGCCAGGTGCGACTGCACGCCGTACTCGCGGATCGGCTGCCCGATCTTCAGTTCGGCCAGGCGGCGGATCACCCAGGGCCCGAAGGCCAGGCCGATCAGCAGCGCCGTCATCGCCGCCAGCACCGCGCGGAAGGTCAGGAACTGGAACACGCGCAGGAAGCCGAGCTGCTCGGGGTAGAGCGACTGCAACCATTGGGACAGGGCGAGCAGCATGGTCAGTTCTTCCCTTCCTGCAGGGCCTGTACGACACGTTCCATCTTCATGAAGCGCGATCCTTTGACGAGGATCGACACCACGTTGGGCAGCTCGCCGATCGCGGCCACCAGGGCCGGCGCGTCGGCGAAGTGGCGTGCCGCGGCACCGTAGGCCTGCGCCGCATGCACCGACAAGGCGCCGGCGCACCAGAACTGCTCGATGCCGCGCTCGCGCGCATAGGCACCGACCTCGGCGTGGAACTCGGGGCCGCGGCTGCCGACCTCGCCCATGTCGCCGAGCAGCAGCGCGTGCGGCGCGCGCATCGTCGCCAGCACATCGATGGCAGCACGCACCGAGTCGGGGTTGGCGTTGTAGCTGTCGTCGATCAGCGCCACCCTCTGGCCACCGCGCTTCAGCGACTTGAGCTGCGAGCGGCCTTTGACGGGCTCGAAAGCCTCGAGCCCGCGCCGGATCGCGTCCAGCGGCGCGCCGGCGGCCAGCGCGCAGGAGGCGGCGGCCAGCGCGTTCTTCGCGTTGTGCATGCCGGCCATGCGCAGCGCCAGCGGCACGGCGCCGGCGGGGGTGTGCAGCGTCAACGCCCAATGGTCGTCGAGCCACATCGCGTCGGCCGTCACGTCGGCGTCACCTTGGAGGGCGAAAGTAAGTTGCGGCCGTGCGCCCGCCATCTGGCGCCACAACGACGCGTAGGCATCGTCGGCCGGGAACACCGCGGTGCCGGCCGGACCCAGCGCTTCGATCGCGGCGCCGTTCTCGCGTGCGACGGCCTCGACGCTGGCCATGAACTCCTGGTGTTCGCGCTGCGCGTTGTTCACCAGCGCGATCGTCGGCTGCGCGATGCGCGCCAGGTGCGCGATCTCGCCGGCATGGTTCATGCCGAGCTCGACCACGCCGGCACGGTGCCAGCGAGCGTCGTCCTGAGAAAGACGCAGCAGCGTCAGCGGCACGCCGATGTGGTTGTTCAGGTTGCCTTCGGTCGCGAAGGCGCCATCGCCATGCCAGGCACGCAGGATCGACGCGATCATCTGCGTCACCGTGGTCTTGCCGTTGCTGCCGGTGACGGCGATCAGCGGCAGGTGATGGTGCGAGCGCCAGGCACGCGCCAGCGCCTCGAGCGCGACCTGGGTGTCGGCCACCTGCAGCCCCGCGAGGCCCGCCTCGGCGAGGCCACGCTGCGCAACCGCCGCCACCGCGCCGCCCGCCTTCGCTTCGGGCAGCAGATCGTGGCCGTCGAAGCGCTCGCCCTTCAACGCGACGAACAGGTCGCCGCGCTGCAGCGTGCGCGTGTCGCTGTGTACGCGCGTGATCTCGGTCGCCCCGTCGCCCACCAGGGTCGAGCCGGGAAGCATGGTGTGAGCCTGGGCCAGGGTCATCATGCGCGGGCCCCCCGCTGCATCAGGGCCTGCGTGGCCTCGGCCACGTCCGAGAACGGATGGCGCACACCGGCAATCTCCTGGTAGTCCTCGTGGCCCTTGCCGGCGAGCACGATCACGTCTCGCGCCGAGGCCTCGGCGATGGCCTGTGCGATCGCGGTGCGGCGGTCCTCGATGACCTCGGTGTGCGCACGGTCCTCGATACCGACGGTGATCTGCGCCAGGATCGCGCCCGCAGACTCGGCGCGCGGGTTGTCACTGGTGACCACCACGCGGTCGGCCAATCGCGCGGCGATCGCGCCCATCATCGGACGCTTGCTCGCGTCGCGGTTGCCGCCGCAGCCGAACACGCAGACCAGGCGCCCGCCCCGCGCCGCGGCGAGCGGGCGCAGCGCGCCCAGCACCTTGTCGAGCGCATCCGGCGTGTGGGCGTAGTCCACCACCACCTGCGGCGCGCCGAGCCCGTCGCCCACGCGCTGCA
>JALHQP010000039.1 GCA_022841885.1 Aquincola sp. | reverse complement strand
TGGGCCGTGTCTCAGTCCCAGTGTGGCTGGTCGTCCTCTCAGACCAGCTACAGATCGTCGGCTTGGTAGGCTTTTACCCCACCAACAACCTAATCTGACATCGGCCGCTCCAATAGCGCGAGGCCTTACGGTCCCCCGCTTTCACCCATAGGTCGTATGCGGTATTAATCCGGCTTTCGCCGGGCTATCCCCCACTACTGGGCACGTTCCGATGCATTACTCACCCGTTCGCCACTCGTCGCCAGGTTGCCCCGCGTTACCGTTCGACTTGCATGTGTAAGGCATGCCGCCAGCGTTCAATCTGAGCCAGGATCAAACTCTTCAGTTCGATCTTGAATTTTGCTCAATACGGAATTGAAGTGAACTTCACTTCTTCATCCGTGAGCGTTTGAGACCTTGCGGCCTCGAGTCTTGCGACTCTTGGCACTCGCCTTCAAACGCCCACGCTTATCGGCTGTTTGTTGTTAAAGAACTTGCGCTTGTCGCGCTGCTGACTTTCGTTCAGCGAAGAGATGGGATTCTCTTCTTTTTTCTTATCCCCTGTCAAGCGCTTGGACTTTCGACGACTCGCTGTGGTGCTTGGCCATCTGCGATGCCGTTGTCACCGTCTGCGCCCAACGAAGCCTATGACTATACCACCTGCGCTTGGCTTCGCTCCCGGCGACCTGGGGCGCCGCCTCTAGACGGACTGAGTCGTCAGCGGCATACCTATGCCCAAAGCCTTGGTCGCCTCGGCTTGAGGATCATCGGCCCCGAGCACGCGGGGCAGCTCGGTCGACAGCTGCGTCGCGTCCGAGCGCAGCACCGCCTGCTTCACCTGCGCGATCTGCCGCGGGTGCATCGAGAAGCTGCGCAAGCCCATCGCGAGCAACACGCGCGTGAACGCAGGGTCGCCGGCCATCTCGCCGCAGACACTTGCTCCCTTGCCAGCGGCTAGCGCCTTGGCGATCGTTGACGCAATGAGTGCGAGCACGGCCGGGTGCCACGGGTCATAGAGATGCGCGACATGCTCGTCCGCGCGATCGATGGCCAGCGTGTACTGGATCAGGTCGTTGGTACCGATCGAGACGAAGTCGAAGTAGCGCAGCAGGCCGTCGAGCATCAGTGCCGCAGCAGGCACCTCGATCATCGCGCCCACTTCGACATCGACGTAGGCCTTGCCCGCGTCGCGCAACTGCTGCTTCGCGCGTTCGATGGCCTCCATCGTCTGCCGCACTTCGCTCATGTGCGCCAGCATCGGCACGAGGATGCGCACCTGACCGTACGCGCTGGCACGCAGGATGGCTCGCAGCTGAGCGCGGAACATCGCCGGCTCCGCGAGGCTCCACCGAATCGCGCGCAGGCCCAGCGCGGGGTTCAGCGAGTGCTCGTGCCGCAGTTCGTGCAAGCTCATGCGGTCCAGCGGCTTGTCGGCACCGATGTCGACCGTGCGGATCGTGACCGGCAGGCCCTTCATCGCCAGCACCGCCGCGCGATAGACCTCGAACTGCTCGTCCTCACCCGGCAGATCATTGCCGCGGTTCATGAACAGGAACTCGCTGCGGAACAGGCCCACGCCGACCGCCCCCGCCTCCAGCGCCACGACGGCATCGTCGGGCATCTCGATGTTCGCCAGCATCTCGACCTGCTGCCCGTCGAGCGTGACCGCTGGCGTATGCCGCAATCGATCCAGCCGCTCGCGTTCGAGCTGGATCTGGCGCTGCCGAAACCGGTACTCCTCGAGCACGATGGGTGGCGGATCGACGATCACCACCCCCGCGTCACCATCGATCACGATCCAGTCGTCGTGCCGGATCAACCGGCTGGCCTCCCGGGCACCGACGACGGCGGGAATGTCCATGCTGCGCGCCACGATCGCGGTGTGCGACGTGCGTCCGCCGACATCGGTGACGAAACCCTTGAACACACTGCGCTTGAACTGCAGCATGTCGGCCGGCGCAATGTCGCTGGCCACCAGAATCAGGGGCTCCTCGCCGCCAAGGTCTGGCGCCATCGGTGCTGCGACGCGCGCCGCCTCGGCCCCGTTCTGCCGCGCCAGCGCCGCGAGCACACGCTCGGTCACCTGCTCGAGGTCGGCTTTGCGCTCGCGCAGGTACTCGTCTTCCATCTCGTCGAACTGCCGCGCCAGCACCTCCAGCTGTGCAGACAGTGCCCACTCGGCGTTGTAGTGCCGCTCACGTACCCACACGCCTGCAGCACCGACGAGCGCCTCGTCACGCAGCAGCATCAGATGGACGTCCAACAAGGCCGAAAGTTCATGCGGCGCGTCAGCCGGCAGATCGTGCTGCAGGGTCGAAAACTCCGTGGCCACGGCGTCGCGTGCAGTTCGCAGACGGGCGATCTCACTGTCGACCTGATCCGGGACGATGAAGTAGTGCGCCACGTCGACCCGCCCGCTCGCGATCAGCACCGCGCGGCCGATCGCCACCCCGCGCGCCACGGCCAGACCGAAGATCTGCACCGTCATCGCGGCTCCCCGGTCGTGGCGGCGCTCGGCGTCATTCGCCTTCGCCGAAGCGGTCCTGAACCAATGCCACCAAGGCCTGCAAGGCCGGCCCCTCGTCGGCACCGTCGGTCTCGATGTCGACTTCGCTGCCCAGCCCCGCGGCCAGCATCATGACGCCCATGATGCTCTTGGCGTTGATGCGTCGGCCGTTGCGGCTCATGTGAACGTCGCAGGCGAAGCTGCCGGCCAGCTTGGTCAGCTTCGCCGACGCACGCGCGTGCAGGCCGAGCTTATTGCTGATCGTGACGGTCGCCTTTTGCATCCACATCCCCGGCGCCGCGCGCCTGTTGTTGAGGCCGGGCCGGGCTGGCCTGCATCACGCCCTGCGTGGCACCGGCCATCGCGCGCGCCACCAGCGCGTCCAATGGCTCGTCGGCGTAGCACAGGGTGCGCCACAGCATCGGCACGTTCACGCCCGTCACGACGCGCACATGCAAGCCATCGGCAAGGCGCTGCGCCACATTGCTCGGCGTGGCGCCGAACACGTCGGTCAGGATCAGCGTGTCGCCCAGCGTCGCCAGCAGATCGGCGGCACGTGCCTGCAGCTCCTCCGGCGTCGTCTCAGGCAGCACGTCGATCGCCTGGACGCTCGTGGCGCAGCCCGGGAACGCATGCTCGGCCACTTGCCGCAGCGCCGAAGCGAGCGGGGCATGGGCGATGATGAGCAGGCCGGCCATGGGATGCAGAGCAGTCGACGCTGATTATCCGTTGCCACGCCTCAGCAGGAACCAGCCGTAGGAGGCCGTGGCAGCCACGCACAGCAGGCCGAAGGCCGCACGCATGGCCATCGACCGCTCCCATCCCATGCCTGCCAGCAGGTCGATCACGAGGCCCATGCCCCACTGCACGCAGAACACACCGAGGAAGATCACGAGGTTGTAGGCCGAAAGCGCGCGCCCGGCCACCGCCGTCGGGAAGGCCTGTCCGACGGCCGGCTGGCTGAGCGAGACCACGGTGCACGACACACACCAGAGCGCCCACCATGGCGCCTGGGCCTCGGGCCCCAGGACCACTGCGATTGCCAGCAGCCCCAGCGGCAGCGGCACGCCGAGCGCGATCAGCCGATCCACCGTCCACCCCAGGCGTCCCAGGCGGGGCATCAACACACCCCACGAGAAGAACGCGCACAGCATCGCCAGGTTGATCGCGAACAGCCCCTGCGCCGCCTCGCCGGCGCTGCGTCCGGCCACCTGCGTGAGCCAGGGCCCTGCCCACAGGGACTGCACGGCCAGCAGGCCGCCGTAGAGCACGAAGGCCAGTGGCGCCAGGCGCACAAAGTAGGGATGCAGGAAGATCGATCGGTAGCTCGCCGGCGGTTCGTCCGGCGTCACAGCCATCACCGGGCTGTCGCGTGGCACCAGCGCTGCAATCAGCAGCATCGCCAGCACGAGCATGGCCGCGACGACCCAGAACAGGCCGCGCCAGCCGAGCAGCGGCATCAGCCACTGCACGGGCAACGTGGAAGCCAGCATGCCGAGCGAGCCGGTCATCAGCATCCAAGAGTTGGCGCGCAACTGCGCTGTCGGGTTGAGGTGACGGCGGTAAGCCGTCATCGGCGCCATCAGGCAGGCCGACACGCCGACGCCGATCAGCGCCCGCGCAGCCCAGAGGCCGACGAAGCTGCCGGCCTGCGCGAACGCGGCACAGGCCACGACGGCCACGCACAGGAAACCCAGCAGCACACGCCGCGGCCCGATGCGATCGAGCCAGCGGCCCAGCGGCAGCTGCATGACCGAAAAGCCCAGGAAGTAGGCCCCGGCGAGCAGCCCGAGGTCCCCCGAGGACAGGCCCAGCTCGGCGCTGAAGGCCGGGGCCAGCGTCGCGGTCACCGCACGCAGCAGGGCCGAAAAGAAGTAGGCGAAGGCGAACGCCAGGAACATCGCCACCGCCACGCGGGCGGCCAGCGGCGCGGCGCGAAGCGTCGAGGCGCCGCTCACCCGCCCACGCGCAGGGCGCCGAAGAAGGTCTCGAGCGACTCGGCGTCCAGCCGCTCGCCGACGACCGTGGCCTGGTACACCCGCGTGCCGTAGGCGAAGAACGCGGCCTGCTCCTGAACCGCGCGTCCGTCAGGCAGGCGGCCGGCAATCTGCCAGCGCGCGGCCTGGTCGTTGGGCGTCATGCCCTGCACGCGGATCGGCGTCGAACTGGGCGGTACGCTCGGCTGCAGATGGGTGCTCGCCGCACGCGCGAGTTCCGCAAGGGCGGGTGTCACGCGCGCCGGGTCGGCCATGTCGGCAAAGGCCAGCGCATAGGTGGCTGCGCCGGCACTGCAGGCGAACATCGACATCTCGACCGCTGCCCCCGCCAGCGTGACCTGGCGCACGTGGCTCGCCGGCTTGCAGGGAAACATCAGCTGCGCGCTGCTGCCGGCGGGCCGCAGCTCGCGCCAATCGAGTGTGGGTGTACAGGCCAGTGCGCTGCAGGCCGCCAGCACCGCGGCGAGTCGGGAGACAAGGAACATCGCGGCCGATTATCCGGCGCCGCGATGTTTCAGCCGCCAAATACCTTCTTCAGGATCGCGCTGCCGGTGGCCACCGGGTCGCGGCGGATCTTCTTCTCTTCCTCGCCGATCATGAAGTACAGGCCGTCGAGCGCCTTGGCGCTGACGTAGGCGTTCAGGTTGGCGTCGTCCTTCTTGACGAGACCCAGGCCGGCCGCCTTGCCGGCCACCGCATCGTACTTCTTGGCCAGCGCCACCCGCGCGGTCGCGCGCTCGACGATGGGCATGAACTTCGCCCCCAGCGGTTCGCGCGTCTTGGTGCTGAAGAACTGCGTCACCGAGGTGTCGCCGCCCTGCACGATCTTCACCGCGTCCTCGACCGACATCGACTTCACGGCCCCGACCAACAGCGCCTTGGCCTCGGGCACCGCCGCCTCGGCAGCCCGGTTCATCGCCGTCACCAACTCGTCGACACGCTTGCCCTGGCCGGTGGCCTGCAGGAGCTTGGCGGCGTCCTTCAGGAAACCCGGAAGCTCGATCTTGACCTTCGGATTGCCCAGGAAACCGTCGCTGCGGCCCAGCAGCGCCACCGCCGACGTGGCGCCGCGTTCCAGCGCTGTACGCACGCCGGATGCGGCATCCGTCTCGCTCAGCAGCTTGGCCTGGGTCAAGGCAGGGAACCCGAGCCCTGACAACAGGATCCACCGCACCGTAAACTCGCGTCGCTGCATTGCGCTGTCTCCCATGAAGCTCACCCGCCCTGTCCTGCTCGCCTTGATCGTCGCCATCGGTGCGACCGCCGCTCTTGCGGCCTGGCGCGTGCTTGCGGCGCGCGAGCCGGCCCCCGCAGTGTCGTACACCTTGCTCGACGGCAGCAAGGCGTCCACCGAAACCATGCGCGGCAAGGTGCTGCTGGTGAACTTCTGGGCCACCAGCTGCACGACCTGCGTGGCCGAGATGCCGCAGATCGTCGCCACGCACGAGAAGTTCAAGTCGCGCGGTTACGAGACGGTGGCGGTGGCGATGAGCTACGACCCGCCGGCCTACGTGGCCCGCTTCGCCGAGACGCGCAAGCTGCCGTTCGGCGTGGCGATCGACAACACCGGCACGATCGCCAAGGCCTTCGGCGACGTGCAGATGACGCCGACCACCTTCCTGATCGACAAGCAGGGGCGGGTCGTCAAGCGCTACTTGGGGGCGCCCGATTTCACGGCGCTGCACACGCTGATCGGCGAACTGCTGGCCGAAGGCTGAGCCACGCGGCCCGCTCAAGGCCGCGCCAGGTTCAGCGTCCAGTACAGCCGGTACGTACTCGCGTCGTTGCGCGCACAGGCCAAGCCGTACTGCGTGAAACTCGCGCTCATCAGGTTGGCGCAGTGGCCGTCGCTGGCCATCCATCCGTCCACCACCGCCTGCACGTTGCCATAGCCCGCGGCGATGTTCTCGCCGACGCCGGACCAGCTGTAGCCCGCGGCGCTGACGCGGGTGCCGGGCGTGCGTCCATCGAGGCTGGTGTGGCTGAAGTAGTTGTTGTCGGCCATGTCGCGCGAGTGACCATAGGCCGCACGGGTCAGCTGGGCCTGCGCCGACAGCGCCGACGCTGGAGCGAAGCTGCCGCGGCTGCCGCAACTCGCACCCGCCGCACGGTATTGGTTGATCAGGCGCAGCGCGTCGGCGTCGAAGTTGGCCAGGCCGCAGGTGACGTCGGCGCCAGTCGAGGTGCCGCCGCCCGGTGCCGAGGCTCCGCCACCGCCGGCCGGCGCCGCATCGTCACCGCCACCACCCCCGCCGCAGGCGGCGAGCAGGCTCAGTGACAGTGCTGCCGCGTGAAGGCGTAGGCGGCTTGGAAACACAGGTCGGCAATGCATCCCCGAAGCGTGCCCGCGAAACGGGTCGCGAGGCGCTGCCAGTTGCAAGCAGATTTGGCGGCGGCGTGCCGCAACCTGCCGCGGCGTGAATTCCGCCGCAGCGCGTCGCTCAGGCCGCCCCGACGCCGGCCGCGTGCGCCTGCTGGTCGGCGTGGTAGCTCGAACGCACCAGCGGGCCGACAGCCGCATGGGTGAAGCCCAATGCGGCGGCCTCGCGCTCGAACATCCTGAAGGTGTCCGGGTGCACGTAGCGCCGCACCGGCAGGTGGTGGCCCGAAGGCGCTAGGTACTGGCCGATTGTCAGCATGTCGATGTGATGCGCGCGCATGTCGCGCATCACGGCCAAGATCTCGTCGTCGGTCTCGCCCAGCCCGACCATCAGGCCGCTCTTGGTCGGGATCTGCGGGAACAGCGCCTTGAACTTCTTCAGCAGGTTCAGGCTGAACGCGTAGTCGCTGCCCGGGCGCGCCTCCTTGTACAGGCGTGGCACCGTCTCGAGGTTGTGGTTCATCACATCGGGCGGCGCGGCCTTCAGGATCTCGAGCGCGCGGTCGTCGCGGCCGCGGAAGTCCGGCACCAGCACCTCGATCGTCGTCGCCGGCGACTGCTCGCGCGTCTGGCGAATGCACTCGACGAAGTGCGCCGCACCGCCGTCGCGCAGGTCGTCGCGGTCGACGCTGGTAATCACCACGTACTTGAGCTTCAGCGCCGCGATGGTCTTGGCGAGGTTGGCCGGCTCATCCGCATCCAACGGGTCCGGACGGCCATGGCCCACGTCGCAGAACGGGCAGCGACGCGTGCACTTGTCGCCCATGATCATGAAGGTGGCCGTACCCTTGCCGAAGCACTCGCCGATGTTCGGGCACGAGGCCTCCTCGCACACCGAGTGCAGCTTGTGCTCGCGCAGGATCTGCTTGATCTCGTAGAAGCGCGAGTTCGGCGTCGCCGCCTTGACGCGGATCCAGTCCGGCTTCTTCAAAGCCTCGGCCGGCACCACCTTGATCGGGATGCGCGCGGTCTTGGCCTGCGCCTTCTGCTTGGCGGTCGGGTCGTAGGTGGTGTCTGTCATGGCGTGAACTGCCCCACCAGACGCTGCGCGAGCCGGTCGGCCGCTTCGCCCCAGGTGGCGGGCACGCCCAGTCTAGCCAGATCCACGGTCGCCAGCCCGGCGAAGCCGCAAGGGTCGATGCGCGTGAAGGGTTCCAGGTCCATCGCGACGTTCAGCGCCACCCCGTGGTACGTGCAGTGCCGGCTGACCTTGATGCCCAGCGCGGCGATCTTGCCGAGCCCGCGGAACGGCTCGCGCGGATCGGCCGGGCCGGCCAACGCGGCATGGCCGAAGGGGTCGTCCAGGCGCACGTACAGACCGGGCGCGCCGCTCACCCTGTGGCCGGTGACGCCGTAGCTCTCGAGTACCTTGAGCACGGCCGCCTCGATCCGGAACACGTACTCCTTGACGTAGATACCCTGGCGCCGCAGGTCCAGCAGCGGGTAGGCCACCACCTGGCCCGGCCCGTGGTACGTCACCTGGCCGCCACGATTGCTTTGCCGCACCGGGATCGCACCGGCGCCGTGCACATGCTCGGCGCGACCGGCCACCCCCTGGGTGAATACCGGCTCGTGCTCGGCCAGCCACAGTTCGTCGGGCGTGCGCTCGCTTCGCGCCTCGGTGAAGGCGCACATCGCGTCGGCGGTGGCCTGCCAGTCGCAACGGCCGAGGTGGCGGATCAGCATCGGCAACCAGTCTCGCACGAGGGTGAAAGGCTTGCCGCGTCCGGGCGACTGACGGCAGGAGTATCGTCGCCCTCATGCCGCTCATGAAACCGCTGCTGCTCGCCGCCCTGCTCTCGCTGTCCTGGCTGCCCGCGCAGGCCGCCGACTCGCTGCCCGCCGCCGTGGCCGCCTACCAGCGCGGCGATCTGGCGCGTGCGCGCACGGCCTTCACGCAGCTGGCGGCGCAGGGTGTGGCCGCCGCCGACTACAACCTGGCCGTGATGCACCTGCGGCGCGAACTGCCGCGTGCGAGCGATCGCGAGGCCCTGCGCCACATGACCCGCGCCGCCGAGGCCGGCTTCGTGACCGCGATGGTCGGCCTGGCCGAGCTTCATGAGCAGGGCCGCACCGGCTTGGCCGTGGACCTGGGGCAGGCCGTGCATTGGCAACGCCGCGCAGCCGAGTCCGGCAGCGTGGACGCGCAGGTGGCGCTGGCCACCGCACACTACCTGGGCCGCGGTGCGCAGAAGGACCCGGCGCTGGCCGCCCGCTGGTACCGCATCGCCGCTCAAGGCGGCGACGTCGGCGCGATGTACCTCTATGCCTCGATGCTCGAGAGCGGCGACGGCATCGAGCGCGACCTCGCCGAGGCGCGCTACTGGTACGCCGCCGCAGCGCGCAACGGCGAGCCGGGCGCCGAACTCAAGGCCAAGGAAGTCGACGCCAGGCTGGCCAGGCCGGCCAGCTGAGCCGCCTACAGCACCACCTTGACCATCGGGTGCGTCGACAACGTGCGGTAGAGCTCGTCGAGCTGTTCGCGGCTGGTGGCGGTGACGGTGATCGTCAGGCCCAGGTAGTTGCCGCCCTTGCTCGGGCGCGATTCGACCGTGGCGACGTCGAAGCCGGGGTCGAACTGGCGCGCGACGGCAACGATGGCCTCGGTGAAGCCCTCGACATGCACACCCATCACCTTGATCGGGAACGCGCTCGGGTACTCGATCAGGCTCTGCTCAGGCGGGACGGGACGGACGTTCATGCCACAGCAGGTCAGGCCGCTCAGATCGATTGCAAGGATTTGGCCCGCTGGTAGGCCTCGTACAGGCGCGAGTACACCGGGCCTGGCCTGCCGCGCAGTGCGCCGTGGCCGACGGCGTCGCCGTCGATCCGGGTCACCGGCAGCACCTCCTTGGTGGCCGAGGTCAGCAGCACCTCGTCGGCCGCGCGCACGTCGGCTTCGCTGATCGGCTTCAGGTTGTAGGCGATGCCCTCTTCCTCGCACAGCTCGTGCAGCAGTTCGACGCGGATGCCCTCGAGCACATGCTCGCTCTTGGGTGGCCCGAGCAACGCGCCGTCCTTGACGATCCAGACGTTGCTGCCCGAGGCCTCGGTCAGCCACGGCCCGCCATGCGGCCCTTCGCGGAACATGATGGTTTCCAGCGCACCATGGTCGGCCGACATCTGGCGCGCGAGCACATTGCCGAGCAGCGAGACGCTCTTGATGTCGCCGCGTTCCCAGCGGAAGTCGCGAGCCGTCGTGCACGCCACGCCGTGGTGGCGCTGCTCGGCGGTCGGCGCCTTCATCGGGTTGCACATCATGAAGACCGTGGGTGTCAGGCCCTCGGGCATCACGTGATCGCGTGGCGCCACGCCGCGCGTAACCTGCAGGTAGATCACCTGGTCCTCGACGCGCTCGCCTTCGTAGAGGGCGGCCACCAGCTTGCGGCAGCGCTCCAGCCATTGCTCGCGCGTGCATGGGTCCGGAATGCGGACCTTGGCCAGCGAGCGCTCCAGCCGCGCCAGGTGCTCGTCGAAGCGGAACAGCTTGCGTCCGTAAACCGGCACCACCTCGTAGATGCCGTCGCCGAAGATGAAGCCGCGGTCGAGCACCGACACCTGCGCCAGCGCCAGCGGCTTGTAGGCGCCGTTGAGGTAGCAGAGACGGTCCATGCTCATCGCGCGCTCTCCGGTTCAGGCCATTGTGGCACTGCGGCTCACTTGATCCACAGGCGGATCGAGTCCCAGGCGCGGCCGAAGATGCCGGCCTGCTCGACCGCCTCCTGCACCACCAGCGGCAGCTCGGTCACCGGCGCGCCGGCGGCGGTGGTGACCTTCAGCGTGCCGACACGCTGGCCCTGCGTCAGCGGCGCCACCAGCGGGTCGGTGCGCACGACCTGGGTCTTGAGCTTGTCACCCTCGCCGCGCGGCACCGCAATCACGACCGGCCCTTCGGCGCCGAGCTTGGCCGTGCGCTGCGTGCCCTTCCAGACTTCGGGCGTCACGATCGGCTTGCCGGCCTCGAACAGGCGCACCGGGTCGAAGGCGGTGAAGCCCCAGTTCAGCAGCTTCTGGCTCTCGCTGGCGCGCGCCTCGCGCGACGCGGTGCCGAGCACCACCGACAGCAGTCGCCGCTTCTGGCCCGCACCGATGTTCGGGTACTCGCGCGTGGCGCTGGCCACCAGGCAGTAGCCCGCAGCATCCGTGAAGCCGGTCTTCATGCCATCGACGGTCGCGTCGCGGCGCAGCAGCAGGTTGCGGTTGTCCTGCCGGATCTTGTTGTACGTGTACTCCTTGATCGCGTAGTAGCGCGCGTACTGTTGCGGAAAGTCGCGCACCACGTGCGAGGCGATCACCGCGATGTCGCGCGCGCTCGCACGGTGGCCGGCCTCGCTCATGCCGGTCACGTTGCGGAACGCCGTGTTCTTCAGCCCCCAGGCCTGGGCCTGGCGGTTCATCATCTCGACGAAGGTCTCGACGTTGCCAGCCACGGCCTCGGCCAGCGCCACCGACGCGTCGTTGCCCGACACGACGATCATGCCGTGCAGCAGCTCGTCGACCGTGGGCTTCATCGTCGTGTCGATGAACATCAGCGACGGGTCGCCCTTGCGCTCCTCCCAGGCCCGCTTGCTGACCGGGATCGGCTGCTCGAGCGCGAGCTTCTTGTCGCGCAGCGCGCCGAACACCACGTAAGCCGTCATCAGCTTGGTCAACGAGGCCGGGTCGGTGGCCGAGTCGGCGTCGCGTTCGGCCAGGGTCTGGCCAGTGGTCAGGTCGAGCAGCAGGTACTGGCGCGCGGCCAGCTCGGGTGGCTGCAGCGCCTGTGCGCGCACGGGCAAGGACAGCAGGGTGGCCGCCGCGGCCACCAGGAGAGCGAGCAAGTTTTTCATCAGGGGAAGGTCAGGGAGTCGGTTTGGCCGAGGTGCCGCAGCACCAGGGCCTTGAGCAAGGGCAACTGGCCGTGGAAGAAATGGCTGCCGCCCGGCACCACCACGACGGGCTGCGCCTGCGGGCGCGCCCAGTCGAGCGTGGAAGCGAGCGGCACCACCTCGTCGGCCTCGCCATGGACCACGAGCGTACCCGCGGGCACGGACGCGACGGTGAAGTTCTGTGTCGCGGGGCCGACCAGCACCAGCTGCTCGGGCCGCAGCCTCGCGGCCACCTGCGACGCGACATACGCGCCGAACGAGAAGCCGGCCAGCGCGAGCGCTTCGCCGTCGCCACGCAACGCGGCCACGACGGCGAGTGCGTCGTCGATTTCGCCGCGGCCTTCGTCCCAGGCGCCGCCGGACCCGCCGACGCCGCGGAAGTTGAAACGCACGCTGCGCCAGCCGCGCTGCACGAAGGCGCGCGCCAGCGTTGCAACGACCTTGTTGTCGAGCGTGCCGCCATGCTGCGGGTGCGGATGGCAGATCAGCGCCAGGCCGCGGGCCTCGCCGTCGGGGGCGTCGAGCGCGCAGACCAGGTCGCCGGCCGGGCCGGCCAGCGTACGCCGTTCGGTGCGCGGGTTCACCGGCCCACGTCGGGCGCCAACCGCAGGCGCTCGACCACCTGGCCCTTGATCAGATGCGAGTCGACGATCTCGTCGATGTCCTGCGGGTCGACGTAGGTGTACCAGACGGCCTCGGGATAGACCACGGCCACCGGCCCGCCGGCGCAACGGTCGAGGCAGCCGGCCCTGTTGACGCGCACGCCGCCGCGGCCCATCAGCCCGGCCGCTTTGACGCGCGACTTGCAGCGGTCGAAGCCGCTTTGCGCGTCGCGGTCGGCGCAACAGGCTTCGCCGTTGTCGCGCTGGTTGAGGCAGAAGAAGATATGCCTCTCGTAGTAGCTCTCGGTCATGGACCGATTGTAGGAGTCGGCCCTCAGTCGTCGCCGCGGCGGGCCATTCTCGAGAGCAGCCAGGCCATCGCGGCGAACGGCCACAACCAGCCCACCCATTGCGCAATGCCGTGGAAGCGGATGAAGCGCCCCTGCTCCCAGCCTTGCAGGCTGGCCGCGTAGTACGGATCGGATGGCGCCTGCGCCACCAGCGTCACCAGCAGTGCGAGCGCGGTGAAACCCAGCGCGCTGGCCAGGCGGCGACCGAGGCCGAGCGCCGCCAGCGCGAGCAGCGTGCCGACGGTCAGTGCCGGCAGCATGGTCGGCGACCACCAGGCCAGCGCGTGCGCCGGGCCGAAGTTCAACGCGGTCGACAAGGTCGTGACGCCCAGGCCCAGCGCCAGCGCACCGAGCAGCAGCCACAACCGGTGCAGGCCCGCGGTGGTGGTCGCGTAGGCCAGCAGGCAGGGCGCGAGCAGGCCGAGGGAGACGATCAGCCCTTCCTGCAGGCGCGACAGCGGCAGCCCGGGGCGGCCGTCGCGAGCCAGCCAGGCGGCTGCATCGGCTTCCCATGGTGTGTCGGCGACGGCAGCTTGAAGGCCCGCGCGCAGTTCCCCCCACACATGGCCCAGGCCGAGCGGCACCGGCGCGGGGAACAGCAAGGCCACCGGCCAGAGCAACAACAGCAGCAGCGCCATCGCGCTGTCGCCGGCAAACCAGCGTTCGCGCAGCGCCTGCCAGCGGTCGACCAGGCCGGTCGACTGCAGTGCCGCCGCCACCAGCGAACCCCCGAGCGCGCCCGCGACGTTGAGGCTGAAGTCCTTGGCCGACGGCACACGGCCGGGCATGAACTGCTGGCCCAGCTCGACACCGTAGGACAGCAGCGCGGGCAGCACGAGCGCGAGCGCGAAGGCCTGCTTCGCACGCCCGCCCCCACGCACCACGGCACCGTAGATCAGCGCCCCGAGCGGCATGTAGCCCAGGCCGTTGGCCCAGTCGTCGAAGCGGTCGCGCCATTGCGGCCAGGGCAGCACGAGCACGCCGACGCCATCGACGCCGGGGGGCCAGCGCCAACCTTCGAAGGGGTACAGGCTCGCGTACAGCACCAGCACCGCGGCGAAACACGCCAGCGGCAGCGCGGTGCTTCGATGCGTCATCAGAACGGCTTCACGACAACCAGCACGACCGCCGCCGCGAACAGCAGCACCGACACCTCGTTGAAGACCCGGAACCAGCGCTCGCTGCGCCGGTTGCGATGCTGCTCGAAGGCGCGCAGCAGGGAGCGGCAGGCGTGGTGGTAACCGATCGCACCCACGACAACCAGCAGCTTGGCGTGCAACCAGCCCCCGGTGACGCCATAGCCGAGCCACAGCCACAAGCCCAGGCCGAGCGCCGGCAGCATCAGCAGCGACGCGAAGCGGTACAGGCGCTGGCCCATCAGCAGCAGGCGTTCGCGCTCGGCGTGGCTGTCGGCCGGCACCTGCGCCAGGTTGACCAGCAGGCGCGGCAGGTAGAACAGGCCCGCGAACCAGCTCGCGACGAACACGATGTGCAGTGCCTTGATCCAGAGGTAGCCGGTGCTCATGGATTGCATTATCGAAAACGCGCCCGAAAAAAAGCCCCAGCCTTCCGGCTGGGGCTTGCAATGCCTTATCGCTGTCATCACGCTAAGGCACCTGCTCAGGGAGGTAAAGCAGGGAATGACGGCCTCGCGGCTATCATTCGCCAACCAATGTATCAGAGTCCGTGACTTGTGTAACGGCCCCGATACACGTCGAGCAGGACAGCCCAACCCGCGCCATGACGACGCCTCTGCCTCCGTTTCCCGCCAGCCGCCCGCGGCGCCTGCGCCGCGACGCCGCGATCCGTTCGCTGGTGCGTGAAACCCGGCTCGCGCCCTCGGACCTGATCTACCCGGTGTTCGTGCTCGACGGCAAGAACCAGGCGCAGGACGTCCCCTCGATGCCCGGCGTGCAGCGCCTGTCGGTCGACCGCCTGTTCGCGCAGGCCGAGGCCTGTGTGTCGCTGGGCGTGCCGGTGATGGCCCTGTTCCCGGTGATCGACACGTCGCTGAAGACGCCCGACGGCCGCGAAGCGCTCAACCCTGAGGGGCTGGTGCCGCGCGCGGTGCGTGAACTGAAAGCGCGCTTCCCGCAGCTCGCCCTGCTGACCGACGTGGCGCTCGACCCCTTCACCTCGCACGGCCAGGACGGCCTGCTCGACGACAGCGGCTACATCCTCAACGACGAGTCGGTCGAGGTGCTCGTCAAGCAGGCGGTGGTGCAGGCCGAGGCCGGCGTCGACATCACGGCGCCGAGCGACATGATGGACGGGCGCATCGGGGCGATCCGCGACGCGCTCGAAGCCGAGGGCCACATCCACACGCGCATCATGGCCTACAGCGCCAAGTACGCCAGCGCCTTCTACGGCCCCTTCCGCGACGCCGTGGGCTCAGCGAAGAACCTCGGCAAGAGCGACAAGAAGGTCTACCAGATGGACCCGGCCAACAGCGACGAGGCGCTGCGCGAGGTGCAGCTGGACATCGCCGAGGGCGCGGACATGGTGATGGTCAAGCCCGGCATGCCGTACCTGGACATCGTACGCCGCGTGAAGGAAACGTTTCGCATGCCGACCTTTGCCTACCAGGTCAGCGGCGAGTACAGCATGCTCAAGGCGGCCGCCGCGAACGGCTGGCTCGACCACGACGCGGTGATGATGGAGTCGCTGCTCGCGTTCAAGCGGGCCGGTGCCGATGGCGTGTTGAGCTACTTCGCACTCGATGCAGCGCGCCTGCTGAGGCCCTGAGCCGCCGGCGCCGACGATGCGCATCTTCCACGTCAGCGCCGACCGCTTCACCGAACTGGACAGCCTGCCGGAGGCACTGCCGGCCACCGGCTTTGTCTGGGTCGGCAGCGCGCGGCGCGAGTTCGAGGTTCGCGCGGCCGAGTTGCAGGAGCGCCTGCAGCGCTGGGAGGGCGGCGCGCTGGTCGATCTGCATGTGTCGGACCTGCTGAACAACCAGCTGCCGAGCCACTACGACTACACCTCCTGGTACGACCTGATGGTGTTCCGACGCCTGGCCGCCGGCGCCGGCAGCGAAAAGCTGTTCGTCGACGACGAACGCGGCACGCTGGCCACCGCGCGCCAGGCGCTGTCGTCGATCGACACCAGCCCGGTCGGCTTTGCGCTGTTCGACCGCGTGCTGATCACGGTGCACCCGGCCGACTGCGCGGTGCGCGACCACTTCGCGCAGCGCCTGGCCAGCCTGGCTGCCGGTGCCGAGCTGCGCGGCAGCGCCCGTCTGCCGACCAACCCGGCCGACCTGATGCTGCGCATGGTCAACCACATGGTCGACAGCTACCTCGACCTGAGGCGCCTGCTGACACGCCAGCTCGGTTTCCTGCAACGCGAGCTGCTCAATCCGGCGAGCCGCTTCCACGACTGGCCGCTGCTGCTGGACGCGCGCAATGCGCTGCACCAGCTCGAGGACACCTGCGAGGACCAGCGCTCGGCGGTGCAGGAGTGGATCGACGCGCTCGACGAGTGGCCCGAAGCGGCCGACGCGGCGGCGCGGCGCGAACACGAACTGCTGCGCGTGCGCTCGCGCGACGTGCTCGAGCACATCGAGCGCGTGCTGGCGCATGTGCGGCGCCTCGAGCAGTCGGCCGAGAACGCGGTGCAGATGCACTTCTCGGCGCTCGGCCACCGCACCAACGACATCATGCGCACGCTGACCGTGCTGACAGCCATCTTCATGCCGCTGAACCTGATCACGGGCTTCTTCGGCATGAACTTCGACAGCCTGCCGCTGATCCACACCGCCACCGGGGTCTGGGTCACGATCGGCCTGATGGCGCTGCTGGGGCTTGGTTTCGGCGCCTTCTTCTGGCGCAAACGTTATCTGAGCATGCGAGGCTAGCGCGGTACGTACGGGTCGGCGTAGCCGAGCGCGGCCAGCAGCCGCGTCTCGAGCGCCTCCATGCGCCGCGCCTCGGCCGCGCGCAGATGGTCCCAGCCCTGCGCGTGCAGGGCCCCGTGCACCAGCAGGTGCGCATAGTGGGCCTCGAGGGGCTTGCGCTGCTCGCGCGCCTCGCGCGCCACCACGGGTGCGCACAGCACCAGGTCGGCCACCACGACCGGCTCGCGCTGGTAGTCGAAGGTCAGCACATTGGTGGCGTAGTCGCGCCTTCGGTAGCCTTGGTTCAGCGCGCGGGCTTCGGCCTCGTCGACGATGCGCACCGTGATCTCGGCCGGCGCCTCGAGCGTCGCGCGCAGCCAGCGTGCGACGCGGTGCCGCGCCAGCACCGCGCGGTGCCGGCCGTCGGGCTGCTGCAGCGACAGGCGCAGCTCAGGTGCCATCGGCCTTGTTCGCCCGCTCGTAGGCCTCGACGATGCGCGCCACCAGCGGATGGCGCACCACGTCCGCCGAGGTGAAGCGCGTCATCGCGATGCCCTTGATGCGCGCGAGCACCTGCTCGGCCTCGACCAGGCCGCTGGTCGCACCCTTGGGCAGGTCGATCTGGCTCGTGTCGCCGGTGACCACCGCCTTGCTGCCGAAGCCGATGCGCGTCAGGAACATCTTCATCTGCTCGGGCGTGGTGTTCTGCGCCTCGTCGAGGATCACGAAGGCGTGGTTGAGCGTGCGCCCGCGCATGAAGGCCAGCGGCGCGATCTCGAGCAGGCCCTTCTCGAAGGCCTTGGTCACGCGGTCGAAGCCCATCAGGTCGTACAGCGCGTCGTAGAGCGGGCGCAGGTAGGGGTCGACCTTCTGCGACAAGTCGCCGGGCAGAAAGCCCAGGCGCTCGCCGGCCTCGACCGCGGGACGCGTCAGGATGATGCGCTGGACGCTGCTGCGCTCGAGCGCATCCACCGCGCACGCCACCGCCAGGAAGGTCTTGCCGGTGCCCGCCGGGCCGATGCCGAAGGCGATGTCGTGGTCCAGGATGTGGCGCAGGTACTGGCGCTGGTTCGGCGTGCGCCCCTCGAGGTCGGCGCGACGCGTGTGCAGCACGATGGCGTCGTCCGGGCCGTGGGTGTGCGGCGCGACCGCGCGCGGCGCCTGCGCGTCGGCCAGCGCCAGCTGCAACGCCTGCTCGCCGATCGGCCGCGCGGCGCGCAGGTACAGCGCCTCCAGCACGGCCTTGGCACGCTCGGCCGCCGCCTTCGCGCCGTCGATGCGAAAGACCTCGTGGCGGCGCGTGATCGTGACACCGAGCGCGGACTCGACCGCGCGCAGGTGCGCGTCGAGCGCGCCGGCCAGGTGTGCCAGGCGCTGGTTGTCCACCGGCGTGAAGGCGAGTCGCAGGATCAAGGCGGGTCGCGCGGGTGCGCAGGATGCAACGAAGGCGCGATTGTCGCTGCCACGGCGCGCGCAGACCATCCTGCACAATCGATCGCATGCCCCGTCATGTCGCCTGGATCGCCGCGCTGTGCCTGCTGTTCGCCGGCGCGGCCCAGGCCCAGGCCTTCGCGACGCTGCGCTTCGCCGATGCGCTGATCGCCGACGACAACGGCGGCGCGCGCTTCCCCACCGATGCCGCCTGGCGCGTCGTGCCGCTGCCGGACGACTGGGAGCAGTCGCGTCCCCGCGCGCGCACGCCGGCCTGGTACCGGCTGCGCTTCGACGCCGTCGGCACGCACGAGCGCGGTGAACTGCTCGGCCTGCTGGTCGAGCGCGCCTGCGGCAACGTCGAGGTGCACCTCAACGGCCAGCGCCTGCACGCGGCCGGGCGCATGACGGACCCGATCCGGCTCGATTGCGAACGCCCGCTGCTGGTGCCGCTGCCGGCCGCGCTGCTCGACGCGCGCGGCAATACGCTGGACCTGCGCCTGGCCGGCTACCCGCTCGACCAGGTCGCGTCGCGCCAGCGCGCGGCCGGCCTGTCGGCACCGTCGATCGGGCCCTACGACGAGCTGCACGCACGGCACGCCGGCTTGATGCTGCTGAAGTCCACGCTGCCGCAGGTGGCCTCGGCCGCACTGCTCCTGATGGGCGTGGTGGTGTTCGTGATGGGCTGGTGGCACCGGCGCGAGAGCCATCTGGCCTACTTCGGTGCGCTGTCGGTCGGCTGGGCCCTGATCACGGCGCGCCTGTGGTGGCAAGGCAGCGGGCTGCCCAACTACGACAGCGAGCTGCTGGTGGTCGCCGCGGTGCCGCTGGTCACGTTCGCCGCCGTGCAGTTCCTGCTCCATTACGCGAACCGGCGCTCGCGTCCGATCGAGGTCGCACTGGTGGCGCAGTGCGCCATCGTGCCGGCCAGCCTGCTGCTGGCGGGGCCGCTGCGCATCCACATGATCGCCAGCTCCTGGTACGTGTTGCTGGCGATCCAGGTGCTCGCCGCCCTGGTGTTCTACCTGCACACCACCTGGCGCGAGCGGCGGCGCGACTTCTGGCCGATGCTCGGCGTGATGGGTGCGCTCGGCCTGATGGTCGGCGTCGAGCTGGCCGCGCAGCAGCACCTGCTGCCCACCGCATGGCGCGTGCTGCCGACGCTGGCGATGCCGCTCGGCTTCCTGTGCCTGGGCGTGTGGCTGGTGCACCAGTACGGCCGCGCGCTGCAGACCGCCGAGGAGCTGCAAGCCTCGCTCGAGGCGCGGGTGCGCGAGGCCACCGCCGTGATGGAGCGTGGCTACGCGCAGATGGCCGAAGCTCGCGTCGAGCAGGTCACGCAGCAGGAGCGCAAGCGCATCGCCGCCGACCTGCACGACGACCTGGGCGCCAAGCTGCTGACCATCGTGCACACGAGCGAGAGCGAACGCATCTCGACCCTGGCGCGCGAGGCGCTGGAAGAGATGCGCCTGTCGGTGCGTGGTCTCACAGGCAAGCCGGTCAAGCTGCTCGACGCGCTGGGCGACTGGCGCGCCGAGGTGGTGGGCCGCCTGTCGCAGACCGGCGTCGAAGGCGACTGGCAGGCCCCGGCCGACGAAGACCTGCCGCAGACCCTGTCGGCGCGCGCCTACGTGCAGACCACGCGCATCCTGCGCGAGGCGGTCAACAACATCATCAAGCACAGCAGCGCGTCGCGCTGCTCGATCCGCTGCACCATCTCGAGCGGCGACTTCCAGCTCAAGATCCAGGACAACGGCAAGGGCATTCCGCTCGAACTCGACGGGCGCCTGGACCGTGGTCACGGCATGTCGAGCATGAAGCACCGCGCCAAGCAACTGCAGGGCCAATGCCTCGTCGAGTCCGGCCCAGGCTACGGAACCGTGATTCGCCTCACGATTCCGCTGGAAAAACACACGCTGCCGGCCTGAGCTGGAGTACAACCGCCGTTGCATCGCACCGCTGCATCGCGAGGACCTGCCATGAAGACCATCCTGTTGCTCGAAGACCTGCCAGAAATCCGCGCCTGGATGAAGGACCTGGTGCTGCGCGTGTTTCCCGACGGCCAGATCTCCGAGGCCGCTCGCGTGCACGACGCGCTCGAGCTGGTGTCGGCGATCCGCTTCGACCTCGCGCTGGTCGACCTCGGCCTGCCCGACGGCTCGGGCGTCGACGTGGTCGAGAAGCTGCGCGAGACGCAGTCCGACTGCCAGTCGGTCGTGGTCACGATCCACGACGACGACGATCACCTGTTCCCGGCGCTACAGGCCGGCGCCTTCGGCTACATCCTCAAGGAGCAGGCGCGCGAGCTGATCGCCGAGCAACTGCAGCGCATGAGCCAGGGCGAGCCGCCGCTGTCGCCGTCGATCGCGCGCCGCGTCATCGCCTACTTCGCCGACCAGGCCAAGCCACAGGCCAACGCGCTGCCCCATGTGTCGCTGACCGAGCGAGAGAGCGAGGTGCTGCTGCGCGTGGCCAAGGGTTTCACACTGCCCGAGATCGGCGTGCAGCTCGGCCTGTCGCGCCACACCATCGCCGACTATGTGAAGCAGATCTACCGCAAGCTCAACGTGAGTTCGCGCGCCGAGGCGGCGCTGGAGGCGCAGCGCCTGGGCCTGTTCCGTCGCGGATGAACCGACGCCCATAATGCGCGGCCATGATCGGCCGCCTCACCGGAACGCTGGCGGAGAAGTCTCCGCCCCAACTGCTCATCGACTGCAATGGCGTCGGCTACGAAGTCGACGTGCCGATGAGCACCTTCTACAACCTGCCCGCGCTCGGCGAGCGCGTGACGCTGCTGACGCACCTGGTCGTGCGCGAGGACGCGCAGCTGCTCTACGGCTTCCTCACCGCAGCCGAGCGCGCGACCTTCCGCGAGCTGATCAAGATCGCCGGCATCGGCCCGCGTACTGCACTCTCGGTGCTGTCCGGCCTGTCGGTCGCCGAACTCGCGCAGGCCGTCGCGCAGCAGCAGGCGGTGCGCCTGACCAAGGTGCCCGGCATCGGCAAGAAGACGGCCGAGCGCCTGCTGCTCGAACTCAAGGGCAAGCTCGCACCGGACCTCGCGTCGCCGGCCGGCATGGCCAGCGACGCGCAGTCGGACATCTCGCAGGCCCTGGTCGCGCTGGGCTACAACGAGCGCGAGGCCACGGCGGCGCTGAAGGGCCTGCCGCCGGACGTCGGCGTGGCCGACGGCATCAAGCTCGCGCTGAAGGCGCTGTCCAAGTAGCTCAGTGATTGTGAGCCGGCGCCGCCGGCCGCGACATCACCTCGAATTCGACCTTCAGCTCGCCGCCCTTCTCGAGCTTCAGCGTCACCGGCACCTTGCTGCCGAGCTTGAGCGGCTCCTTCAGGCCGATGAACATCACGTGCAGGCCGCCGGGCTTGAGTTCCACCTTCTTGCCTGCGGGCAGCGCGATCGACTCGACCTGGCGCATCTCCATCACGTCGCCCTTCATGGACATCGTGTGCAATTCGAAGCGCTCGGCCACCGGCGTGCTGCCGCCCAACAGGCGGTCGGCCGCTGCACTCGTGATCGACAGATAGCCGCCGCCGCCTTGCTGGCCCGGTACGGTGGGTCGGGCCCAGGCAGCTTCGACCTTGACCTGGGCCAGGGACGCACCGGTCGCTGCGCACAGCGCCGCGGCCACGAAGAGGGATCGCAATGCACTCATGGCCCGAAGCATAGCCCGCGGATAATGCCCCGATGAGTATCCAGACCGACGACCTCGGCGCCGCGCCCGCGGCGCGCCGCGTCGTGAGCGCCGCCAGCGCCTCGCCCAACGAAGAGGCGATCGAGCGCGCGCTGCGACCCAAGGCGCTGCAGGACTATGTCGGCCAGGTCAAGGCACGCGAGCAGCTCGAGATCTTCATCGGCGCGGCCAAGAAGCGCGCCGAGGCGCTCGACCATGTGCTGCTGTTCGGTCCGCCGGGCCTGGGCAAGACGACGCTGGCGCACATCGTCGCCGCCGAGCTGGGCGTCAACCTGCGCCAGACCTCGGGCCCGGTGCTCGAAAAGCCCAAGGACCTGGCGGCCATCCTGACCAACCTCGAAGCGCACGACGTGCTCTTCATCGACGAGATCCATCGCCTGAGCCCGGTGGTCGAGGAGATCCTCTACCCCGCGCTCGAGGACTACCAGATCGACATCATGATCGGCGAGGGTCCGGCCGCGCGTTCGATCAAGCTCGACCTGCAACCCTTCACGCTGGTCGGCGCCACCACGCGCGCGGGCATGCTGACCAACCCGCTGCGCGACCGCTTCGGCATCGTCGCGCGCCTGGAGTTCTATACGCCCGACGAGCTGGCGCGCATCGTGCACCGCTCGGCCGGCCTGCTGAAGGCGCCGATCGACGCCGGCGGCGCCACCGAGATCGCGCGCCGCTCGCGCGGCACGCCGCGCATCGCCAACCGCCTGCTGCGCCGCGTGCGCGACTTCGCCGACGTGAAGGCCGAAGGCCGCATCGACAAGGCGGTGGCCGACGCCGCCCTGGTCATGCTCGACGTCGACCCGCTGGGCTTCGACGTGATGGACCGCAAGCTGCTCGAGGCGGTGGTGCACCGCTTCGACGGCGGGCCGGTCGGGCTGGAGAACCTGGCCGCAGCGATCGGCGAGGAGGCCGGCACGATCGAGGACGTGATCGAACCCTACCTGATCCAGCAGGGCTTCCTGCAGCGCACGCCACGCGGGCGTGTCGCCACGCTCGCCGCGTACCGGCACCTGGGCATCACGCCACCGAAGGGCCAGAACGGGAACGGCGACTCGCTGTTCTAGAGCAGGTCTTCGATGACCAGCCGGTGGTACTTCTCGGCCATCACGGCGCCGTGGGCCTTGACCACGTCGGCCACCTTGTACGCCCGGTCGTCGTCGGGCGCGAACACGATCAGCCAGCTCGCCCCCTCCTTCGCCAGCTCCTGGTAGCGGCGCATCAGGCTGATCTCGTAGCCGAAGCCGGCGAGGTCGCTCGCATGCTGAAGCATGCGGTCCATCTCGTCGTCCTCCTCGGCCGCGGTGTACTCGAGGATGTCCTCGGCCTCGAAGCCCGCAGCGCGCAGGGCCTGCGCCGCCGCGGCGGCGCTCGGGTCGTCGGGCATCGCCACCACCACATGGCCCACCGGCTTGAAGGCACCGAAGGACTGCGGGTGATCGGACTTGGTCATGCGCTTGATGGCCATGGGAAGTCTCCTCGTCCTGTGCGCAAGGGTCGCGCGGCCACTCTACCCGGCGCAGCGGCTGCGTCAATCGGGTCAGGCCGTGCCTTCGTCGAGCGCCGGATCTTCGAGATGCAAGCGGTCGGCCCAGCCCACCAGCGTGAAGCCATGGTCACCGTGCAGCAGGCGGTTGATGCTGGCGTTGCCCACCTGCCAGGTGCGCGGCGCGTCGAGCGCGACGCGCGCCGCCGCCCGGTACAGCGCATCGAGCACGCCGCCGTGCGTCACCAGCGCGATGTGCTGGCCGCGGTGGCGCGCGGCGATCCGCGCCACGGCGGCCACCACGCGGGCGTAGAAGTCGCCCAGCGTCTCGCCGCCCTCGGGCCCGAAGCCCGCGTCGCGCTGGCGCCAGCGTCGCGCCGCGTCGGGATAACGCTGGTCGATCTCGGCGAAGGTCATGCCTTCGAAGACGCCGAAGGCGCGCTCGCGCAGTGCCGGGTCGGTCTGCACCGGCAGGCCGGCGTGGCGCGCCAGCGCACGCGCGGTGTCGTGGGCGCGGCCGAGGTCGCTCGAGTACACCGCGTCGATCTGCTCGCCGGCCAGCGCACGACCCAGGCGCTCGGCCTGGCGTTGCCCGGTCGGGTTCAGCCCGACGTCGAGCTGGCCCTGGATGCGCGTATCCACGTTCCAGGCCGTCTCGCCGTGGCGGATCGCGACCAGGCGCGTCAGGTCGTCGTCGTTCAAGGGGCCGTCAGGCGCGCAGCAGACGCCGGTTCAGCGTGTAGGTGCCCGAGTAGGTCGCCGCGTCGAGCACATGGCCGGCCAGCGCCGCGCGCACCTGGGCGCCGGTGAAGGCGCCCTCGAGCGGCAGGCGCTTCACGCTCAAGGCGTAGAGCGTGAACACGTAGTGGTGCACCAGCGAGTCGTTGAAGGGCGGGAACGGGCCGTCGTAGCCGAAGTACTGCCCGGCCATCTCGGCATTGCCGGCGAACCAGCCGGTGTAGTCGTTCAGGCCCTGGCGCGCGCCGTGTGGCGCGGCCGGGCCGGGCTTGCCGCGCGCCGTGAAGCCGCGGCTGAACTCGCCCTCGGCGATACGGGTCAGCGTCGGCGGCAGGTCCACCAGCAGCCAGTGGAAGAAGTCCACCCGCGGCAGGTCGCTCGGGATCTCGCGGTCCGTCTTGTTGACGTCGTCGCCCTTGGACGGCACGTCGAAGTCGTGGCAGATCAGCACCAGCGATTGCGTGCCCGTCGGCAGTTCGCTCCAGGTCAGGTGCGGGTTCAGGTTGTCGGAGAAGCCCACACCCGCGCCGTCGATGCGGCCCGCCGCATAGCGCTCGCCGATGCGGTCGCCGTTGGTCCAGCTGTCGCTCCAGAGCTTCAATTCATGCCCCCCAGGTAATGACTTCGCGCGCCGCGTGCGCGCGCTTGAGCATCTCCACCAGCGGCCAGACACGCTGGCGCAGCGTCACACCGTCGCCCTTGCCGCGCGGCTCGTCGGCGCCGCCGTCACCGTCCTGACGCGCCGCATCGTCTTCGGCCACTGCGCGCTCCAGCGTGGCCACCAGCGCCGGCAGGTGTTCAAGCTCGAAGATGCCCTTGGGCGCCGGCTCGCGGCCGAGCAGCCGCAACACCTGGTCGCCATTGGGGCCCAGCATGATCACGTCGCCCGCAGCCTTGGACTTGAATTTGTAGAGCATCGGAGAGCGACGCCCGGCTCAACGCCGGTAGATGTAGTCGCGCGTGAAGGGATAGGCCGATTGTGCCCCGCGCACCGGCCCGTCGCCGACGCGCCCGGTGGGCTTGGCCGCCAGCACCTGGTGCAGCGACATCCAGCCGCGCTCGAAGGCCATCGCGCTGCCGGCCAGGTACAGGCGGTAGGCGCGCAGCACGCGCTCGGAACTGGCCGCGCGCGCCGCGTCCAGATGCGCCTCCAGCCCGTCGGACCAGGCCCACAGCGTGCGCGCGTAGTGCGGGCGCAGGTTCTCGACGTCCACCGACTCCCAGCCGCTGTCGGCCATCACCGCCATCACGTGCGACACGTGCAGCAGCTCGCCACCCGGAAAGATGTAGCGCTCGACGAAGTCGCCGATGCCCGCGCCGAGCTGGCTGTTCTTCGTGCCGCCGGCCGTGATGCCGTGGTTGAGCAGCAGGCCGCCCGGCGCCAGCAGGCGCGCGAGCTTGGCGAAGTACTCGGGCAGGCGCGCGCGGCCCACGTGTTCGAACATGCCGATCGAGGCGATCTTGTCGAAGGGCTGCGTCTCGGCGAGCGCGCGGTAGTCCACCAGCTGCATGCGCACACGCCCCGCGAGGCCCTTGTCCTCGATCACGCGGTTGACATGCGAGTGCTGGTTCTTCGACAGCGTGATGCCGGTGGCGTCCACGCCGTAGTGTTCGGCGGCCCACAGCAGCAGGCCGCCCCAGCCGGCACCGACGTCGAGAAAGCGCTCGCCCGGCCGCAGCATCAGCTTGCGGCAGATGTGGTCGAGCTTGGCTTCCTGGGCCGCATCGAGGTCGCGCACCCCGTCGCGCCAGTAGGCGCAGGAGTAGACCCGCCGCTGCCCCAGCCACAGAGCATAGAAGTCGTCCGAGACGTCGTAGTGGAACTCGACCTGCTTGGCGTCGGACTCGGGCGTGTGGCGTGCGAGCGAGCGGCTGTGGCGCAGCAGCTGGTGCCACCAGCCGGTGGCCCGGCGCTCAGGCTGCGTCGGGTCGGCGTCGATCAGGTTGCCGGCGGCCTCGGCGATGTCGCGCATCGCGCCGGCGAGGTCGATGCGGCCTTCGACGTAGTCCTCGCCAAGGCGGCCCACCTGTCCGGTGGCCAGGTGGGCCAGCGAGGCCCAGTCGGACAGCGTCAGCTGCACCCGCGCGTCGGCGGCGCCGAGCCGCTGCCCGCCCGGCAACAGCACCGCGAGGCCGGGGGCGCGTGCCGACAGGCGCGCCTGAACGCTGGCGGCCAGCGCGCTCATCGAGAGGGTATCCCGGGCGTGTCCACGCCCAACTTTACGGACTCCGGCGGGCCTCGCGCAAGCCTTGCGCTTGCGCCCTGTCAATACCGCGACAGCCGGCCTCAATGGCAGGTGTCGCACTCCTTCGTGTGCGCCGCCGACGTGTCGCCGTCGGCGGACTCGAAGAACCAGCAGGAGCGCGCGCGCGGTGCCAGCGCCTCCTGCAGGTCGCGCGGCAGCTGCGCCACCGGCACGCTGCGGCGGATGCCGATCGACGGCTCGGTGGCCAGGTCGAGCATGGGCGCTTCGTCGGACGGCACGCCCGGCACATGGATCGACACGCGGGGCTTGAGCGGACGCGCCGCGTTCACGCTCTCGACCACCGCCCAGCGGTCGTCGGTCAGCTGCACCACCGAGCCCGGCGGATACACGCCCATCATGCGCACGAAGGTGTTCAGGATCGCCGGGTCGTAGCGCTTCTGGCCCTGCGAGAACAGCAGCGACAGCGCCTCGTGCGGCGTCATCGCGCGCGCCACCTGCGCCGGGTGGCACAGGTTGTCGTAGCGGTTGACCAGGGCCACGACGCGCGAGGACAGGCTCATGCGGTTCAGGTCCACGCCTTTGGGGAAGCCGCTGCCGTCGATGTGCTCGTGGTGCTGGCCGATCACCAGCAGCGCACCCGGCGCCAGGCCCATGCGCTTGCCCAGCGTCACGCCCAGCGCCACATGGTCGCGGTAGCGTGCGATCTCGGCGCTGGTCCAGGCGTCGTCGTGCTTGTGCAGCTTGGTCGGCAGCTCGATCTTGCCGATGTCGTGCGACAGCGCGCCGGTGCCCAGGTCGTTCAGGTCGGCCTCCGACAGGCCGCACAGCTTGCCCATCAGCAGCGAGATCACACCGACGTTCAGGGCGTGGCTGGCGCGGTCGCCCGGCGTCGCGGCCACGGCGCGGATCGACAGCTCGCGGGCGCCCAGCATCTTGTCGACCAGTGCGCGCGACAGCGCCGTCAGGCGCTGACCCGCGGCGGTGGGGTCGGTCAGTGCGAGGTCGGACGCCGCCCGCCAGTCGCGCGTGGCCTCGCCGTACTGGCGTTCGACCAGCGTGGTCGCGGCGCGGT